>NZ_JBIWEU010000010.1:0-244240 GCF_044762675.1 Peribacillus sp. NPDC096448 | reverse complement strand
CGTGATAAAAATGAGCATGTTGCACAAATTTGTTTTGGCGATTTGTACTCGCGATAGCCCTCTTTATTTGTTGTTGAGTACTTTAAAGTTTCTCCTGAAGGGCAAAGATAACAATCAAAGTGTTCATCGTAAACATAGTCATGTTTGCGAAAGAATCTTTTTCATTTGTACGAGGACGTGTATAGGGTAAAGCAGGTGTGATTTCTTTGTTAAATAGGTAGCTTGTAATCGCTGGTGTTTTATAAGCTGCATCTGCGGCAACTGCTTCTGGTTTTCCAACTTTCTCAATCACTTGCTCAACAAGTGGCTCCAAAATATGACTGTCATGTGTATTACCAGGTGTTACAATCGTTCCCAATACAAAACCGTTGCGGTCTGCGACCGCATGGAATGAATAGGCAAACTGTTTTGTTCGTTCATCTTTCACATAGTAGCCACTCTCAGGATCCGTAGTACTTTCTTTAATCGCTTTGGTTTCTTCCTTATCAAATTTATCTGGTGGAAAAGGCTTCTTTCCATGGTTTTCACGATCTTGATTTATTTCATCTTGAAGACGTCCTTGATATGCTCGTGTTTCTTTGCGTACGATTTTCTTTTCAAATTTACGCTTATTCGCATTGGCTTTCACATGTGTGGAATCGTCAAATATGTGTTTAGCACTTATTAACTTTCTTTCAGCAGCTGTCATTAAGATGCGATAGAAAATCTGTTCAAACAGGTCTGTATCTTTAAAGCGTCGCTCATAATTTTTCCCGAACGTTGAGAAATGAGGTACTTTATCATGGAAACCATAGCCTAAGAACCAACGGTAAGCCATATTTGTTTCAACTTCTTCAATCGTTTTCGCATGGAACGAATACCGAAGGTATATTGAATGAATGTCAGTTTAACTAAGATAACTGGATCAATACTTGGGCGTCCTACCTCTGAATACATATCTATCACCAAGTCATAAATGAAAGTGAAGTCAATGGAAGCCTCCATTTTACGAACCAAATGATTCGCCGGCACCAGTTGATCTAAATTATTTCAAGTTGATCTCGCTGATTAGAATTATGTTTCGAAAGCATCCTCATCACCTCAAGTTTTAATAGTTCTATTTTAAAACAAAAAAGACTGTAGGCAAAAAGGAGTTCTATCTGAAATTTTAAACATAGTTGATTGGAACGGAAGGTGCGAGACTCCTGCGGGAATAGCGAGTCCAAGGGAGACCCCACAGGCGCAAGTGCGCCGAGGAGGCTCCCGGACCGTCCGCGGAAAGCGAGTGCCTGAAGTGGAAATCAACGTCAAAATTTGTACAAGCCCAAAAAAACTGTAGACAAACTCGATTTTCATCGAGTTTGTCTACAGTCTGAAATAAGCATCTAAACGATGCTTATTTTTTTGGAAGGTATTCCTTACGATATGATTCAGAATTCATGGTATCCATCCTGCGATTTCTAAAAGCGTCAAAAGAATCTCAAAGACAATGAGAATTACAATGATCCATTCAACGAATAGTCCCCTGATCGAATGGCTGATGTTAGAAAACCCATCCATAATGTTATATAAAATTTCAGTTTTACTTTTCAGGATTTTATACCGATCATTCAATTCAAAAAATTCAAGCATCCTGTCATAAAATTCGCCGGCAATGCTGCTTGTCCATGTGATATCAGGTTTATCCAGAATCATGATATACGCTAGGGTATTGTACTCGTGACGTACGATTTTTGCCGTCGTCCTCGCCAGTTCCTTGTTGCCGATTCTCAGCTTGCCTTTTTCCAGTCGGTCAATCATGGCTTCGAGCTTGTCGTGGATTTTTCCGAGTTGTTCCTCAGTTTTTTCAAGTGCCACCGATTTTGCGAGAATGGTGGAAATTAATTCAGGGTAGAAAAATTCATATTTAGGAACAACTACATATTCGTCCGTTAAATTGATGTTTTCAGTTTCACTGAAGTGAAGGCTGTAATCGTCCGTATATCTATCTACATTGATGAGATCAATGTCCGGCTCGAAAGAATGGATAAAGGAGGAAAATGCCTTAATCTCATCTTCGTGCGAGTAATTGATGAAGACAATGCTGCCAAAGGAAAAAACCAGCACCTGCTGCGATTCGTCCACATTTTTATTAAGGATGGAACTTAGAATATCGCCTTTAAGGATTAAAGGCTCTTCCCAGGTGAATTTTTTTGGGATGCCGCAATGAACGGCGATTTTGTTCAAATCAATTTCATTAGTGATTGCACATGCTTTAAAGGTAATTGGTCCCATCTATATCACTCTCTTCAGCAAATTGGTCTTTTTTCGATTCTATTCTATTCTTACAAAAACATGCTTGAATAATTCTTGAAGGTAGAAAAAAGTCAACTGACTGGTAACTAAACCAATAAACTCCATTAAGGATATAAGAATAATCAAGTCTAAGCTTTGGGGCTCTACACTCCCACGTCCTATTAATAGATTTAAAATGGTTTATATGTAAGAGGGCGATTCCGATAAGGTTCGTCCTTCTATATTTTGCTTGTTTATGCTTACTGAAACTTTACAAAAACATATAAAAGTTCATGAAAACTTTACTTTTATTTACAGAATTCTCATATTGATGTCAATATTCAGTAATACATGTTTGTTATAATCGATTGACGGTTTTAAAAGTGGTTGGAAAATGGTCTTTTAATAATCCTTCATTTACAGATAAGTAGCAGGCTGATTGAAGATGACTGAATAGTAGGAGTGAACAAAAATGGAGGAATCTATAAATCTATATGAGCTTACATTTAGTGAAAAAGATAGATATGTGATCATTACGAATGCTTATCCACATGAAGATCAGTTATATCGGAATGGGTTTATCCACCGAAGAGTCAAGGCTTATCTGGATGAGGGTTTGAAGGTTGATGTCTTTGTTTTGCATCCTGCCTATAAAAAAGCAGAAAATTATACGTATGAAGATGTGCCTGTTTATCGAGGAACTGAACAGCATCTGCGCATTTTCTTAAATCATAAAGTACATAAAAAAGCGCTGATTCATTTTGTTAATCCAAAAATGGTACAAGCGATAAAAGAAACGAACACAGATTTACCGATTATTACCTGGATACATGGATTTGAAACGGAGGCATGGCATAGAAGATGGTTTAATTTTCTTGAAAGCCCTGAAAGCTTGAGGAAGATACTTGAAATGTCGGACGACTATTATGTAGCACAGCTTTCTTTTATGAATTGGTTTTATCAAACGAATGAATTGGATACAACCTTTGTTCATATATCCAAATGGTTCAAAGAGCATATAGCGGAATGTGATGCAAGAGCAGAATCGAAAAATTCAGTAATCATTCCTAATGTAATAGATGACAATCTGTTTACCTTTATTGAAAAGCCAGTTGAAATGCGGACAAAAGTCCTTTCAATCAGGCCATACGCTTCACGAAAATACGCCAATGATCTATCGGTGAAAGCAGTGCTGGAACTATCGAAGAGGCCATACTTCGATAAGTTGGAATTTGCATTTTATGGTGATGGAAAATTGTTCGATCAAACCGTTGAGCCAATCCGGGATTTTGAGAATGTAACGATTCATAAAGGTTTCCTATCTCAGGAGAAAATCGCTGCATTACATAAGGAGTATGGGATTTTCCTTTGCCCGACCCGTTTGGATTCTCAAGGGGTTTCTATGTGCGAGGCAATGTCGAGTGGGCTAGTGCCGATTTCAACAGATATTACGGCAATCCCGGAATTCGTTAAACATGACGTGTCTGGCCTTCTAACAAAACCTGAGTCTCCTATCGAAATTGCCGATGCAATAGAGCGCTTATATTACAACTCGGACGTATTTCTAAGAGTGTCAAAACAAGCTTCTCAGTCGATCCGGGAAAAATGCGCTGTGGATGTTGTTATAAAAAGAGAATTGGAGATCATCCAAGGTTAATGGAGGGGAGTTTTTTCAATATGGACGAACGAAACGAATATTGGAAAACCATGTATGAGGAACTCGAATTACAAATGAAAGACATGATGTCCATGACATTGGAGCTCATAGAGGGCAATGGCATGGAAAAACAAAAAATCATTGAGAAAGTTACAAAAGAAAATAATATGCTGCGAGAAGAATTAGAAAAAAGTAAGATGGCCCAAAAGGAAAATATTAAGCTTAATCAAGAAATACGAAGACTTAAGTTGTTAGAACACAAATTCAACGTTACGTATGCAGGGAAATTCACGTTAAAATATCTTGCGCTTAAATCATCTATTAAAGAACAAATAAAAAAATAAAAATTCATATCAGATTTCAGTCATTGGAGTGAAAACTTTGAATTCACATGAACTAGTTGAAAACAGAAAAATGAAGGTACTTCTATTTGGCTTTATTGACATGAATTCAATGGATGGATCTGCAGTATTTTTATCTTCCTTGGCATCGACCATTGCGTTAGATTCTAACATCGAAGTTGACTTACTTTTAGCTAGCCCGGTCAAACGTGATATCTTAATTCAGCCTCTTGAGAAATTTGATAATATAACCATTCTCAATCCTTTTGTTGATCCTTTTTTTAATGTCGCGGATGATGAATGGGTAAAAAAAGGTGTTATTGATTTCGATATAGCTGAAATGCTCATTTCTCATTATTGGAGTCAAAAGGAATATGATTGGCTATTTGTTAGAAGCATTGAGACTGTTGAAAAAATAGCAAAGCATAAGCATATCATAAAGAATACATTAGTTTATGCTACAGGATTGACTCACATAGGTCAGGATGTTAAGGAAGAAAAATTTGAGAGCATCAAAAATATATATGATCAGTGTGCGTATTTCTTATGTCAAACAGAAGAGATGTGCCAATTTGTCATTGAGATTCTTAATTTGAATAAAGAAGAAAATAAAGTTTCCCTGCTTACCCCGATGATACCAAACGTTGAATCAGCGGAAGGGCATACCCGATTAAGAAACAAACTTGTATATACAGGGAAATTCGACCCGGATTGGAAGACCATTCCCATTATTACTGCTTTTAAAGAATTAAAACGAGAGATTCCGAATCTATCACTTGATGTGGCGGGGGATAAATTCAAATGGGTTAAAGATGATTCTCAGTTTAAGGAAGAAGCGGCATACCTCCTTAAAAATACAGATGGGCTTACATGGTACGGGGCATTGACAAGGGAGAATGCCCAACAATTAATCGTGAACAGTGATATTGGGATAACCTGGAGAAGTGAGGAAATGGACAGCAGTCTGGAACTGTCTACAAAGCTATTGGAGTATGGGATTTTAAGGAAGGCTGTAATAATGAACCCAACCGAAATGCATATGAAGCTTTTTGGCGAAGATTACCCGTTATATGCTGTTACAGAGAAGGATTTCCGTGACGCTGTCAAATTAGCATTATGCAATAAGGACATATATGAGTTTGCGTCACAACGAATGTATCAAGTTAGCAGGCAGTTTTTATTTTCGGAAGCAATAAAGAAACTGCAAGGACCATTATGGAGCAAGCGTATTACAGATTATGTAAATCAAAGCACGAATACGTTTTATATTGATGAAGATGACTTTGATGAACTGATTAAGCATGCATCATTAAAAAAAGTGAAAATATTGCCTGCGGAGTTTAATGTTGACGAAGTTTTCACCTATATTGTCAAAAACATACCTGAAGAAATGAAACGAGTCGAAAAGCTGTTTAAACTGTCTGGGTATGGTCAAATCATTTCAGCAGAAAAAGCTGGATGTTATACATTTCTCCACATCCATAAAAGTTATGGAAACTTTGAACAAAATTTTCAAAATAACATGCCATATTTAAAAATGATAGGATTTGAAACTTATGGAAATCCTAAATTAAAACCAAAAGATGTGGAAATTTCAATGAAAGAACGGGCAATTGTTGATAAAGAAAAATATGATATGAAAGGGAAAAATAAAGAATTAGCTAAAGAAGTAAAGCAATTAAAAAGACTGAACACAGTTCAACTTAAACAAATTACTAAGCTAGAAAAACAAAACCAAGCACTTGGACGTAAATATGATTCACTTTCGAAATCGAAAATGGGTAAAATGACATTCAAGTATTGGGATTTAAGAAAAAGGCTTAACTTTTAATAAGAAGGTAAGCCTGCAACAGAACAGTGGACAATGCAATGGAAGACATTATTAGTCAAAGGAAGGCTCCTGAATGCTGCTCGCTTACAGGGGTCTTTGTCGATTATATCGAGTAAAGAAGCAGGGATTCCTGTAACTTTTTATGTGTGTTGACGATTAAAGCTGCGTCAGGTTACTATTCTATGAAAATTAAAACTTGCCAGTAAGCTCAATAAAGAATCATGGAATTACAAAAACTAACCTTTCAGCATTTATCCAAATAGACCCCTTATCCTTTAATGGTGTTATAATATTCTGAAAAAGGGGGAGAGATGATGGAGGAGAATGTGCTAAAAGCAATTCAAGATGATTATCCAGATGCATTTGCATGGTGTTATGGATGCGGTCGCTTGAACAAAGATGGTCATCATTTTCGAACGGGTTGGCATGACGAGCAAACAAGGACAATTTATACACCACGCCCAGAGCATATCGCAATTCCAGGATTTATTTATGGCGGCTTGATTGCCTCTTTAATTGATTGTCACGGAACAGGTTCTGCTGCATTGGCTTTACACCGTAAAAATGGTCATGAAGTTGGAGATGGAGTGGAGCCACCCAGGTTCGTGACTGCGTCACTGAATGTGGAGTTTGTAAAGCCGACCCCAAATGATGTGCCATTAATAGCCGTTGGGACGATTCATGAAATTCATCCTAAGAAATGGAGAATCGAAACAGAGGTATTTGCACTTGATAAACTTTGCGCCCGTGGAGAGGTAATCGCTGTGGTGATGCCAAGTACTTTTACAAGTAAAGAGTGATCTTAATTAATGTAAACGCATTCGAAATCAAAATTAGATTTTTTTATCAAAGGGCCGTCCAATTATTTGGACGGTTATTTAGTGTATCTGAGCATCCATTACAAGCATGTTATAGCAATAAAGTGGCATGTAGCTGGAAATCACAAGCGAAATATCAAGATATTAATATTATAAGCAAAGGGAGGTCGAAGAATGAAAATAAACGTAGAGATAGGTGAGGAGATCAAGGCGATAGAGGTGCTTATCCGCAATCACGAATGGAATGAAGAAGTGCAGGAACTGATGGAGCGCTGAGAGGAAAAGACCGTATTTTGTCGGCAAAAAAGAAGAAATGCAGCATGTCTTCCGGGCAGAAGAAATCATCTGTTTGTTCACAGAGCAAGATTCCCTAATGGTGCGGACGAAACAGGGTACTTTCGAAATGAAAGAAAGGTTATATGAACTGGAAAGGGACCTTCCCGGTGATCAATTCGTGCGATTGTCCAAGTCAGTGATTGCCAATTTGGATGAGTTAAGCAGATTCGAGGCATCTTTCAACGGGACCTTATGTGTGTATTTCCGATCAGGGGAAAAAGAATATGTTTCCCGGCACTATGTTCCAGGAATCAAGAAAGCATTTCAATGGAAAAGGAAGGGATTATGATGAAAACACTATTATTCCGCAGCTTTGTTGGGATTTCCTTTGGGGCACTCGTGATGGTGCTGACATGTTTTGGAGTGATCGTTTTTGGGGAGGTTCCTGCATTGGACAGTGAAATATTTGTAAAAAACGTGCTAGGCTGCATATTATGTGGCTGGTTCTTCAGCACGGCAACAATCTTCTTTGAAAATGAAACATGGAGCTTGCTATCTCAAACCATTCTGCACTGCCTGACTGTCAGCATTCTTTACTTCCTATTATCTTTCTTTGTTGGTTGGATTCCGTTCAGCTTAAAGGGATTAGCTATAGGAATTGGGATTTTCATACCATTCTATATGATCATCTGGACCATATTCTATCTCTACTTTCGCTTCCAAGTAAAATATTGAATGAAGGAATTGATAAAAGAAGGGATTGAGGGCGGATCGATTAGTTAGAGCGGTGTAAATCTGAACCCAAGAAAATAATAAACCGTCAGGAAAGGCATTTTCATATACCCCCCCATGATGCTTGCATCAACTGCAGTATGTTCAAATGAAACAACAGTTAAAGCTGCAAAACGATTAACTTTCCATTGTGAACGAACAAGAACACAAAAAAGAATAATGGGATTATTTCCATGAAATCCTGTACCAAATTTACCAAGGTCCTCTGGTTATTTCATGAAATCCCTATATCTGCTGTCATTTCATTTTTCCTGCGGTATTCATCCCTACTTTGGAATGTAATAAAGAGACACCGCTTCCTGTTGTATCGGTGTCTCTTTATATTTTATCAATTTTGTATCATTATCATTTCATCATAGATTAAGTTTTGTCTAAGCTCAGTTGCTGTTTGTATGGATATTTGCTCAGCTTCAACCATTTGCTGAATGATATCACGTTCGATTTGCATCGCATTCAACTGAAATTGACTCACCATCTCTTCAAAGCGTTTTGCATCTTTTTCACTTAATGTTCCGAACGGATTCAAATAACGATTGTATCTTTGGATGACAAGCATGACTTCATGGCGGTTTTCAGGTGTGGTTTGTTGTTTGATCAATGAAATGGCTTCCTTTGAAGCTTCTTTTTGTGCTTTACGGAACTCCCTGATCAGGTCCGCATTTTTAACGATGGAGTCCTCTAATTTCGCTTCCCATTTCTTATCCCATTTGACATTGATCTTTTTCTTGAAAAGAATGGCCTGCAAATTGACCCAAGCCCTTTTCAGCGAAGATTTTTGCATATAATTTAAGGTTCTTGAAATATACACTTTATATAGTTCAAAGGCTGTTTCAGTTATAATCCCTTTTTCGACTAATCCAGAAACGACTTCCAATTCCTTATTGGCTCCAAGCTCAACTAAATCGCGTATTGTCCGATTATCCGGTCTATTCGTTATTCCCCGTTCCAAATCTATCAGTTGTTCATTTAAATCTTCCATTACTTGATGGACCGCTTTCTGATTATCGATGGTTGCTTCTTTGCTCAGATGATTGATCGTTTTATTTAAAACAATTTTATAAGCCTCCTCAGAGGTTAGGCGCTCATCTTTGAATTCAATCGGTGTCTTTACCAGTAATGGCAAGAGAACGGTAGCCAAGGTGACGCTTAACAATATAACGCAAGCTGCGATAAACAAGACTGTATTACGCATCGGGAATAAAGTGTCATCCGGCATAAAATATGGTATGGATAACGCTGTAGCTAATGTAATGGTTCCATGAATGCCGCAAACGGATGTCAAAAATGCAAATCGTGATCTTGAAACATTCTCCTCATCGGTGTCATTTCCATCTTCTGGATGAACCCTGGACATAATGAATTGCTCTAATGGATTCACTCTATTTTTCGTAAAAGTATCATGCAGAATGTATACCCAAATAAAACGGATCACCAATAATAAAAGAACGATCAAGACACTTATCCCAAAAAGAATGCCCCTATTTAAGTTGGACTCAATTTCCTGATAAACACTGGGCAACATGAATCCTAACAAAGCAAATACAAGTCCATTCAAGACATAACCTAATACAGACCATGTATTAGTTGATACAATTTGCAATTTAGTTGTGGAACTCTGAAGGCGATCCCGCTCGATGCCATGAATTACACCTGCAGCAACCACTGCCAAGATTCCGGAAACATGGAATTCTTCAGCTACCATATATATGGCAAAAGGCGTAATTAGTTCAATGACAATAGACATAGGGATTTCTTCAAGTCCATGAACCCGTAAAAATAATCGTAATTTAACGATTAAATAGCCCAATACGATACCTATAAAGATACCGCCTAAAGCTACAAATATAAAATTAAGCGAAGCATCTTTTATGGAAAACACTCCAGTTAAGGCAGCTCCCAGGGCAACTTTAAAAGCGACGATTCCAGCAGCATCATTGAAAAGTGATTCACCTTCAAGGATGGGCATCATGTTTCCAGGCAATTTCAATCCTTTTGTAATCGATTGTACCGCTACCGCATCCGTAGGGGTAATGGTAGCTGCTAAAGCAAAAGCCACAGCCATCGGCATACCGGGTATTAACCAGTGGATGAAAAAGCCTCCTGCAAAAACCGTCACAAATACTAACCCAAAGGCTAATAACAGAATAGGCTTACGCAATTCAAGCATTTCTTTACGGGACGTATTTTTTCCTTCTGTAAAGAGCAGCGGAGCAATGACACAGATCATAAATAATTCTGAATGAAAATCAAATGATAATTGAAATGGTAATAATGAAAACACTGCTCCCATGGAGATCTGATATATCGGAAGTGGGATACGAGGCCATATAGCATTTAATATTGTAGCGATTATTGTGGACACCAATAATCCGAGCAATGTGATTAAGAATGACATAGAATCTCCCTTATCTTCTAATGTTTTAGTCTGATTGCCCATGAAACTTTTAAAAAAAACAGAGATATATAAGAGCAATATCCATCCTTTAAAAAATAACCCCTACTTTATGGTCCTGTGTATCTTGTTCAATAAACAATGCTTAGCCAGAGACAGCATTTTCGACTAATAAATAGCCCCGGTTTTTGATATACCCCTTAGTTATTAATTACAAACAGGATATCACAAGAGTTTACGGTTTATTCAAAATCAACTTATGACACTGCTTTTCCATGAAAATTAGTTCATGCCGGGCACAGGATTTTCTGTATAAAATACCCTTAATGAAGAAACATAGAAAAATGGAGTTAGAGTGACCTGCAAAAAAAATGGGGGTATTCAGCTTGATTCGTAATGTGGGCAAATTGTTAAGAAAAACGAAAGAAAAAAAATCCAGTATACAAAATAATTACCAAGATTCTAAGCCTGCAGATGTACTTGATGCGAATTTCAGTCAAAATGTAGAAACACTTCGTTCTGTTTATGATAATTGCTCGGATGTCATGTTCCGCTCGTTCTTACTTTTCGGAAAAACGCGGGCGATGCTTATTTACATTGCGGGACTCTCAGACATCGAGGCGATAGAGCAATATGTGCTATCTCCACTCATGCAGGAGTCACCCAAGGAGCCACAACCATTAAATGATTTTATTGAACATAAATTGCCCGTTCCTAAAGTGGTGAAAGTGAATATGTTGGCGGATTGCATTGAATCGATTTCCTCTGGAAACCCGATCCTTCTATATGAAGGGGAAAGCGATGGATTTTCTTTAGGATTGTCCAAATGGGAAAAGCGGGCGATTGAAGAACCAATGGCAGAGGGGGGAGTCAGGGGGTCACGAGAGGGATTTATTGAATCTCTAGAGGTAAATACATCCCAATTGCGACGTATTATTAAAAGTCCAGCACTTAAAATACAATCGATGAAGATCGGAACTTATACCAGGACGAATGTTTCGATTGCTTATATTGATGGAATTGCGGATAAAACACTGATTGAAGAGATTACAACTCGGTTGGAACGAATTAAAATAGACGGTATTTTAGAAAGCGAGTACATCGAGGAAATGATCGAGGACAATCCGTTTTCACCTTTCCCTCAGATCATGACGACAGAACGGCCGGATGTAGCCTGTTCTTGCTTGCTCGAGGGACGCGCTGTCATTCTTGTAGAAGGAACCCCTTTTACATTAATTGCACCAATATCCTTCTTTTCTTTGATTCAATCACAAGAGGATTATGCGCAACGTTTTATGGCAGGCACTTTTATCCGTTGGTTACGTTATTTTTTTATGGGATTATCCCTATTGCTTCCATCCCTTTATGTTGCTATTTTGACGTTTCATCATGAGGCTGTCCCAACCGCACTCCTGCTAAGCAGCGCGGCATCCCGGGAATCGGTCCCTTTTCCTGCAATAGTAGAGGCATTGGCTATGGAAATTACCTTTGAGGCACTAAGAGAGGCAGGGGTTCGATTGCCGAAGCAGGTAGGTTCTGCCGTCAGCATTGTTGGAGCGCTAGTGATTGGTCAAGCTTCCGTACAAGCGGGGTTGGTTTCAGCGCCAATGGTCATTGTAGTTGCAATTACGGGAATCGCTTCTTTTATGATGCCTCGTTATATTGCCGGAATTGCTTTCCGGATGCTGCGTTTTCCAATGATGCTGCTTGCCGGTACATTAGGACTGCTTGGCATCATGATGGGGATCATTGCCATAGTCATTCACTTATGCAGCTTGCGTTCCTTCGGTGTTCCCTACTTAACGCCACTGGCACCGTTAAAAGGTCAAGAGCTGAAAGATGTGCTGTGGAGAGCTCCTTGGTGGAGGATGACTACACGCCCGCGCCTCACAGGGGATTCTAATGTATACCGTCAACCTCCGGAACAGGGACCAAATCCAAAAAGGGGAAGTGAAACGGAGTGAATAATGGTTGGAGGCTAACAAAGATATTGGAGAAAGTAAAGAGGCGTCATTTCATGAAAAGCGTCCTTCTTTTGCTTGGTATTTGTGGAACAACCCCTTTTCTAAGCGGTTGTTGGGATCGAGTGGAAATCACTGATTTGGCGATTGTCACAGCAGCCGCCATCGATAAGAAGGATGATGATCACATCGAACTATCCGTCCAGGTTTTTATTCCAAGTTCAATAAGTAGTGGAGGCGGCGGACAAGGAGGAGGGAGCAGTCAAGGAGGGGGTGCTGTTACGACATTGGTGAGATATGAAAAAGGCTCCAATATTTCAGATGCATTGTCCAAGCTTCAAAGCAAGCTTCCGCGAAAAGTATTTTGGGGACATTGCAAGATATTTGTATTCGGTGAAAAGTTAGCGAAGGAAGGAATTCAAGAGCAGCTGGATTTTTTGCTGCGCCATCCACAGCCAAGAGAGAAAGCTAATATGTATGTCAGCAAAGGGAAAGCAAAGCCTATCCTTGAATCTTTGCCACCCCTGGAAAACTATTCAGGGGAAGTGCTTAGAGAACTATCTGATTTACATATCGGGATGCTGGTCACAATGCAGGATTTAGATGAAATGTTAACGGGTATACCTCAAGCGGCCGCACTTCCATTCGTTGAAATTTTACCACCAGGGAAAGGGCAAACGAAATTACAGGGAATTCCTTACATTGTCGGGACAGCCGTGTTCAAAAAAGATAAAATGACTGGGATGATGACGGAAAAAGAAACAAGAGGGCTATTGTGGTTAAGGGATGAAGTGGAATCATACACCGTGACCATAAAACCCAAAGGGGTAAAAGGGAAGATATCTTTAAGTCCAGTGTCAGCCAAAGTCAAGATCATTCCGCAAATTATCAACGGGAAATGGAAATTATTAGTGAAGGTAAATACAGATGGATCTGTTATACAAAATGGAACGAATTTAAACCTTTCAAATCCTAAGTCTCTAAAAGCTGCAGAACGAGCCTATCAAAAAGATATAGAAAAACGCATCGAGATGGCTTTTCTGAATACTCAGGATAAGAAAGCGGACATTTTAGGGTTAGGTAAAGATTTCTATCGGAAATATCCTAAACAGTTTAATAAGGTCGAAAACCACTGGGATGAGATATTCGCGGAAATGGAAGTGGAAATCGATGTTGCGGCCCATATTCGAAGACAGGGCTATATAAACAGACCGGCAGGTTTGTCTGAGAAAGAGGTGAAGGACAAGTGAGATGGGGGGCTTTTTTGTGTACAACCGCGATTGTTGCTCTAATCATTTTGTATGAATGGCCGAAAATGAAACAAAACCCTAAAAAAGATAAAATGGCATTTCTTACACTGCTCCTCACTGGCTTGATTCTGTCCATGTTCAATCTCCCACAGATGTCAGGACCCACTCAATGGATCGAAGCTTTTTTCAGGCCATTTGGAGAGTTTATGGAAAAGTGAGTCTATCAGTCGGTTGCGTGATTTCAAATTATGACAGAAGGGAGGAAGCAGATGGAGAAAGGGAAAATTTCATCATTACAGATGGCATTCATGATGTATCCGACGATTGTGGCAACGGCTATTATCGGGGTTCCCAGCATCACAGCGAAATATGCCAAAACCGATTTATGGCTGTCCCCCATTTTTGCTGCGCTCATAGGGTATCTTACGGTTTATATCGCTTATAAACTGCACCAACTTTATCCAAAACAAACGGTGATCCAATTCACTGAAAAGATCATTGGTCGGATTCCGGGGAAAATTTTCGGTTTTTTACTCTTGTTTTTTTATATCCAGAACACGGGGCTAATCCTTAGAGGATACGCAGAATTTATTGTCGGCTCTTTTCTGGTACGTACCCCGATTAGTGTGATCATGGCATCGATGGTGCTTCTGTGTGCGTTCATCGTGCGCGGGGGAATAGAAGTGTTGGGGCGAGCTGCTGAATTGTTTGTACCTGTTTTCATTTTTCCAATCTTTATCTTAATCCTCTTGCTGATTCCTGATCTAGAATTCAAGAATATATTCCCGGTATTGGCGGATGGTATAATGCCCCCAATCAAGGGTGCGATTGTACCGGGTGGATGGTTCAGCGAGTTTTTCTTGATCATTTTCCTTCTTCCTTTTTTGGCAGATATGAAAAAAGGGATGAAATCCGGTATGAAGTCTGTGTTTGCCGTGATGATGACGTTAATTGTGGTGAATCTTACGGTTCTTTTTGTGCTTGGGTCAACAACATCCACAAAGCTTTACCCCTTGATGAATGCATCTCGATACATCAGTTTGGCCGACTTTTTTGAACATGTAGAATCCGCCGCCATGGCGGTATGGATAGTGGGGGCGTTTGTGAAAATTTCCGTTTTTTATTATGCATCTGCTTTAGGTACAGCGCAGTGGCTGAATCTCTCCGACTATCGTCCTATTGTATGGCCGATAGGGATTTTGATTGTCATATTCAGTTTGTGGTCGTTGCCTAGCACTGTGGATGTCAGTCGTAATGATATCAACGTCTTCCCTTTACAAAGTATTTTGATGCAAACGATTATTCCTCTGTTATTGTTGGTGATTGCTGTTGTAAGGCAAAGAAATCGTAAAGGAACCGAAACCAGCTGACTGGGCATTATTTATGCTAAATATCCTATCGATAAGGTGCTATCTATGTTCGTACTCGCGCAGATGGCAGGACCAACTGAATGGAGTGTTTATGAAAAAGTAGATCTATCAGTGGGTTTCGTGATTTCAGATTTACAGACTATCACAGAAAGGAGGAAGATGATGGAGAAAGGTAAAATTTCATCTCTACAGATGGCATTCATGATGTATCCGACGATTGTGGCAACGGCCATTCTCGGGGTTCCAAGCATCACAGCCAAATATGCCAAAACTGATTTATGGCTGTCCCCCATTTTGGCGTCTCTCATCGGGTATGTGACGGTGTATATCGCTTATAAACTGCACAAAATTTATCCGAAACAAACGGTGATCCAATTCAGTGAACAGATCATTGGTCGGATTCCAGGGAAAATTCTCGGTTTTTTATTCTTGTTTTTTTATATCCCGATCACAGGGCAAATCCTAAGAAGTTACGGAGAATTTATTGTCGACTCATTTCTGGTCAAAACCCCGATTAGCGTGATCATGGCATCGATGGTACTTCTCTGTGCCTTTATCGTACGCGGAGGGATAGAGGTGCTGGGGAGAGCTGCCCAATTGTTTGTTCCTATGTTTATCTTTCCAATCCTTCTTTTAATCGTCTTACTGGGCCCTGATCTTGAATTCAAGAATATATTCCCGATATTGGGGAATGGAATTATGCCTCCGATCAAGGGTTCGATTGTACCGGGTGGATGGTTCAGCGAGTTTTTTCTGATAATTTTTCTCCTCCCTTTTTTAACCGATATGAAAAAAGGGATGAAATCCGGGATGATGTCTGTGTTTGCCGTGATGATGACGTTAGTTGTGGTGAATCTTCTGGTTCTTTTTGTACTCGGGTCAACAACAGCCACAAAGAATTATCCCCTGATGAATGTATCTCGGTACATCAGTTTGGCCGACTTTTTTGAACATTTGGAGTCCGCCATCATGGCCGTATGGATAGTAGGTGCGTTTGTCAAAATTTCTGTGTTTTATTATGCGGCTGCTTTAGGTACCGCGCAGTGGCTGAACCTCTCCGACTATCGTCCTGTTATATGGCCGATAGGGATTTTGATTGTAGAATTCAGCTTTTGGTCGTACCCTAGCTCTATGGATGTCAATCGATTTGATATCATCGCCTTTCCTATTTATGGAGTTTTGATGCAAACGATTATTCCTCTGTTATTGTTGGTGATTGCTGTGATACGTAAAAGAAAAAGACAGGGAAAGGGAAGCAATTCAAGCTAACCTTTTCTATAACTTAGTTTAAGAGAATTGAAAGAGTATGTAATTAAAGTCATGCCCCATTCGAAAGTAGATACTTTTTCGAATGGGGTGTTTTTGTTGAGAAAAAAAGAGAAAAGCTTAAGATCATCAGATGTATTTTGCATCAGGATGAAAAAATTAACAATTTTTTTCAAACCGTTTTGGGATTTGTCCCGTTATCTATAGTACAAAGGCTTTTTAGAAGGGAGAGAGGAAAGATTTGAAAAAGATCATTTTTGTTGTGTGGATATCATTGATGGCAGTCTTGTTAGCATTTTCACCGGAAATGGGTTCGAAACGGGGGCAAGCTGTCGATGATGTCGTAAAAGTATATGGACCAGGTGGACCTCTTGGACCCATCAAGGAAGTGGCGGAACAATTCACCAAAGAAACGGGAATAAAAGTTGAAGTGACAGCGGGACCCGAAGAAAAATGGATTGATCAAGCCAACCAGGATGCGGATATCATTTACGGAGGGTCCGAGTATATGCTAACAGATTTTATACATGATCATCCGGAGCTCCTTGATGAAAAAAACCGTACAGAATTGTATGCACGGTCAGCTGGAATTCTGGTTAGAAAAGGAAACCCAAAGAATATACAGTCTTTGGAGGATTTAACGAAGAAGGGCGTAAAGATTGTGGATGTTAATGGAGCCGGGCAACTGGGGCTATGGGAAGATTTGGCTGGAAGAAAAGGATTGATTCCTGGAATTAGCAGGAATATTGCCATTTCAGTGAGGTCCAGTGCAGAAGCTATCGATCTATGGAAGGCAAATTCTAAATTAGACGCCTGGATTACGTATGAATCCTGGCATTACCGTCTGGCGGATGTGACGGACCTGATTCAGCTCCCTGAGGAAGACAAGCTCTATAGAGGAACCCCAGTAAGCATAACAAGAAAGAGTGAAAACAAGAAAAAGGCAAAACAGTTCATTAATTATCTTAAAACGGAAGAATCCCATCAAGTATTTCAAAAATGGGGATGGAAGTAAATTGACGAGGAGTGAGAGTATATGAAAAAGTGGATGGTATTTTCAGTTTTTATGATGGTCCTAGTTTTGGCGGCATGCGGAAATGAAGCTAATGATTCACCCCAAAATGATCAAGTGGTTAGTGGTACTGCCGATGAAAAACCAATAACCCTGAATTTAATGGAAAGTGAAACAACAGGCGAATACCTTGCAGATTCCAAGGGAATGACACTTTATTTTTTCAAGAATGATAAACCAGGAAAAAGCAATTGCATGGGTGATTGTCTGAAAAAATGGCCTCCATTCATGGAAAGGGATTTTGCTGTTCCAAAAGGATTTGAGGAAAAAGACTTTGGAACCATTAAAAGGGAAGATACAGGGGAAGAGCAGGTAACGTACAAAGGATTTCCACTCTACTATTTTGTGAATGATAAGGCAGCGGGAGATGTCAATGGCGAAGGTGTGAAAAATGTTTGGTATATTGTAAATGATAAGACGAATTTTCCTAAATAAGAAAAAAAGGGACGATCATTGATGGTCGTTCCTGTTACACGTTTTTTCCAAATTTACTGGTGAGGAGTTGCAGGTGCGATTGAAAGAAAAACATGATAAGGAATTGATGGCATTAGTAATGAAAAAGCATCGTCCTGCTCTGGAAGAACTTTATGACCGGCATATTAAATTAATCTATGGTTTTACTTTTAAGTTCACAAATGGAAATGCTGAAAAAACTAAAGAGATTGTGCAGTTGGTCTTTTTAAAGCTCTGGACCACAAAAAGCAGTTACAATTCCGAAAAGGGGCACTTTGTAAGCTGGCTTTTGACCGTTACACGAAATGTGTGTGTGGATTATGTCCGTAAAGACAGCGTTCATAACCGGAATAACAAACACATGGACATGAGTCATCCCGTTGACATAGAAGATCCTAATAATGCTATAGAAAATGGGCTATTATATAGTGAAATTGCCAATGCAAAAAGTAAGTTAAGCAAGCCGCAAAAAAGGCTGATTGATTTACTGTATTGGAAAGGGTATTCGTTAACGGAAATTGCCAAAATTGAAAATGAACCGATTGGTACCATCAAGAGCAGACTTCATCAGTCGCTTAAATTGTTGAAAAAGTATTTGGAAGTAGGTGGTTTGTAAATGAATACAGAGTGCGCTAACCTGCTTTCATTTTTATCGGGTGAACTGGGAGAAAAAGAAAAAAAAGCATTCGCGGAACACTTAATTCAATGCCCTGAATGCACTAGGGAGTATGAACAAATGACGGAAGCCTGGAATTCATTGAAATGGGATTTCGATGAAATGGAACCTCCTTCTTCCTTGAAATCAGAGGTCATGAATTTTGTCTTTGGGACTGATGATGAAGTTCCGGTGAGAAGGGAAAAGAATTGGAGTGGTTTTTTCTTTAAACAGTTTACACCAGTAACTTCAGGCCTTTTGCTGGCCGTTCTGGTTTTGGTATTTGTGCTGTTATATTCCAATATTCAACTAAAAAAAGAACTTGCAGCTATCAATCTGCCAATGGAGGTTAAAACGTCGCTATCTTTGCAGCCTGCCGATAAGACGGCTGTAAATATGAATACGGACGGTGCTGCATACATTTTGCAGCAAGGTGAAGAAAGACGGTTAATCGTTCAAATTCAGAATTTACCTAGCCTTCAAGAGTCCGAGGTGTATCAGGTGTGGTTGCTGAAAGATGGAAAACGGACAAATGCAGGAACTTTCAAGCCTGATGAAGCAGGTGCAGGATCATTGACATACAAACTGTCCATAGGTGATAAATTCAATCAAATTGGCATCACAAGAGAACCGGATTCAAATAGTACAAAGCCGAGAGGTGAAAAAATAGTAGGATCTTCATAAAAATAAGAGACTTGCCCGCGAAGGGGAAGTCTCAGACTGTAGACAAACTCGATGAAAATCGAGTTTGTCTACAGTTTTTTTGGGCTCGTGCAAATTTTGACGTTGATTTCCACTTCAGGCACTCGCTTTCCGCGGGCGGTCCGGGAGCCTCCTCGTCGCACTTGCGCCTGTGGGGTCTCCCTTGGACTCGCTATTCCCGCAGGAGTCTCGCACCTTCCGTTTCAATCAACTATGTTTAAAATTTCAGATAGAACTCCTTTTTGCCTACAGTCTTTTTTGTTTTAAGATAGAACTATTAAAACTTGAGGTGATGAGGATGCTTTCGAAACATAATCAGCGAGATCAACTGAAACTTGCCCGCAAAGGGGAAGTCTCTTATTTTTGTTCGTACCTGGACAACGGATCAGGAAGAAGAAGTCGGGATTTACAATGGAAGCCCATATGAAATGGAATACTATCATCACTAGCAACAACCAGCATGTTTTGGTTGGATGCAAATGGACAAACATTGTCATTTTCATGGTACCTATTTATTCATTAAGTCCTCACAGTATTCCCGGATCAATGCCGAGGCTTTCGTTTGGCTGATAGAGAGGTCCTTTGCGACTTTCCTTGATGATTTATATGTTTGGTAAGATTTCCTGATCAATATCCTTTTCGTTTCATCAAGTGCTTTATCGAGAGAAGTGGGGAGATCAATCTGTGTGACCTGTTCAACGTTCTCGGTAATCATTTCGGGCAAGTCGGACATTAGGATTACGGAGTCACTTATTAAGACCAACCTTTCAATCAAGTTTTCGAGCTGGCGTACATTGCCGGGCCATGAATAATGAATTAATAGGTTCAAGCATTCTTCCGAAATGACTTTATTTTCATGATACCTTTCATTGAACTTATTTAAGAAATTGTACGTAAGGGGAATGATGTCTTCTTTACGTTCCCGCAATGGAGGCAATTGAATATCAATCACATTCAAACGGTAAAATAAATCCTCCCGGAATCTTTTATCATTGACCATTTCTATCAAGTTCTGGTTTGTTGCAGCGACGATGCGGATGTCGACCTTTTTCATTTCGCTGCCGCCGACGGGAATGAATTGCTTGTCCTGGATTACTTGGAGAAGCTTTGCCTGCAGAGCGAGCGATATTTCCCCAATTTCATCAAGAAAGACAGTGCCGCCGTCAGCGGATTCAATCAATCCGCGTTTTCCAGTTTTATTTGCACCGGTAAATGCACCTTTTGAATAGCCGAATAGTTCGGATTCGAGCAGTTCTTCGGGAATGGCTGCACAGTTGATCGTCAGGAAAGGTTTGCTTTTCCGCTTACTGATCCGGTGGATGAAATGGGCAAGCACTCCTTTACCCGTTCCAGATTCCCCCTGGATTAAGATCGTGGAATCCGTAGGTGCCACCTTTTCACAAAAAGTGAGGATGCGGTTGATTTTACCGCTGTTAGTAATGAATCTCCCCGTTTCATCTTCATCATGAGTCATTTTTGACTCACTGCTTGCTTCATTCGCCTTTAACATTTTATACGTTTGTGTTTCTGTGGATGTAGTGACGACCAGTTCAATTTCCCCCGCATCATTTAAAATTGGAATCGCCGATGTCATCAATTCAGCCCCAATATATGTTTGTTGTTTCATGTAGCAAGGCTTTTTTCTTTTAAATACTTCAGGCACTATGGAGGGCGTCCAGTATCCTTTTTCAAATAAGTCCACATTATTTTTGCCGATGACATCAGTAGGTTTCAGCCCATAATGGCGCTCACATGCCTTGTTGACGTAAAGAATCCGCTTTTCACCGTCAAGGACGAAAATCTCATCTGAGGAATGATCAAGAATCTTTAATAGAGTTTGGAGTGTCATCTCGACACTTTCAGTTGAATCCGTACTTTTCATAAGGTAATCCTCTCTTTTCAAAAGGGAATGAGTGAATTCTGATTAACGTTTCATCAAATTTGAGTTAATTATAACTCAATATGACAGCGTTTTCAAAATGAATTCTTAATATTTAGTATATTAAAGGCGGTTTCCGTGGTTGGCACGCATATTGCAATATATAAAATTATCAATTGGTGAAATTGATTAGCTAGGTTTGCATGTCAGTAATTATTGCATGAATTTACATGTAAGCAAAGTGATTCTAGTAAATGGAATCTTATTAAGGAAGACATCTAGGGGGGAATGAGTTTGGAAGAAAAGTATGAAGTCTCTGACATCACTATTATCGGGGGAGGGCCGGTTGGTTTGTTCACCGCTTTTTATGCGGGGATGCGCCAAGCTTCAGTGAAAATCATTGAAAGCCTCCCTCAATTGGGAGGGCAGCTGTCTGCTTTGTACCCTGAAAAATATATTTATGATATTGCGGGTTTCCCGAAAATTCAGGCCCAAGATCTCATCAATCGATTACTGGAACAAATGGGTCAATTCAAAACGGATATTTGTCTAAATCAATCTGTAGAGACCATTGTCCGTACTTCGGATGAGATATTTGCCATTACGACATCCGAAGAAACACATTATTCGAAAGCGATAATCATCACTGCTGGAAACGGGGCATTTCAGCCTCGGAAATTAAAAATCGAAGGCGAAGAAAGATTTGAAAATGCCAACCTTCATTATTTCGTCCAGAATATGAGTCAATTCGCTGATAAGAAAGTGGTTGTATTCGGTGGCGGTGATTCGGCAGTCGATTGGTCGCTAATGCTTGAACCGATAGCTGAAAAAGTGACACTCATTCACCGAAGGGATAAATTTCGTGCCCATGAACACAGTGTAGAGCGTTTGAAACAATCCAATGTGGAGGTCTTGACTCCTTATCTCCCCGCCGAACTGATTGGAGAAGAAAGTATAGAAAAAGTGATTGTGACGGATGCGAAGAGTGGAAAACCGCTTGAACTGGAAGTCGATGACGTACTTGTGAATTATGGATTCGTATCATCAATAGGGCCAATAAAGGATTGGGGACTTGAAATTGAAAACAATTCCATCGTTGTCAATTCTAAAATGGAAACGAATATCAAAGGCATATACGCCGCAGGGGATATTTGCACGTACGAAGGGAAGGTGAAGCTGATTGCTAGCGGGTTCGGTGAAGCGCCTACAGCAGTGAGTAATGCAAAAGTTCATATCGACCCGAGTGCGAAAGTTCAGCCGCTGCACAGCACGAGCACAATGGGAGGAAAAGAGAAAAGCACATCGTCCGTTTAATTATATGAAAGGAGGGGGACCACATGGCTATATACACAATAGTTGATCAGGAGACATGTATCGCTTGCGGGGCATGTGGAGCGACTGCACCGGAAATTTTCGATTATAACGATGAAGGAATAGCTTTTTCAATCCTGGATGCGAACACAGGAATAACTGAAGTATCCGAAGATCTGGAGGAGGACCTGGAAGATGCTTTTGATGGTTGTCCGACAGATTCAATTAAGTTGGCGGCAGAACCTTTTGCCAATATACCAGTGACAGCCGGTTGAAGCGGAAGGTCAGTTTAATTAAAAGATATCAATCTTTATATCCAGTAGGGCAGGAATGCTTGTAATCATTTTTTAGGGGGAAATAATGATGGCTTATAACAAGGTGGAAAATGTTACGAATCGTACATTTGAAAGAACATTGACATATGACAAATACACGGATCCAAAAGTTCTCGAAAAGGAAATCGATCTAGTATTCTCTAAATCTTGGCAGCTTGTGGGTCATGTCAGCCAATTGGAAAAAGTGGGATCATTCTTTACGACAGAGGTAGCCAATGAGCCGATCATAGTGAACCGCGGCCAGGATGAGGTGATCCGCGCTTTTTATAACGTTTGTCCGCATCGTGCTACTAAGCTTGAAAAAAGTGAATCAGGCAAGAAGAAAATCTTACAATGCAGTTATCATGGTTGGACGTTCAAATTGGATGGGAAATTGAACAAAGCGCCAAATTTCAAAGGAGAAGATGAAGCATGTGTTCAAGATGCCTGTTTACGCTCAGTACGCATGGAAATCTTGGAATCTCTAATTTTTGTAAACTTGGATGATAATGCGAAACCGCTTAGCGAATCTTACGGCGATTTCTTTGACCGTTTAAGTAAATACCCGTTTTTAAGTGAGTTAAAAAGAACAAGTCAAAAAACGAGGGTGATCAAGGCAAACTGGAAAGCGTTCATAGATAACTATTTAGAATGTGATCATTGCCATGTAGCACATCCAAGCTTTGTTGCAGCACTTGATATGGATGATTATCAAATCATTACTTGCGATAACTATTCACTGCAAGGTTCGATCGTTAAACCGGATAAAAATTACGGAACGGTCGATTTAAATCAGGCGGAAATGCAAGGTGGATCCTTTTTCTGGCTGTGGCCTAACTTGATGTTGACCATTTATCCAGGTCCTGGAAATATGGCGACCATTCAAATGGTTCCGATTGATCACGAAACGACTTTGGCTGTTTACACATATTATTTCCGCGATGAGAATTTGACTCAGGAAGAGAAAGATCTTGTTACGTTTGCCGAACAAGTCCGACAGGAAGATGTGGAACTAGTAGAGCTGGAACAAATAGGTTTCCGCTCCCGTGCTTTTAACAAAGGCAGATATTCCTCTTCGGAAAAAGCAATTGTTCAATTTCATGAAATGGTATTGGAGGCCCTAAATGAGTAAATTAGCGAATCAATTAAAATCAATGAAACAATATCTAATGATCAATGGTGAAAAAGTGGAAACGGAAAGTTATGCTCCGCTATATTCCCCTTACTCCGGGGAAGAAATCGCCAAAATTGCCATGGCGGATAAAGAGCTGACGGAAAAGGCGATTGCAGCCGCATACAATGCACGTGAAGTCATGGCAAAAATGCCAGCTTATCAAAGGGCGGAAATATTGGAGAAGGCTGTCGCGTTATTAATGGAGAATGCTGAAGAAGCGGCAGAAGTCATATCCCGTGAATCAGCCAAACCGATCATGTTCGCAAAAGCGGAAGTTGGAAGGACCATCGAAACGTATAAGTTCTCGGCTGAAGAAGCTAAACGGATTCACGGTGAAACGATTCCTTTTGATGCAGCCATAGGCGGGGTTGGCCGAATTGGATACACGTTAAGAGAGCCGATCGGGGTCATTGGAGCCATCACCCCGTTTAACTTCCCGATGAACTTAGTGGCGCATAAAGTCGGACCGGCAATAGCTGCGGGGAACACCATTGTGTTGAAGCCAGCTTCGCAAACTCCGCTCTCGGCACTTTTCATCGCAGAAATTTTTGAAAAGGCGGGTCTGCCGGCTGGCGTATTAAATGTAGTGACGGGTCCGGGCAGCACGGTCGGGGAAGCGATTGTAGAAAACGATCGGGTAAGCATGATCACATTCACAGGCAGCCCAAGCGTTGGAATCGGGATCCGCAACAAAGCGGGGCTGAAAAAGACCACACTTGAACTTGGCTCGAACTCGGCTTTAATCATTGATAAAGATATAGATATCGATAAAATTATCGATCGCTGCATCATGGGTGCCTTCTCCAATCAAGGGCAAGTCTGTATTTCATTGCAACGTGTATATGCACATGAAGAAGTGTATGAAGAGTTTGTCGAAAAATTCACTTCAGCGGCCAAAAAACTTATAATTGGCGATCCATTAGACCCGAATACGTATATTTCCTCCCTAATCTCCAAAGGGGAAGCGGCCCGTGTATTGGGCTGGATTGAGGAAACTAAAGGCAGTAAGGCAACGATTGCTGCAGGGGGGAAATTGCAGGGTGACATTCTTGAACCTACAATCATTACAGAGGCGGATCATACGCTAAAAGTTTCTTGCCAGGAAGCATTTGCTCCGGTTGTCATTGTCAATAAAGTGGGTTCAGTGAGGGAAGCGATCGATCAAGTGAATGATTCCCGCTTTGGTTTGCAGGCCGGTATATACACGAACAATGTGAAAAACGCATTGTATGCTTCACGGGAATTGCATGTAGGCGGTGTGATCATCAATGATGTGCCTACCTATCGTGTCGATCAAATGCCATATGGCGGAGTAAAAGAAAGCGGGACTGGCCGTGAAGGCATTAAATACGCTGTGGAAGAAATGACCGAAATGAAATTGATCGTTTGGAATCAAGACTGAAATCGAGGAGAGCATTTATGAAACAATTCAAAATTGCGGTCATCGCAGGAGATGGCATTGGCCCTGAAGTGATTAATGAAGGAATAAAGGTATTAAAAAAAGTGGCTGAACTGGATTCAGGTTTTCAATTGGATTTCACATACTTCCCATGGGGCTGCGAATTTTATGCCGAAAATGGTAGAATGATGGATGATGATGGGATCGATAAGCTAAAAGCTTTTGACGCAATTTATTTGGGTGCGGTCGGGTTTCCGGGCGTTCCAGACCATATTTCACTATGGGAGCTATTATTGAAAATCCGTAAAAGCTTTGATCAGTATGTCAATATCCGGCCCGTGACATTGTTAAAAGGGGCTCACTTGCCTCTCGTTGATGTGAAACGTGAAGATATTGATATGCTGTTCATCCGCGAAAACAGTGAAGGTGAATATTCAGGCGCAGGAGACTGGCTGTTTAAAGGGCAGGAACATGAAGTTGTTCTGCAAAACGGTGTGTTTTCCCGTAAAGGGACGGAAAGGATCATCCGTTTTGCTTTTGAAACCGCGAAAAAAGAAGGCAGATCGCTCACGAGCATTTCTAAAGCAAATGCCCTGAATTATTCGATGGTTTTCTGGGATCAAGTATTCGAAGAGGTCAGCAGGGAATATCCTGAAGTCGAAACTGCTTCATATCTAGTCGATGCAGCGGCAATGCTGATGATCAAAGACCCGAAGCGCTTTGAAGTCGTTGTCACTTCGAACCTGTTCGGTGATATTTTAACAGACTTGGGGGCTGCGCTTGCTGGAGGAATCGGCCTGGCTGCCGGTGCCAATATTAATCCTGAAAGGGAATTTCCATCGATGTTCGAACCAATTCACGGCTCAGCTCCTGACATTGCCGGCAAAGGCATTGGAAACCCGCTTGCCTCCATTTGGTCAGCAAGCCAAATGCTCGACTTTTTTGGCTATGAATCACATGGTAAGATTGTTCTTGATGCGATTGAGCAACTGTTGCTGGAAGCCCGGGTGCTCACGCCCGATATGCAGGGCACGGCATCCACTTCCGAAGTGGGGGACAGGGTAACGGAAATCATCGAGTCAATCATTTTATCCAAGGTCTGACTTGAATTGATGGGGATCGTTCAATATTTATTGAATGGTGATCCGAATATAATGATGCTGCCAAGTGTTAAGCCAATCGTTTATACAAAATTAAGAGGCCAAGGCTTGGAAAGAAAAGCCCTTGGTCTCTTAATATTTATGAACAAGGAACACGGAATGGTGATCATTAATACACAGTCAAAAGTACTCAAATCAATGGTATAGCTAAGAGGAGCGGTCTTGATGAAAAAAGTTGAAATGGTTGTCGAAAAAAATGTGCCATGCACCATGAGGGATGGCACCGTACTTTATGCGGATGTATACAGACCTAATTTGACTGGGCAGTTTCCGGTTTTATTGACCAGGCTTCCATACAGTAAGGACTTACCGTATTACTCCCATCGTTATTTGGACACCAATCGTCTTGTTGAAAATGGATTCGTTGTCATCATTCAGGATGTGAGAGGACGCTTTCAGTCCGAAGGGGAATTCAAGCCATTCAGCCAGGAAGCGGATGACGGATACGACACAGTGGAATGGGCGGCTTCACTCTCGTATTCTACAGGGAAAGTGGGCATGTTTGGCCTATCCTATTATGGATACACGCAGCTGCTTGCAGCGGAAAAAAAACCTCCACACTTAATCGCCATTTTTCCGGCAATGACGCTGAATGACCAAAGAAATGGAACGGTTTATCGTAATGGGGCTTTTGCTCTAGGACTTTTTGAAACGTGGACATTGGAATCGATTGTACCCGATTTGCTGAAGCGGAGGTATGAAAAAAATAAGGAAAGAACTTCGGCTTTTCGTAAGCTTGCTGACTCCCTCAACAATATTGAGGAATTATATGCATATGCACCTATTAATGATTGGCCGCCATTAAAGGTTCTGGACGAAGGTAATTTTTTCTTTGAACATTTGAATCACCCAATCGAAGACGAAATTTATTGGCAGAATTCAAGTATTACTGGGAAATTTGATAGGATACAGCTTCCTGCTTTTCATTTGGGCGGTTGGTATGATTGTTTTATCGGCCCTACCCTGGAAAATTACGTGGAAATGAACAAAGCGAATGGCCAACTAAGCAATATTCAAAAACTGATTGTTGGACCATGGAGCCATGGCCTTTTTTCCTCGATCCAGGGTGAACGCTTCTTTGGAGTGCACGCGTCTGGGGATTGGATTAACCTTGATGAAGATATTACCGCCCTTCATATTCGCTGGTTTAATCACTGGCTGAAAGGTATCGATAATGGTATTGAGAAGGAACCGCCGGTGAAAATATTTGTAATGGGGATTAATGTATGGCGTGATGAAAATGAATGGCCGCTTGAACGTACTGAATATACGAGTTATTATTTGCACAGTAAGGGAAAAGCGAATACGAAAACAGGTGATGGGCGCTTAAGCAGAGAGGAGCAGGAGGGAGAAAAGACGGATTCATATATATATGATCCCCTAAACCCTGTACCGACAAAAGGTGGAGCTACACTTTTTTCCGGCCCACTTACAATGGGTCCATATGATCAAAGCGAAATCGAAAAGCGGGACGACGTGCTCGTTTATACTTCAGAGCCATTGAAAGAAGCGCTTGAAGTAACAGGTCCGGTTAAAGTGAAGTTGTTTGCATCAACTGACGCAGCGGACACTGATTTTACTGCAAAGCTTGTGGATGAATCACCCGATGGTAAAGCGATTATTTTAACCGAGGGAATCGTCAATGCAAAATACCGGAATGGCCATCGAGCTGAAAAAGAATTGAATGGGGAAATCGTTGAATACGAAATTAACTTGTGGGCTACAAGCAATGTCTTTCTTCCGGGTCATCGGATCTTGCTTGAAATTTCATCAAGCAGTTTTCCACAATATGCCCCCAATCCGAATACAGGGAAATCAATGATCGAAAGCAGTGAAACAAAAAGGGCCAGACAAACGATTTATCATAGCAAGGAATTTCCTTCTAGCATTCTATTGCCAATCATCCCCAAGTGAAAAATGCTTATAAAAGCAGGGAGGAGAGACTTCCTTATGTTTGGTTTTCAACATTGTCACCTGTTTTATGAGTTAAAAACAGTTCAGTTGAGGTGATTAAAACTCAAGAAACAGATGCTCAATAATAAAAAAACAAATTGTTAGGTTTAATAAAAGCCTTAGAATTCTAAAATCACTAGTATTAATAGGGTTAAAGGGTGAATCGTTATGAATAAAAGCAATTGGCATAACTCTTGCAAATAATAATATGAAGGGGGGGAAAGTTCATCCATTATAATAGATTCCAGGGTTAAGGGATGACCGAAAATGTTAGGCGGAATTTTGCCTCTTATGTTATTGTAAGCCAAAGAAAAGGTGATTACACTGGAATCTATCTGCAACCTTAATTAGAGAGAAATTGATAATAGTAGTTTGAAAATTTGTATTATTATTTCTTTTTTGAGGTTAGTAGTGAAGCTACTGCCAGTGTGAAGGTGGTTAAGAACAAGATATGCATGACCCATTTTTTAAGCGCTTTCACAGGCCGTTTCATTAACAGATTTATTAAGAGGGGGACTTCAATTTGAAGAAAATCATTGTGCTGCTCAGCGTCATACCCGCAATTGGCTCATTATCTGTGGTTAACCGTGTGGAGCCATATATATTCGGGTTGCCTTTCATCATCTTTTGGGCCACAGCATGGCTTATTTTGACATCCATCTGTCTTTATATTAGCAGTGTGATCTGTGATAGACAGGAGGAGAATAAATGAACAGTTCCATATTAATCATCACCATGACTCTTGCTTTGGCTTTTTACTTAGGTATCCGCGCAAAAAAGGGACGCGAAATGAAGCTTGACCAGTGGGCGGTCGGGGGGAGGAACTTCGGTTCGTTAATCATGTTCGTTCTAATGGCAGGAGAGATGTTTTCGACTTTTGTGTTTCTTGGAGCCAGCGGAGCGGCATACCGTATGGGCGGTCCCACTATCTATATATTTTGCGCTCTTACTTACATCGTTCCTTTCTGGATTTTACCCCCAATTTGGCGCTATGCGAAAAAACATAATGTGCTGACGCAATCTGACTTTTTTACAAAAAAGTATAATAGTAAGTCATTGGGACTTCTGGTTGCTGTTATAGGAGTCCTATCAATGATTCCTTATATCGTATTACAATTAAAAGGCTTTCAGATCATTGTTTCCGAAGCATCATATGGATTGATTCCCCCAACGGTTGCTGTTTGGATCGGAATGCTCTGCGTAACTGTTTTTGTATATGTGTCAGGAATTCACGGTTCGGCGTGGACGGCAGTATTGAAAGATATCCTCATTCTTGTCGTAATCGTGTTTTTGGGCATATATTTGCCCATACATTACTTCGGCGGAGTACAACCGATGTTCGAAACCCTAGAAGCAACAAAACCGGGATTCTTATTGCTTCCTGATGAAGGGCTGAGCATCTCTTGGTATATTTCCCTTTGCCTGACCATCGCATTGGGCCAATATATGTGGCCGCATTGCTTTGGAGCGAGTTTATCTTCCCAAAATGAATCAGCTCTGAGGAAAAACTCTGCCATTTTACCTCTGTATCAAATCATTCTGGTTTTCATTCTTTTTATCGGTTTTACGGCGGTTTTACAGATACCGAATTTACAAGGCGGCGATACGGACCTTGCCTTATTTAAAATCGCGAAAGATGCTTTCCCTCCTTGGATTGTTGGCGTTGTAGGAGCAGCAGGAATGCTTGCAGCCCTTGTACCGTGTTCGATGTTAATTTTGACGGCAGCCACGATTTTATCAAAGAATATTTACAAAGCGGTTAAGCCTGACACATCGAATGAACAGCTTGCCAAACTGACCCGTATATTCGTTCCTATCGTGTCACTAGTCTCCTTGATCTTTACATTCTATGGTGGCAATACGATGATTGCGTTACTGACCATGGCTTACAGTTTTGTCCTGCAACTTTTCCCTCCATTAGTATTCAGCTTGCTTAAGAGAAATCCGGTAAGTAAAGCGGGGGCCTCTGCAGGGATGATTTTAGGGGTGGTGTTGGTAGCTTACTTTACGCTGGCGGAGGCAACAATGGCCACTTTATTACCAAAGGCACCACATTTCATTCAGGATATTGATATAGGAATCGTCGCCATTACCTTTAACCTTATCGTCATGCTGGCTGTCAGTGCTTTCACAAGAAAAGACCAACAAACGATTCAGGAAGAAGAACCGGTTAAACGGATAATCACTTCTTGATAAAAGGAAGCATTTTATAGTAGAAAACGTCTTATTCGCCTTATCTTCCATGACTATCGATAAAGAACTGGGAGCATTATCTATAAAGAACCATACAAAAAGGTTAGCCTTTGAAGCTATCCTTTTTGTAGTTTTCCAAGCTTGCAGTATTATATTTTCCATACGTAATTAAAGGAAATGTGTTAAGTTGGACTAAAATGATTATGGGGGCAGCGATGAAATACGAGATTATCTTATTTGATGTGGATGATACATTGCTAGACTTTGGAATATCGGAAAAAAAAGCACTGCATGAAGCATTTTAGAGTTCGGTTTACCCACAGGGGCGGAGGATTATGCGGGATGCTACCGAGAAATCAGTAAGGTATTATGGAGGGATTTGGAACAGGGGCTTATAGATTTAACAAATCTGGGTGTGGAAAGGTTCAAGCAGTTGTTCCTGAAGCACGGGCTTGATATCGATGCGGGTGCGTTCAGCCGTGCGTACCTAGGACATTTGGGAAAGGAGATACATCTTCTGCCCGGGGCTTTAGAGGTTTGCGAGAAGCTTGGAGGATGCCGGCTTGCTATCATAACAAATGGCTTCACGGCAGTGCAGAAAGCAAGAATCGGCGGGTCAGCCCTTTGCAATACCTTTGAGACTTTGATAATTTCCCAAGAGGCTGGGTTTCAGAAGCCTGATAGAGGGATTTTTGATTATGCATTTTCCAAGTTGAAGATCACAGATAGATCGAAAGCTTTAATAGTGGGTGACTCCTTGACATCAGATATACAGGGCGGCTTGAATTATGGTATGGATACATGTTGGTACAATCCCCATCAAAAGGATAATTATCTTGGCATCAAGCCCACCTATGAAATCCGGTCGCTCACTGATCTTTTGGAGATTGTAGGAAGTAAACAAGTATAGAGAGGTATATGCATTCTAAAAAAACAGAGGCCGCTTGTCCGAGTGATAGGACGTGGCAGCCTCTGTTATTATTACTCATGCCAGAGATTTTAGAATCAGTTCAAATCCAGCTCATGTGGTTTAAGTGTTTGATCCTTTTCTTTCCTTCTGCTGAAATACGGTGATAATATACAAAGCGCCAGGGAAATTGCGAGACCTGCCATCATGAATCCGCCAAATACCAAAGGGGATGGGCCATATGATTCAGCCATGGTGGTCCAGATGAGCGGACCGAAACCTGCAATGGCTGCCGCAACCTGATAACCGACAGATAATCCAGTATAACGGACCTTGGCTGGAAAGAGCTCCGAGAATAATGTCCCTTGTGTAGAAAAAATGGCTCCCCAGATGACACCGAGTACAACAGCCTGCATAATGTAGAACCAGCCGACCCCACGCCCAATCATTGTGAAATATGGGATGGCCAAGAGGAAAAGGAGAGTCAGGCCCCCAAAATAGATGATTTTTCGATCGATAAAATCTGAAATGTAACCAATTACAGGAATGGTAATCAGCATTGTAGCGCAGCCAATCGTTAAACCGGTAAGGGCTGAATCTTGGGAATAACCAAAATACAGTGTAGTAAAGACGAGAACATAGGACATGATGAATACATTGAAGAACCCGTCCCCAATTTTTAGTCCGATCACTTGCAGCACACTTCTCCAATCGTGTTTCAACGTTTCAATAATGGGAACTTTCGCAAGATCGCCGCTATCCTTCTGCTGCTGGAATTCCGGTGTTTCTTCAATGCCGCTCCTTACCCAGATTGCCAATCCGATCAGTACACCGCTTAAAAGGAATGGGATCCGCCAACCCCAAGATAAAAATTGGGCATCGGTTGTCAAGGAACTGATGAGGGTTAGGCTGAACGAACCGGCAACCAAGCCGATGGGGACCCCTAGTTGGGGAATGGATCCATATAACCCACGGACACCTTTAGGAGCAGATTCCGTTGCCAATAGGATGGCTCCTCCCCATTCACCTCCCAAGGAAATTCCTTGAATCAACCTCAGCACCACCAAGATGGCGGGGGCGGCCAACCCAACCTGGGCATAAGTGGGCAGAACGCCGATTAGCATTGAACTCCCTCCCATACCAATAAGGGTGAACATAAGTGCTGCCTTCCGTCCGATGCGATCACCCATATGACCGAACAGGATGCTTCCGATTGGACGGGCTGCGTAACCAGCCCCGAATGTGACAAAGGCGAGAAGAAGTGAAATCGCAGGATCATGATTGGGAAAGAATAGAGTTGTAAAAACCAGGCCCGTTGCTGTCCCGTATAAATAGAAATCGTACCACTCAATAACGGAACCAGCTAAACTAGCGAAAAGAACTCGACTTTTTTTCATGGTAAATGCTCCTTTAATGCTAAGTTTTTCATCAAAACTGTCTTCAACAATAAATAAAGCCGAAATGAACAAAAATGATGGTTAATGAATATAAGTGAAAAACTGGATTATTTAGATTATTTTAGAGGGCTTATCCATACCGGTCAATATAATTCTGACTTTTCTGAAAAAATGAAGCGAATAACTTAGCTCTTATCACCTGTAATGGAATATAATTAATTCTAAAGTAATGGAAATGAACGATCCGATCTTCCCGGATAAAATGCCTAAAGTGAAATAAAATGAATGAGGAGAAATTAAAACGGAATATTTAGAATTTTCATGTATAGAAGAGTGGCAAAGTGGAAATCATGTGGTTAAGGAAATGAAAAAGAGGAAAGGATAAGATTTTAATAAATAATAATAATCTCCAAGTTATTTAGTATAATAGAAAAAAGGTTAAGGAGTTGGTTTCGTATGGAGAAGCAATTGCCAGGAACATCGCTTGAACCTGAAGAGATGGCTGAAATGGTTTTAAAAAAGGCCCTTGCTGATTACCGGAAAGCACAAATCGAAAAAGAAATCGATGACTCATTAAGAAATCGTGATAAGGAAGAGTTCCTACGTTTAACTGAGATATTGAAGGGCATTTCCTGAAATTTCATTCTCTGTGAACAAGACAAGTAGTTATGATATGGAACGTACACTGAAAAGCCAGCACAGCTTGCTAACCATAAATATGAAGAGAAAACTTCATTTATCTGAAACATACTCAGTAAATAGCAATCTATAGTATTATAATAATTTACATTGTAAGCGCTTTCTTGTATAATCAAATAAAGAAAACGATGGAGAGAAGTATGTAAGTGCGCTAATGGCGGGATTCAAAGGTATTAGTGGCTGAAAAGTTTTGCACCGGGACAAAAACTAAAAGGGGGAAAAGATATGAAAAAGAATGGAGTGTCTTTAGTTGAATTTGTTCAGGAGGATCGATTCGAACTCAGCTCCTACATTACTTCTTTATTTAACAAACTGAATGACTATGTTCCCAAAAGTCTTAAGGATAAAAGGTGAGTGACATTAAAAAATGGATCAGGAAGATATGCAAAACTTCCTGATCCATTTTTTATTTTGTTTTTGGGATTCAGAGTTTTAAGTAGTGCACTTAAGTAGAAGTCTCATTAATTGACAATGAGAATCGTTATCGAATAAAATGATTCATTATAAGTATATCGATTGGAGTTGTTCGTATTGTTCGTTCAGATGAGAAAAATGGTGGTAAAAGAAGGTAATGCAGAACAAGTAGTAAAACGGTTCAGTGGGGAAGGGATCATAGAAAAGCAGGAAGGGTTCATCGATTTAAGTGTAATGGTGAAAAAAGTGCGACGCGGGGATGAAGAGGTCATCATTATGATCAATTGGGAGTCGGAGGCGCATTGGAAGCAGTGGGAAAAGAGTGAAGCCCATATCGCAGGCCATAAAGCAAACCTAGGGAAACCAAAGCCTGAATATATCGTCAGTTCGGAAGGATCATTATATGAAGTGAAGGCAATCAAAAAGGCAGTGAAATAACTGGACTTAAGCTAGCCTGTTTTAAATTCCGTATAAATAAGTAACTGGGTGGAATATCCCATTTCTCCATCATCTTGTTAGCATAAGGATACGGAATGGTTAACATTCACATATAATAGCTTACCTTCACTAAAATTCAGGCTCCCATTATGGGTGCCTCTTTTTGTTGATGAAATTATCTCGGGAAGGTTATGTAATTCCAAGTGTTGATATAGTAAAATATCTTTTATTTTCATTAAAAAGGAGACATTCATGGAAATGTAAAGAAAAGGGGAGCAGGAAGGTAGTCTTAAAAATTTACATATATGAAATGAATAGGGATGTTTTTCTTAGATTAGTTGGAATTACTATGATAAAGTCAATTGAGTTTAGAAATATTAATATACCAAAATACCACTACCGATATCGATAAAGTATTGGTCAGATTTTTAAGAACCGCTGAAGATGTTTTTCATTAAATATTCAAGCACATTTCCATATTTATCAATGTTTTGAAACGTGAAGAAGAGTGAATATTATAAAAAATGCAAAAAAAGTGTTTACAGGGAAAATTTTTCATTGTAGTATTTCCTTATAAAGTAAATGAAATCGATTTCATCCCGAATCAAGGTTATGTACAAGCTATAACTGAAGGGGGAGTGGATTGGTCCTTATTTTTCTTAAGGTGGGCCTCTTAAAGAAATGAAATCGATTTCATTAGCGAATTATAAGCTTTTAGGATTGAGCTAGAAAATTGATTGATTGATTCTAAAAAGAAACATGGATGGATTTCTTCCATAGTCAAATGAAATCGATTTCATAGACGGCGATGGTTATACTGGCCCGATGATCTAACAAAATACTTTATTTTAAGGAGGAAAAAACATGTCTTCAGTAACACATGAGGTCAAAAAATTAAAAAATTATATAAATGGTGAGTGGATTGAATCCGCTTCAAAGGAAACGGAAATCGTGTTCAACCCTGCAACTGGTGAGGCAATTGCCGAGGTGCCACTTTCCTCTAGGGAAGATGTGGATAATGCGGTCCAAGTGGCGGATGAGGCATTTAAAAAATGGTCCCAGGTCGCTGTCCCGAAACGGGCTCGCATATTGTTCAAATATCAGCAGCTTCTTGTGGAAAATTGGGAAGAACTTGCTAAACTGGTCACTATCGAAAATGGTAAAAGCTTATCGGAATCGATGGGTGAAGTACAGCGTGGCATTGAGTGCGTCGAGTTTGCGGCGGGTGCACCTACGCTGATGATGGGAAAACAGCTTCCTGATATCGCGACAAACATTGAATCGGGTATGTACCGTTACCCAATTGGTGTAATCGGCGGTATTACCCCTTTTAACTTTCCAATGATGGTTCCTTGCTGGATGTTCCCACTTGCGATCGCATGTGGCAATACATTCGTGTTAAAGCCATCTGAACGTACACCTTTGCTTGCAGCACGCATTGTGGAACTGTTTGAGGAAGCAGGTCTTCCTAAAGGAGTACTGAACATTGTCAATGGAGCACATGACGTGGTTAATGGGCTTCTGGAGCATGAAGATGTGAAAGCTATCTCCTTCGTCGGTTCACAGCCAGTGGCAGAATATGTGTATAAAACAGGCACGGCTAACTTGAAGCGCGTCCAGGCTCTTGCGGGAGCTAAGAATCACTCGATTGTCTTGAAAGATGCCAATCTCGATATGACGGCCAAGGAAATTACAAGTGCGGCTTTTGGGTCGGCCGGTGAGCGTTGTATGGCCGCTGCGGTTGTTGTCGTAGAAGAAAGCGTAGCGGACGAGCTAGTTGAAAAATTGAAACGGGCAGCTGATGCCATTACGATCGGGAATGGTCTGGATGACGGCGTTTTTCTAGGACCTGTAATCCGGGAAGGAGCTAAAAGGAGGACTATTGATTACATCGAATCAGGTATAGCTCAAGGTGCGACCCTTGTACGCGATGGACGTAAAGACGAGGCAGCAAGCGGCAATGGATATTACCTCGGAGCTACGATTTTTGATCATGTGACACAGGAAATGAAAATCTGGCAAGATGAAATTTTTGCACCAGTGCTCTCCGTTGTCCGTGCTAAAGATTTAACGGAAGCCGTTGAGATTGCCAATGCTTCAGCACTGGCAAACGGGGCTTGCTTATATACGGACAGTGCAGCTGATGTACGCCAATTCCGTGAAACGATCCATGCCGGGATGCTGGGCATAAACGTGGGTGTTCCTGCACCGATGGCATTCTTCCCATTCTCTGGATATAAAGATTCATTTTATGGTGATCTTCATGCAAATGGAACCGACGGTGTTGAGTTCTATACACGTAAAAAAATGGTGACTGCACGCTACGTGAAATAAGTGAACGAAAAAGACATTGCAAGATGGCCCGTTTGGATACGGGCCGGATTTTTTGAAAAACCAAGGAGGTACATATGAGTAAACTGCTTCAAAAGCCGGAAAAACAAGAGGTCGCTGAAGGTGTTACAATCGTTCAATCAGTTACGAAAGGAAATTCTCCTTTAGAATATGTAGAATTCAAAATAGTGGAGTTGGCTCGGGGTGCTGAATATTCAGAATTATTAATCAAAAGAGAATGCTGCATTGTCGCTCTTACTGGAAAAATCAATGTGACTGTAGGCGAAAATGTATACCATGATTTGGGCACAAGAGATAGTGTATTTGATAAAGTGCCGACTGATAGCATTTACGTGTCAAATGATAGGGGTTTTGGATTGGAAGCGATAACCGAGGCCAGAGTGGCGCTGTGTTATTCGCCTTCCGATAAGCAACTTCCGACTAAATGGATTAAAGCGGAAGATGTTGAGGTTGAACATAGGGGCATTTTGAGCAATAAGCGGATGGTCCATAATATATTACCGGATTCAGCTCCGTATGCGAATAGCCTTCTCGTTGTTGAAGTATATACAGAAAGCGGAAACTGGTCGAGCTATCCTCCGCATAAACATGATCAGGATAATTTACCAAATGAGTCATTATTGGAAGAGTCCTATTATCATGAAATGAATCCGTCTCAGGGCTTCGTCTTTCAGCGAGTATATACAGATGACCGTTCAATCGATGAGACCATGTCAGTCGAAAATGGAGATGTCGTACTTGTACCGGCCGGTTATCATCCGGTAGGGGTGCCAGACGGTTATGAATCCTATTACTTGAATGTCATGGCCGGTCCGGCAAGGACATGGAAATTCTACAATGACCCCGATCATGAGTGGATCCTGAGTCGTTAAAGGAAAAGGAGCTGTTAACCTGATGAACTATACTTTTAATATCGATAAGGAATTTGACTTGATTGCCATTGGCCGGGCCTGCATCGACTTGAATGCCAATGAATATAACCGTCCGATGGAAGAGACCATGACATTCACAAAATATGTGGGCGGTTCACCTGCCAATGTTGCAATCGGAAGTGCAAAATTAGGCTTGAAAGTCGGATTTATCGGTAAGCTTGCCGATGACCAGCACGGCCGTTTCATCGAATCTTATATGCGTAAGGCAGGTGTTGATACTTCGAATATGATAATCGATCAAGAAGGACATAAAACGGGTCTTGCCTTCACGGAAATTAAAAGCCCTGAAGAATGCAGTATCCTGATGTATCGGGATAATGTAGCCGACCTTCATTTAGCACCTTCGGAACTGGATGAAGAATATATCAAAAAATCAAAGATCCTATTGGTTTCAGGGACGGCTTTAGCAAAAAGCCCATCACGTGAGGCAGTTTTAAAAGCTATCAGCCTTGCGAAGAGAAATGATGTAAAAGTGGTATTTGAATTGGATTACCGTCCTTATACATGGAATTCCATTGAAGAAACGTCCGTTTACTATTCGTTAGTCGCAGAGCAATCAGACATTTTGATTGGCACGCGTGATGAATATGATGTTATGGAAAATACCGAAAAAGGTACAAATGAAGAAACCATTCGTTACTTGTTTAAACATTCCGCAGACCTGGTGGTCATCAAACACGGTGTTGAGGGTTCATGTGCCTATGCAAAATCCGGGGCAGTTTTTACAGCGAAGTCCTATAAAACGAAAGTATTGAAAACATTCGGCGCAGGAGATTCATATGCTTCAGCTTTCTTATATGCGTTAGTGAGCGGCAAAGGGATTGAAAGCGCTTTGAAGTTTGGCAGTGCTTCCGCTTCCATAGTAGTAAGCAAGCACAGCTCATCAGAGGCAATGCCCGTAGCAGAAGAAATCGAGGGTTTGATTGCCGAACGCGTGTAAGGAATTTATCTACATAGAGGGGTGAACAGAAGATGGGAACAGTGAGGTTGACGACAGCCCAGGCTTTAATCAAGTTTTTAAATCAGCAGTACATTCATGTTGATGGTGAGGAGTCTCCTTTTGTAGAAGGAGTATTTAATGTATTCGGCCATGGGAATGTCGTTGGTATCGGTCAGGCACTCGAACAGGACGCTGGGCACTTGAAAGTGATTCAAGGAAAGAATGAGCAAGGGATGGCTCACGCAGCAATTGCCTACAGCCGGGAAATGCTCCGAAGGAAAATTTATGCAGTCACTACATCTGCCGGGCCAGGCTCGGCAAACTTGATAGCTGCGGCGGGGACTGCACTTGCCAACAATATTCCTGTCCTCCTACTTCCTGCTGATACATTTGCGACACGTCAGCCGGATCCGGTTCTTCAGCAACTTGAGCATGAGCATAGTACGGCCATTACCACAAATGACGCTTTTCTTGCAGTATCAAGATATTGGGATCGCGTCACTCGCCCTGAGCAGCTCATGTCCAGCCTGATCCGGGCCTTCGAGGTGATGACCGATCCCGGGAAAGCCGGCCCAGCGACGATATGCATCTCACAGGATGTAGAAGGGGAAGCATTCGATTTCGATGAACATTTTTTTGAAAAGCGCGTCCATTATTTAGATCGGAAAGCTCCGGTTGAACGGGAACTGCAAGGAGCAGCCGAGAGAATTAGAGCAAGTAAGAAGCCGATCATCATCGTCGGTGGCGGAGCAAGATATTCCGGAGCTCGGGATATTTTGATGAAGCTGGCGGAAAAGCATAACATTCCACTTGTGGAAACACAGGCAGGTAAATCGACGGTGGAATCCGCTTTTCCTAAGAATTTGGGCGGTGTCGGCATTCTCGGTACGATGGCTGCCAATAAGGCTGCCCGCCAAGCAGATCTCGTTATTGGTGTAGGGACCCGCTATACGGACTTTACGACTTCTTCCAAAACTGCATTTGATTTTGAAAGGACAAAGTTTTTGAACATTAACGTCAGCCGCCTTCAAACCTATAAATTAGATGGATTTCAGGTCGTCGCCGATGCAAAAGTGGCGCTTGAAAACCTTGAAGCGTTACTAGTAGGCTATGAAACTGAATATGGGGAAATGCTTGGAGATTGGAAGGCGGAGTGGCTTTCCGAACGGACCCGCTTAAGTTCAGTCACTTTCAGCCGTGAAAATTTCAAGCCTGAAATCAAAGACCAGTTTTCACAGCAAGTCTTGAATGAATACTCGGATGCATTGAAAACTGAATTGGCCCAATCCACTGCGATGATCGCAATAAACGATACGGTCGATCCGGAAAGTGTGGTGGTCGGTTCAGCCGGATCACTTCCGGGTGACTTGCAGCGCCTCTGGCATTCAAGCGTGCCAAACACGTACCATCTTGAATATGGTTTCTCCTGCATGGGCTACGAAATTGCAGGAACTTTAGGAGCCAAGCTTGCTCATCCAGACCGGGAAGTCTATGCAATGGTAGGGGACGGCAGTTTTCTGATGCTTCATTCGGAATTGATCACAGCCATTCAATATAATCATAAAATCAACATTCTCTTGTTTGATAATTCTGGATTTGGCTGCATCAATAATCTGCAAATGGAGAATGGCAGCGGAACATATTTCTGTGAGTTCAGAACACATGATAACCAAATCATGAATATTGATTACGCAAAAGTGGCGGAAGGGTATGGAGCCAAAACTTATCGGGCCAATACTGTCGATGAGCTGAAGGCTGCATTGGAGGATGCAAAGAAACAAACGGCATCTACATTAATAGAAATGAAGGTTCTGCCGAAAACGATGACGGATGGTTATGACTCCTGGTGGAATGTTGGCGTGGCAGAGGTCTCGGAACGGAAAAGTATACAAAGGGCATATGAAGCGAGACAGGAGAAATTAAAAAAGGCCAAACAATATTAAAAGGGGGAAGTTGGAAAATGGAGGAGATTTCTTGGGGGATTGCCCCAATTGGCTGGCGTAATGATGACATTCCGGAAATCGGAGCTGAAAACACCTTATCCCACCTTTTAAGCGATATTGTCGTGGCAGGATTCCAGGGGACCGAAGTAGGAGGATTCTTCCCTGAACCGGCGGTCCTGAATAAAGAGCTGAAGCTTCGGAACTTAAAAATAGCCGGTCAGTGGTTCAGCAGTTTCATCATCCGTGATGGCATCGATAAAGCAGAACGGGATTTCCATGAACACTGCAAATATTTAAAGGCTGTCGATGGAGATGTAGCGGTAGTATCCGAACAGACTTACAGTATCCAAGGCGAAAGGTACGATGTATTTAAGGAAAAGCCCCACTTTACTGATGAAGAATGGGGAATATTGTGTACGGGCCTGAATCGGCTCGGGGATATTGCAGGACTGTACAACTTAAAACTGGTGTATCACCACCACATGGGGACAGGCGTCCAGACACTGAGTGAAATTGACCGCCTTATGGAAAATACCGAAAAGAAAGTGCAACTGTTATATGATACTGGACATATTTATGTATCGGATGGCGATTGCATGTCCCTTCTGCAAAAGCATATCGACCGCATTGGGCACGTTCATTTCAAGGATGTGAGGCATAGCGTGCTGGAGCAGTGCCGAAAAGCTGGAAAATCATTTCAAGAAGCTTTTTTAGCCGGCATGTTCACCGTGCCTGGTGACGGCTGCATTGACTTTGTAGAAGCTTACCATACATTACTGGAAATTCATTATAAAGGCTGGATTGTTGTAGAGGCGGAACAAGATCCTTCCGTTGCCCATCCATTGGAATACGCATTAATCGCTCGAAAGTATATAAATGACAGGCTGCTCCTAGTTCAAGATTAAAAACGGGAAAGAAGTGATTAATTTGAATAATGATGGAAATCAAATGGCATTCTTACGCAAGATTATTATTATCTCGACGTTAGGCGGTCTCTTGTTCGGATATGATACAGGTGTCATTAATGGTGCCTTGCCGTTCATGTCCGAAACGGATCAACTTAACCTCAATTCACTTACGCAAGGACTTGTTGCCAGTTCACTTCTTTTTGGCGCGGCACTTGGAGCGTTTCTGGGAGGCAGGCTTTCGGATTATGCGGGCCGCCGAAAAAACATTCTTTTTCTTTCGGTACTTTTTTTCTTTTCCACTGTTGGATGCACGCTTGCACCAAATGTTACGGTCATGATTGCCTGCCGTTTTCTACTCGGCCTTGCGGTAGGTGGGGCGTCAGTAACCGTTCCTACTTATTTGGCGGAAATGTCTCCTGCTGAACGACGCGGCCGGATCGTCACCCAAAATGAATTGATGATTGTTAGCGGACAGCTGCTCGCATTCATCTTCAATGCCATTCTTGGGACAACGATTGGTGATAGTTCACATGTTTGGCGTTACATGCTGGCCATAGCATCTCTTCCCGCCATACTTCTTTTCTTTGGCATGATCAGGTTGCCTGAAAGTCCAAGGTGGCTTGTGTCGAAGAACAAAAATGAAGAGGCCCTGAAGGTTTTGAAAAGAATACGTAAAATGGATGAGACAGAATCAGAATTTCAGGGAATCAAAGCGACATTCGAAAAAGAGAACCATGTTAAAAAAGCTACATTTATAGATTTGACCGTCCCATGGATACGGAGAATCGTCTTTCTTGGAATCGGTATTGCCATCGTTCAGCAAATAACGGGCGTTAATTCTATCATGTATTATGGTACCCAAATTTTAAAAGATGCAGGGTTTGCGACAAAAGCAGCTTTGATCGGGAATATTGCAAACGGTATCATTTCTGTTTTGGCAACATTTTTAGGTATTTGGCTGCTAGGTAAAATCGGGCGCCGTCCAATGCTCTTAACCGGTTTGATCGGAACTACGACCACATTGCTATTGATTGGGTTCTTATCCTCCTTTCTTGAAGGGACGGCTGCCCTTCCCTATATCATTTTGTCCTTGACTGTCACTTTCCTTGCCTTTCAGCAGGGGGCCATTTCTCCTGTTACCTGGTTGATGCTTTCAGAGATCTTCCCGCTACAAGTACGTGGGCTCGGTATGGGTGTCACCGTATTTTTCCTTTGGGTCGTAAACTTTCTAATCGGCTTAACATTCCCGATTTTACTAGATAAGGTCGGATTGTCTTCCACATTTTATATCTTTTTCGCTCTAGGCATCTTGGCTATCATCTTTGTGAAAAAATATTTACCGGAAACGAGAGGACTTACACTTGAACAGCTTGAACAGAACTTCCGCAATCATGGAAAAGAATCTGCTAAGGAAATGACAAAAATAATTTAGAGTTATAGAAAAATTAAAAACCAGATACGTATAAAGGAGGAATATGATCATGACATTAAATTTTGGTGTAATAGGAACGGGTGCAATCGGCCGGGAGCATATTAAAAGAATTACAGACAAATTATCCGGAGGGAAGATTGTAGCTGTAACCGATGTGAATGAAGAGGCGGCAAGGCAGGTCGTGAAACAATATGGACTTGAGGCACTTGTATATCAGGATGACAAATCACTGGTAAACTCGGAAAATGTCGATGCAGTGCTTGTTACGAGTTGGGGGCCTGCACATGAGCAAAATGTATTGAATGCGATTGAGGCTGGTAAATATGTGTTCTGTGAAAAGCCACTGGCGACAACGGCGGAAGGCTGCAGGAGAATTGCAGAAGCGGAAATGAAACACGGGAAGCGTTTGGTGCAAGTCGGTTTCATGCGACGTTATGATAGCGGTTACGTAAAACTGAAAGAAGCCATTGATAGACATGAAATTGGCGAGCCGCTTATGGTCCGATGTGTACACCGCAATCCAGAAGTGGATGAAAAATATACCACGCAAATGGCGGTCGTTGATACATTGATTCATGAGATAGATGTATTGCATTGGTTAATCAGCGATGATTACAAATCAGTTCAAGTGATTTACCCGAAGAAAGCGAGCCGCGCGCATGCTAACTTAAAAGATCCCCAACTTATCATAATGGAAACGAAGAGTGGGATTGTCATCCAAGCTGAAGTATTCGTGAATTGTAAATATGGCTATGATATCCAATGTGAAGTCATTGGTGAGGACGGTGTTGCATATCTCCCTGAACCAGCGAGCATCGTAACAAGGAAAGGCGCTAAACGGAGCACGGATATCTTGGTAGATTGGAAGGACCGTTTTATGGATGCATATGACATAGAATTACAGGATTTCATAGATTCCATTATAAAGACAGGTCAGCCGAATGGTCCGACTTCATGGGATGGATACATTGCTGCGGTAACAGCTGATGCTTGTGTAAAAGCACAAGAGTCCGGAAAGAAAGAATCCGTTGACCTTGAAGAGAAGCCCGTTTTTTATTCGGGAAAAATCACTGTCCAGTGAACGTAATTATGCATTGAAACGAAAAATAAATTATAGGGGGAAAGAACAATGAAACTAGCATTGGATCCTACGATGTATGCCAATTTATCATTAAAAGAAATGGTCGATAAAACAGCGGAACTAGGTTATGAATATATCGAACTGTCACCGAGGGAAGATTTTTGTCCATTCTATAAATATCCTAAAGTGGATAAGGAACAGATTAAAAATTTGAAACGCTGGTGCAGCGACGCAGGTGTGAAGATATCATCCTTGCTTCCGCTTTACTACTGGGCCGGTCCTGATGAGGAACGGCGCCAGGCCGCAGTCCGTAATTGGAAACGCGCCATTGAAGTGGCAGTGGAATTGGATGTTGACTTGATGAATAGTGAATTTAACGGATCTAAATTCAATGAAGTTATCTGTGAAGAGAAATTCATTAAATCAATGGATGAGCTCCTCCCGGTATTTGAAAGGGAAGGCGTTAAACTTAATTTGCAGGCACACCCATTCGATTTCATCGAAACGCATGAGGGAGCTATGGATATGATCCGTGCCCTTGATCGTCCGTGGATCAACCTTGTATATTCAACAGCACATACATTTTTCTATGATGATGGCAAAGGCGATATTGCCCCTATGTTCGATTCTGCCGGGGATCGCCTGCAACATGTCTTGTTCGCTGATACATTCAATCATAAAGCGTCCAACGGACTCCGTTATATCGTTAATCCACCAGGTGTCGAGGCAACCGTCCACCAGCATTTGAACATCGGCGAAGCGGAAGTTGACTTTGATACGATCTTCAAAAAATTGAAAGAAATGAATTTTGACGGCATCGCGACAAATGCAGTATTTGCTTGGATCGACAAAGCAGACTGGTCAAGTAAGCTTATGCTTCAAAAAATGAGAGACGGATTGGGTTTAGCAGAAAGAATTGGAGGCTGACAGAATGAAAATTTGTTTCAACCAAGCGACTACACTTGAAAATTCCAATTTGGTCAAAGATCTCAAACACTGTGAAAAACACGGTTACGATTATATCGAAATCCGTACCATGGATAAATTGCCTGAGTATTTGGAAGAGCACACAATTGAAGAACTGGCCGAATTTTTTATTGCAAATCATATTAAGCCACTTGCCTTCAATGCGCTCGTATTCTTTAATAACCGCGATGAAGACGGTCATAAGGCGATAATAGCCGAATTTAAGAATATGATGATCATGGCGGAGAAATTGGGTGTGAAATATGTGGTGGCGGTTCCGCTTGTAACGGAAGCGAAAATATTGAAGGAAGATATTAAAAACAGCTGTGTGGAAGTATTGGCTGAACTTTCCGAGATCGCTGAACCGTTTGGCGTTAAAATTGCAGTAGAATTTGTTGGGCATCCGCAATGTACTGTGAATACATTCGGTCAGGCATACGATATCGTTGAAGCAGTCAACCGTGATAATGTTGGTCTGGTGCTGGACTGTTTTCACTTCCATGCTATGGGTTCCAATTTGGAAGACTTAAAGAAAGCGGATGGGGAGAAAATCTTCATTTTACACATTGATGATACAGAGGATTTTCCGGTTGGTTTTTTGACGGATGAAGACCGGGTATGGCCTGGACATGGTGCCATCGATTTAGACAGCATATTATCCATCTTGAAGGAAATTGGTTATTCTGACGTCGCCTCTGTGGAATTGTTCCGTCCAGAATATTATGAACTCGATGCTGAAGAAGCCATTAAGACCGCAAAAGAAACGACAATTCAAGTTATTTCGAAATACTTCGCACTACAGAATGTATGAGTGTCTTGATAATCTCGGGAATAAGGGGGTGATGGAATAATGCCTTTAGTATCAATAAGTGAGATGCTTTTAAAAGCAAAAGCAGAAAGGTATGCTGTGGGTCAATATAATATTAATGGGCTGGAATTTGCCCAGTCGTTTTTACAGGCTGCCAATGAGGAACGAGCGCCGATCATACTTGCGGCATCGGACAGGCTTGTTGATTATCTTGGAGGATTTAAAACGATTGCTGCTATGGTAAAAAGCCTTATGGAAGAAATGGACATTACTGTTCCTGTTGCCCTTCATCTTGATCATGGAATGAATGTGGAACGCTGCAAGAAAGCGATAGATGCGGGTTTTACATCAGTCATGATCGATGGCTCCCATGATCCAATAGATGTAAATATTGAAATCACCAAAATGGTTGTCGACTATGCCCAAAAGATTGGCGTTTCCGTTGAGGCAGAAGTGGGGACAGTCGGTGGGACGGAAGATGGCCTCGTCGGCGGTGTTCAATATGCAGATCCCCATGATTGCACGAGGATTGTAAAAGAAGCAGGAATTGATGCACTAGCGGCTGCTTTGGGTTCTGTTCATGGCCCATATCAAGGAGAACCTAAACTCGGTTTTGAGGAAATGGAATTAATTTCGAACATGACGAATGTGCCTCTCGTCTTACATGGAGGCTCAGGTATACCGCTGCACCAAATCAAAAAAGCAATTGAACTTGGACACGCTAAAATAAATGTCAATACCGAAAGCATACAAGTGTGGGCAAAAACCATTCGGGAAGTATTGGCCATGGATGGAACAGTATATGAGCCTCGCGCCATCATCACACCAGCGAGAGAAGCTATCATCACCATCGTGAAGAGAAAAATGGCAGAGTTCAATACAAGTGGAAAGGCTTAAGTATGAAAGGTGTTCCCAACTATGTTGCGGGCACCTTTTTGTACATTCACCTTTTACCTAAGGTACCGTGAAAAAATAGCTCGCTGGTCAGAGGAAGTGTTGAAATGACTTTGTTACATACCGCACGTAATAGATTTTTGTTTTTAGTGCTCTCCTTTATTTTTTGGTTTTCAAATTTCATTTATATTCCCATTTTGTCTCCTTACCTTGAGATGATTGGAGGGGATTATACATTTATCGGCATGGTGTTAGGCAGTTATGGGCTGATGCAATTTATCTTCAGGCTTCCGTTCGGAATCCTATCCGACCTCATAAAAGCAAGAAAGCCTTTTATTATCTTTGGGATGGCCGTGAGTACGTTGAGCTCGTGACATTTGCATGGGCAGATAGTTTAGGCTGGATCCTTTTGGCTCGCTCTTTAGCTGGCGTTGCCGCCGCTACATGGGTAGCGTTCACCATTTTATTTTCCAGCTACTTTTCAGAATATGATCTTCACCGAGCGATGGGCAGTATCTCGTTAGCTGTGGTTCTGGCACAGCTGCTTGGAATGGTGGTCAGCGGATACATTGTCGATCTATGGGGATGGCACGCACCATTTTATGTAGGCGGGATCATCGGTTTCGTTGGTATCGTCCTTTCGCTTTTTATTTACGAATCAAAAGAGGATTTTCAGAAAGAGCCCATTCAATTGAAAGAACTGTTATCAGTCATGCTTGAACCGGCGCTTTTAAAAGTATCATTTCTATCCATTCTCGCACATGGCATCATCTTCTCGACAATGTTCGGCTTCACCCCGGCATTTGCTTTAAAGCTTGGGCTCCATACTGATGAGATCAGCATGGTCATCTTTTCATTCATGATTCCTCATGCCATTGCCACCATACTTAGCGGGAAAATATTCGTACCATTATTCGGACAATGGAAGTTACTGAAACTAGCTTTTGCTCTAACGGCCATTTTTACAGTTTGTACGCCATTAATAGAAACAAAAGGGCTGCTTTTTCTGATTCAAGGATTGAATGGATTCTCATTAGGTATTCTTTTTCCATTGTTTTTAGGAATGGCGGTAGAGACGATTTCCCTTGGAAAAAGGGCAACGGCCATGGGGGCATATCAAGCAATCTACGCGATTGGTATGTTTGCTGGACCTTTCATTGCAGGAATATTGATTTCCCATTTAGGTATTTCTGCAGGATTTTATTTCGCGGGGTCATTAGGTTTAACCGCTGTATTCTTTATGATTGTATGGAGTCGCCTTGAAAGGAAAGCAACAAAACATAATTTGAAAATGAACTAAGCGATGTCAAAGGGCTGCTAGTTTAATAGAGGAGGAGCACTTATGAAGGTTGGTTTGGTTACTGATATTTTAGGTTACATGCCATTTGAAGAGATGCTGGATACGTGTGTGGATCAGGGAATAGAGACACTGGAGCTAGGATGCGGCAATTGGTCGAAGGCTCCACATCTTGATCTCGATGGACTTCTTGGCAATGCGGCAAAACGAAAGCAATTATTAAATGAATTAAATGTAAGGGGGATCAGCATTGCAGCATTGAATTGTTCTGGCAATCAGCTTGATCCATCAGATGAAGGAGCCATGCATAAAGCCGTTGTTAATAAGACCTTTCAGCTAGCTGGGCTTTTAGGTGTTGAAACGGTTGTCATGATGTCGGGGTGTCCTGGCGGCGGACCAAGTGACAGGACGCCAAATTGGCTGACACATCCCATTTTACCCTCACACTTTGAGATGCTTGATTGGCAGTGGAATGAAGTGGCATTCCCTTATTGGGAAAAAGCTGTGACGACGGCAAAACAAAACGGGGTTAGAAAGGTTGCCATCGAAAATCTAGGCTGCAATTTAGTTTACAATCCTGAAACACTCTTTAAATTGAGGCATGAAGTCGGTGATACGATCGGCATGAATTTTGATCCGAGTCATTTATTTTGGATGGGCGGCGACCCCATTGCGGCTTTAAGGGCTTTAGGAAGCGCAGTTTATCATATTCATGCAAAAGATGTCCGCTTGGAAAGAGGGATATATGACGTCCAGGGATTGATTGATGTGAAACCAATGAACCAATATGCAGGTAGATCATGGAATTATGTTGCACTCGGGTATGGGCACGACAGTGGCTGGTGGAAGGAGTTTTTTACGATTGTTAAAATGATTGGTTATGAAGGGCCCATCGTTCTCGAAATGGAAGATTTGACGATGGAACCACTAACGGGCGTGAAAAAATCCATGAATGTTTTGAAAGAAACATTGCCTAGAGAATTCGATGTTTTAACATGAAGTCTAAATTACTTTATAATGGACTTAATGAAAATGACAAAAGAAATAGGCAGGTGGAGATAATAGTATGAAAATGAGCGATGTGGCGAAATTGGCCAACGTATCTCCTGCAACCGTTTCAAGAGTGCTCAGACAGCCGGATTTAGTCAGCGAGGAAACTAAACAAAAGGTGCTGCAGGTGATTGAAGAGATGAATTACAAGCCCCACATGATTGCCAGTCAGTTCAGGACGAAAGAGACAAAGATCATTCTGGTCGTCGTTCCGGATATAACAAGGCCCTTTTTTTCCGAAGTGCTTCGGGGCATTGAGCATACAGCTGTAGAAAATGGCTATCAGGTTATATTGGGAGATACGGAGAACGATATTGAACGGGAAAAGGATTATATCGATTTGCTATACAAAAAACAGGCAGATGGAGCGTTACTCCTTACTGCTAGAATGAACAGGGAAAGCCTGGAAAAACTATCAAATCAATTTCCGATTGTACTGGCATGTGAATACGTGGACGGACTGGACATTCCAACCGTTTCGATCGACAATGTAAGCAGTGCCAGAAAAGTAACGGAACATTTAATCAAGCTTGGTCATAGACGGATTGCCCATATAACAGGGCCTATGAACATCATTCTTAGCCGGGATCGCCTAGGGGGCTTCCAGCAGGCAATGAAGAAGCATCACTTGAAAGTCAACCCGGAATACATCCAGGAAGGGGATTATGGCATTGACTCAGGTTATGACCAGATGGTGAAATTATTATCGCTTGAAAACAAGCCTGAAGCAGTGTTTGTTTTTAATGATGAAATGGCGCTGGGAGCTGTAAAGGCAATCCAGGATCATGGGTTGAGCGTTCCCGAGGATATTGCTGTCGTAGGTTTTGATAATTTGAAAATAGCATCGATTTTTAATCCGCATATTACGACCATTGACCAGCCTAAATACGAAATAGGGAAAAAGGCAACGAACTTATTGCTGACCTTAATGAAAGGCGGAACCATTGAAAAGAAAAAATTCGTTCTGGAAGATGAGTTGATCATCCGCGAATCTTGCGGTTCCAAATTGGAAAAAAGCTTGAATGCCTAAAAATGTTTGGCAAGATTGTCGGGTTAGCAAATGAATGGCTTCCTTTATGGGAGCCTTTTTACATTTTTGCCAAAGATGGAAAAAACACATTAGGGGAGTTTGCCAAACATACCAATATGGTTTTTCAATGATGTAATTGTACATTTATCAGCGGGGGATATAATGCAGGAGAATCACTGACGATCAACCGTTTGAATTAAAGTAAGCTGTAACATTAAAATATGGAAACGTGAAATGGTGAATCCCATTTAACTTGAATGTGGATTTTTTTGATGGCCTTTTTATTGGAATTATGGTCGATAATCTTCATGGGATTCACTTCGAATTGCCGGCATCTGGTTTCAAAAAGTGCCCTTAGCTTGAATAGCATTTATGACTAAAGGCTAAGGACCTTTCATGGTTTGCAGGGGAATCCAGTCCAGATGAATTTACAAATACTTTTTGTATTTCTTTAATTTATAGATGACTGTTGGCTGGCTGATGCCCAAATGTTCTGCCATTTCGTATGTGGTTTTACATTTTTTCCATGCTTTTGCAATCAGTTGCCTTTCAACCTTTTCCATTGTCTTCTTTAAATCGAAATTCTCTTCAGATTCCTGTTCGATTGCTAGGAGGGTGGAATCTTCAGGGTGTTCCACTTGCCCTGTGATGGATTGCGGAAGGTGTTCGGGAAATATAATTGGCTCTTCGATGGTCAGGATTAAACGTTCAATTAAGTTTTCTAATTCCCGTATATTTCCTGGCCAATGATAATGGGTCAAAACTTCATAAGTCGATGGATGGATTTTTTTGAATTTCTGGTATTTATCATTGGTTTTTTGTAAGTAATGCTGAATTAAGAGAGGGATATCTTCTTTACGTTCATGTAATGCCGGAATTTGGATTGGAATCACATTCAAACGATAAAATAAGTCCAATCTAAACTTACCTTGACTTACCATCTCCTTCAAATCTTGATTCGTTGCTGCAACAAGGCGGAAATTAATATGGTTTTCTTTTTTCCCACCGATACGCTTTATCTTTTTTTCCTGTAATACTTTCAGTAATTTAGCTTGCATGGCAAGTGGGAGTTCCCCAATTTCATCTAAGAAAAGAGTTCCGCTGTCAGCCTGCTCAATCAGGCCTTGCCTCCCTTGCTTATTTGCCCCTGTAAATGATCCCGGCTCATAGCCGAATATTTCTGATTCAAACAAACTTTCAGGTATCGTGCTGCAATTCACTTCGATAAAAGGTTCTTTCTTTCGGTTGCTTTGGTCATGGACAGCACGGGCAAAAGTGCTTTTCCCAACCCCGGAAGGTCCTAATAAGAGAATCGTGGCATCGGTTTTTGAAACATTATGGATCGTTTTTAAAATATGCTTCGTTTCATTACTTCTGGCAATCAGATAATGGTAATCCAGTTCCTTTTCTCTTAAATCCTCGACTTCCGTTTGATAGCCTTTAACTTTTCGTTGTAATTGCTCAAATTGATCCTGCAATTGCAGGATCTCGGTTTGATCCTGACCATAGCTGATTACCCTAACGAGGTGTCCTTCCTTATTAAAAATGGGATAGCCAGTCGACATGACAACATGACCCGTTTTTGTTTCTTGCATTATGCGTTTCGCTTTCTTTTCCTTTAAAACAATCGCATTGATGGAAGGTGCGAGAAGGCCCTCGCTTTCTAATTGATAGACGGAGGTACCGATATAAGAGTCACTTTTCATACCATAAATCTCCCAAAGCTTTGGGTTGGAATATAAAATGATTCCATCTTGATCGGTAATGAGAATGTTATTATTAGATGTTTCAATAATCTTATTTAGTTCTTCCTCCATCATCTCATCGTACATACGTTTCGCTCCTTTGGGTTTTGGGATGCTGTTTAATTAAAATATAAATCAAAAAGTCTAAATAATCAAAAATTAAATTAAATAACAAGAAAATGATTAAGTTTTTAATCATTTGATGAAAAAAAATAACGAAAATCCTTATATACCGCAGCGAAATAGTTGGCCTGAATCTTGCTTATGTAAAAGGTAAGAAGAGAATTTCCAAACAAGGGTGTTATGAATATCCATTCTATTAGATAAGATGGAAGTTTGTATGACATTGCAATGGAGTGAAAAAATTAATAGTGGAATTAAAATTTAGGAGGATTTTACATGATGAAGTATCAACCGAAAGACTCATTCAAATCACCCCGTTTTTGTGGAGTGCGTACGTTTATGCGGCTCCCATTTGTTGAACAGATAGATGAAAATATGGATTTTGTCATTACGGGAATTCCGTTTGATTCCGGGCAATCATTTAGGACGGGTGCGAGATTCGGACCAGAAGCCATTCGCGATTTTTCAATCCTTTTACGTCCTTATAATCCAGAACAAGATATTAATATTTTTGACTATATTTCAGGAATTGATTATGGGGACGTCCCGATCATCCCGGGGTATATTTCTGAAACATATAAAAAAATCGAAGAGGAGCTTACCCCTGTCATTGAAAAAGGGATCATTCCCATTTCATTGGGAGGCGATCATTCCATTACACTAGGGGAGTTACGTGCGATCGTAAAAAAACATGGACCAGTTGCCTTGCTACAGTTCGATGCTCACTCTGACACTTGGGATAGTTATTTTGATCAAAAGTATAATCACGGAACCGTTTTTCGTCGCGCAATAGAAGAGGGGCTCATCGATGTTTCGCGATCTCTTCAAATTGGTATGAGGGGCGGTCTGTACGGACCGGAAGACCTTCAGGATGCCCGGGATTTAGGTTTGGGAGTTTACACGACAAACGATTATAAACGGATCGGGGTCGAAAAGATGCTAAGTGTCATTCATGAGCGTGTTGCGAATGGCCCGGTGTTTTTATCTTTCGACATTGATTTTTTAGATCCGGTCTATGCTCCGGGAACGGGGACTCCAGAAGTTTCCGGTGCCAGCATTGATGATGCTTTAGCCTTGGTGAGAGGCTTGACGAATATAGATTTTGTTGGATTCGATCTTGTTGAGGTTTTACCATCATACGATCACGGACAAATCACGGCTGCCGCAGCCGCTAATATTGTCTATGAATTCATTACACTCATCGCTCTAGCAAAAAAAGCGAAATTGGAGAAAAAAGAGAGAGTCGGAGATTTGGAAAAGCAGTTTAACAATTAGTTTCCTCATTTAACTGTAAAGAAGGAAGGAAACGGTGAAAGCCTTTCTTTCCTCTTTACAAAGCGATAAGAACAATACAAGCCCAAAAGGAGATGTGTAAATGCATATTTTGGATATATCGATCATGATTCTATATTTTTCTGTTTTAATCATTGTGGGAGTAATTGGGTCCAGACGGGCAAAAACAGCAGATGATTTCATTGTGGCAGGACGTAATCTTGGTCATTTTATGTATTTATCCTGTTTAGCTGCTGTGATATTAGGGGGTGCTTCTACTCTAGGAACAGCAAAGCTAGGTTATCAGTTTGGGATATCCGGTATTTGGTTAGTGGTGATGATCGGGCTCGGCATTATCGCTATCGGGTTGTTTTTAACAAATAAGATATTTAATTTAAAAGTATTGACGATCAGTGAAATGCTCGAGAAGCGCTACAACTCTCAGACAAGATTGATCAGTGCCCTTGTCTCCGTTATCTATACATTCATGCTGACTGTAACGCAAGTGATTGGGATGGGGACAATTTTACATGTTTTGGCTGGTTGGAATTTAACGATTTCCATGATAGTCGGGGGTGGGATCGTTTTATTTTATACAATACTAGGAGGTATGTGGTCAGTCACCATGACTGATGTCGTGCAATTCGTCATCATGACGATCGGTATTTTCTTTATCATGCTTCCTATGAGCATCTCTAAGGCAGGAGGGTGGGGCTCGCTTAAAGAAAATCTCCCTGCATCACATTTCGAGTTAGGCAACATTGGCGGAGAGACAATTTTTCAATATTTCCTATTATTTACACTAGGGGTAGTTGTTGGCCAAGATATTTGGCAGCGTCTATTCACCGCACGAACGAAAGCTGTTTCTCGTGGCGGAACGGTTGGAGCGGGGGTATATAGTGTTTTTTATGCGATTGCAATCAGTATCATTGGAATGTGCGCTTTTATTATCCTTCCTGATTTAGGCGATCCACAAAATGCATTTACCAGTATAGCGATGGTAACTTTACCTGCTGGTCTATTGGGGGTTGTCATTGCAAGTGTGGTATCGGCCCTTATGTCCACAGCTTCAGGAACTTTGCTTGCTTCGTCCACTTTAGTTGTCAATGACATCATTAAAAAATATATCGGGCGGGGAATGAATGAGCGTCAATTTTTAAAAACATCCCGAATTACTACTTTAACGATTGGTGTATTGACCATAATCGTTTCGATATGGATTCAAGATATTTTAGTTGCATTGGATGTGGCTTACGCAATTTTATCAGGTGCTGTGTTCTTTCCGATCATCCTTGGTTTCTTTTGGAAAAGGGTCACGGCTACAGCAGCATTTTACTCGATTCTGGCCAGCATGATCGCTATCATTGTCGGATTGGTGATTAATGGACCTTCCTCAACTCAACCAATTCTGTACGGGCTCGCTACTAGTTTTGTCGTCATTACTACAATCACTCTCCTAAGTTCCAATAATGATCACAAGAACGAAAGTGAAGTAAAACAAGATATAAAGGGTAAAGCCGATATGGACACCATGGCTAATTGATGTTTTAGCGAAAAAACGGAAAAAGATTCGAGGAGGAACGGAATATGACAAAGACAATTTCCCTGCAACCGGCAACATTCAATACAATGGAAGAAGAACGCAATCACCGGAAGGAACGTTTGGCGGCTTCATTCCGCCTTTTTTCAAAATTTGGTTTCGATGAAGGGATAGCCGGCCATATTACGGTCCGTGATCCTAAATATACAGACCATTTCTGGGTCAATCCGTTTGGGATGCATTTTAGTCAAATTTCCGTTTCGGATCTTATATTGGTTAATCATAAAGGTGATATCGTAGAGGGGGAACATTCTGTTAATGGTGCTGCCTTTGCCATTCATTCTGAAATCCATAAAGCGCGACCGGATGCGATTGCAGCGGCACATGCTCATTCGGTCTATGGAAAGACATGGTCTTCTTTAGGGAGACTGTTAGATCCGATTACGCAAGATGCCTGCCAGTTTTACAATGACCATGCATTATTTGATGATTTTACTGGTGTGGTTTATGCATCCGAAGAAGGTAGACGCATTGCTAAGGCTTTAGGTCAATACAAAGCTGTCATCCTCCGCAATCATGGATTGTTAACGGTCGGACAGTCTGTAGATTCAGCTGCGTGGTGGTTCATAACGATGGAACGTTCATGTCAAGCACAGATAATGGCTGAATCTGTTGGAAAGCCGATTTTTATAGAAGAAGAGTATGCAAAGTTAACGGCAGAACAAACGGGAACGGAATATGAGGGATGGCTGAGTTTTCAGCCTCTGTGGGACAGAATCAGAAAAGAGCAACCAGATTTCTTGAAGTGACCATGAAGCAAGGCGTGGTATAATCGCAACGGATTGCCTTCCCATAAAAGAGGGAAAAAGGAATCGTAGGTTCTTGAGGAGGTTTTATAATGTCCGCTTCTAAGAAAACAGCACCTTCACTTTATATCAGGGTCGATATACCGGAAAAATACATCAATGAGTTTAAGGAGATTTGTTCGGAAGTTGTTGTAGAGCCATGGGAATTCGGCGAGCCCGAACCACAGCCAACAGTTGATTTATCAAAGTTTGATGTACTTTATACGCTGGGGCTTCATGATAATCTTAACATTATAAAAAAAGCTCCAGAGATTAAATGGGTCCATTCAGACAGTGCTGGAGTTGAGGCCATGCTGAATGAAGATATACAAAACAGCGATGTCATCATCACCAATGTCAAAGGCTGCACGTCTGTCCCGATTGCCGAGCATACAATTGCGATGCTATCTTCTTTAGCGAGAGGCGTACCGACAATGATCAGAAATCAAATAAACAAAACTTGGGTTGAAATTCCAGTGAAAGATCTTGAAAATGTGATAGTGGGGATAATTGGGTATGGTGATATTGGCTATGAGATAGCAAAGAGATGTAAAGCACTGGGCATGACCATTATTGGGTGCCGCCGGAATCCCTCCAAGAGGAACGAAGAATATGAACCTGCTGATTTGATAATGGGTATGGATCAAGTGGATGATGTCCTTTCCAGGTCCGATTTTGTCGTCTTGGCACTCCCGTTTACAAAGGATACCTCAGCCTTTTTTAATAAAGAACGCTTAAATAAAATGAAAAAAGGCAGCTATCTAATTAATGTCGGCCGTGGTAATACGATTGTGGATGAAGATTTAATCGAATCCTTGAGCAATGGGCACATTGCAGGAGCGGCTCTAGATGTGTTTGAAGTAGAACCTTTACCTAAGGACCACCCTTTCTGGCAGTTGGAAAATGTCATGGTTTCCCCACATAATGCTTACAACTCATCCAAACACCTAGATCGTGTGATGGAATTATTCCTGAGAAACTTAAAGCTTTTTTCTGAAGGTAAACCCCTAATGAATGTTGTAGAAAAAAAACTTGGTTATTAACAGCAAACGGTCTTTTGAAAAGAAAGTTTCAACGATCGATCATAAGAATGAAGTACAAGGGCAGACCCGGATTGGGTTTGCTTTTTTTGTTTAAAAGCCGCTGCTTCATCTTTTTCTTGTATAGGACAATCTCTGATCAGGAAATGCTGGATATAAGGAGGCGATGTATGAATGGGTACTTTCGAAGTTATTTCCCTGATGCTAAGCTTTGGCATGTTTGTAATTGCTATTCTTGATTTCAAAAATCATGACAAGAATCCTTGAAGATAATGAAGGCCGGCCAATTATTTTGATTAATAATGGAAGCGTTTAAAAAAGTAGCGGGTTGTTTATAGAAGGTATTGATTTTCTCGATTTATTAAACTTGCAGAGAACACCATTAGGAGGTGTACTTCAGACTATAGACAAACTCGATGAAGACTCAGTTTGCCCGCAGTTTTTTATTTAAATAGTTCAGTTGATTTCAGAGATTCACTCCCTTTCCGCCGACTGCCTGCCAAGCCTCCTCGGCGCAAGCGCCTGTGGGGTCTCGGCTAGCCAGTTATTCGGCAGGAGTGTCGCAAATTTCTTCAATCCAATGAGGATTGCAGTAAAAAACATCAAGGATAATCTAGTCTTGTTTGAATATCATGCTTCGGGATGAGAGCAATCCGAATCTCCTTTTGTAGACAAACTCAATGAAAATCAAGTTTGCCTGCAGTTTTTTATTTAAATAGTTCAGTTGATTTCAGAGATTCACTCCCTTTCCGCCGACTGTCTGCCAAGCCTCCTCGGCACAAGCGCCTGTGGGGTCTCGGCTAGCCAGTTATTCGGCAGGAGTGTCGAAAATCTCTTTAATCCAATGAGGCTCACAGTAAAAAACATCAAGGATAATCTAGTCTTGTTTTAAAAATCATGGTTAGGGATGAGAGCAATCCGAATCTCCTTTTGTAGACAAACTCGATGAAGACTCAGTTTGCCCGCAGTTTTTTATTTAAATAGTTCAGTTGATTTCAGAGATTCACTCCCTTTCCGCCGACTGCCTGCCAAGCCTCCTCGGCGCAAGCGCCTGTGGGGTCTCGGCTAGCCAGTTATTCGGCAGGAGTGTCGCAAATTTCTTCAATCCAATGAGGGTTGCAAAAAAAACATAAAGACCGAGCACTATTTAGGTATCATCTTTGACAAAACAATGATATACAAGTATAGTCTCTAATAGACCGGTTGATATAATTTCAAGGAGTGATCCAGCTATGGCAGAAAAACGAAACTCGAAAGACATTCTTATTGAAGCTGCTTCCCGGCTTTTTCGTATCCGTGGATATTACGGTGTAGGGCTTAAGGACATTATTGAGGAAAGTGGTATCCCAAAAGGTTCGCTGTATCATTATTTTCCGAAAGGCAAAGAAGAATTGGCGATCGAGGCGATTATTCATACAAAAGAATTCGTGATAGATGAAATTAAACGGGGATTTGATGAAATAGAAGACCCTATCAAAGCCATTCAGTCTCATATTTTTCATTTATCCGAGGTTTTTGGTGATAGTGAAAATCTATTAGGTCTGCCCATCGGGACGATTGCAGCGGAAACATATACGACGAGTGAGCAGATAAGAACGGCTTGTCAAGAAGCGATAGAAGAATGGCAATCCATATATGTGAAGAAATTACTCGAGGCGGAATTCAGTGAAAAACGGGCAAAAGAATTGAGTATCGTAATTAATGCTTTAATTGAAGGTGGTATCCTTTTATCCTTAACGGCGAAAAACGGAGAACCTCTCCAAGCCATTGCGGAACAGATACCATTATTGCTGATAAAGAAATAAGTCATGCGAAAAAATTATCTTAAGCTTAGGTCGAACAGTTAGTAATTGGAGGAATTATTTTATGTCAGCAGATGCAACACAGCAACAAAATCCAGTCATTAGAACGACCCCCATTTTAATTGCATTTTTAATTGCAGGGTTCATTGGGTTATTCAGCGAGACGGCATTAAACATGGCGCTGGGGGATTTAATACAAGAATTCAATGTCAGTCCTTCAACCGTGCAATGGCTTACAACGGGTTACCTATTGACATTGGGGATATTGGTTCCCGTTTCGGGACTCTTGATTCAGTGGTTCAATACTCGTCAATTATTCATTGCCTCAATGGTGTTCTCCATCATTGGGACGCTCATTGCAGCAATTGCACCTGGGTTCGGCATCTTGATGCTAGCTCGTGTCATCCAGGCAATCGGAACGGGTCTTTTATTACCTCTCATGTTCAATACCATTTTATTGATTTTCCCTATTCATAAAAGGGGAGCGACAATGGGATTGATGGGGCTGGTGATCATGTTTGCCCCAGCCATCGGACCGACAGTTTCAGGCTTGATTATTGAAAATCTAAAATGGAATTACATTTTCTGGGTGTCTTTGCCGTTCTTTGTGATCGCTTTACTATTCGGTCTCAAGTATATGCAAAACGTTTCAATAATCACTAAACCTAAAATCGATGTCCCATCCATTATTTTATCGACCATTGGTTTTGGGGGAATTGTTTATGGCTTTAGTATTGTTGGAGAGCAAGGATGGAGCAATGCGATAGTTCTATCCTCGATCATTGTTGGACTTATAGCGCTATTCCTGTTTGCTGTGAGACAATTCAACATGGATAAACCGATGATTGACTTGCGCGTTTTTAAATACCCGATGTTCACGTTAGGCTTAATAACTGTCTTCATCACCTTCATGGTCATCATGTCATCCATGATTCTCTTACCGTTATACCTGCAAACCGGGCTTGCATTAGCTGCGTTTTCTGCTGGGCTGGTACTATTACCGGGTGGAGTTCTTAATGGTATCATGTCTCCGGTTACAGGGCGCATTTTTGATAAGTTCGGGCCAAGAGGGTTAGTTATCCCAGGTTTCATTATCATGATTGTCATGTTATGGACTTTGACGAACGTAACGACTGGAACTTCGATCATCATGGTAGTCGTCATGCATTCCCTCCTTATGATTGGCGTTTCGATGGTCATGATGCCTGCCCAGACAAATGGGCTGAATCAACTGCCGAAAAATCTTTATCCGGATGGGACGGCACTCATGAATACATTGCAACAAGTATCGGGGGCCATCGGTACAACCGTTGCCATTACAATCATGTCAGCATCCCAAAAAAATTATATGGCAAATGCAGAAGATCCTTTCGATCCATCTGCCATCAGCGGTTCATTGACTGCAGGCGTCCAAGATGCCTTTATTTTCGGTCTTGTCCTTGCAATCATTGGTTTGATCGTGTCGTTTTTTATCAGGACAGCACGAGACTAATAAGATATTAATGAAAAAAGATAAATTAGCCAGCAGGGAAAGATTTTCTCTGTCTGGCTTTTTTTGTTTGAAAAAAAGCATGATGAATAAAACGTTTTTCGTTGGTCTTTTTTACCATATTCCATCGATCGCTATAAAAACAGAGTGAATTATTTGAAAATTAACCACTTATCGGATAATCTTACACAGTAATAGTTACGAAAATATAGCCTAGGTAAAGCGGTTAACAGGAGGAATTCAAATGAATACAATAAAAACCAAAATGTTTGAACCTGTAACAATAGGTGCATGGAACTTAAAAACAAGAATGGCAATGGCTCCTATGACACGGGCGTTTGCCGAAAACGAAACGGGTGTTGTGAATGACCTGACCGTAGAATATTACCGAAAAAGGGCACAAGATGGAATCGGGCTTATCATCACTGAAGGTGTAGTGATTTCACCAAGAGCAAAGGGCAATCCTGGGGTTCCCGGAATATATACTCAAGAGCAAATCGACGGGTGGAAAAAAGTAACGGAAGCAGTACACGCAGAAGGCGGAACGATTATTGCGCAAATCTGGCATGTGGGCCGTGCAAGCCATCATGAAATTGCAGGAGGACTTCCTCCGCAGGCTCCGTCACCTATTGCTGCGGAAGGAAAGGTTTCACGGTTTGGCAAACCTTTTGACATTCCTGAAGAAATGACAGAGACGGATATTGCAGAAGTTGTGAACCAATATAAACAAGCTGCAAAGAATGCAATGGATGCTGGCTTTGACGGCGTAGAAATTCATGGTGCACACGGCTACTTAATAGACCAGTTCAATTCTGACACTTCGAATAAAAGGAGCGATCGGTACGGTGGTGATTTAAAACAGCGTCTGACATTCATGAAGGAAGTGCTAAAAGCAGTTATTGATACGGTAGGAGTGGAACGCACCCTTATTCGTTTCTCGGCTTTGAAAATTGACCAGCCGTCTTATATGTGGGAAGACCCTGAAAAAGCGATCCAAACATTTATTGAAGCGTTCAATGAAACAGGAGTCAAAATGATCCACCCATCCACGATGGAATTTACCAAACCGATTGCAAGAGGATTGACCATGCATGAATTGGTACGCTGCCACTGGGATGGAATTATAGTTGGTGTGGGGGGGCTTGATCCCGAAACAGCAGAAGCCGCCCTGGAAAAAGGCATCATTGATATTGCGGCGATTGGACGTCCGCTTATCGCCAACCCGGATTATCTGGCACGAATTAAGCGGGATGAAAAACTTGTTGATTACGAGGCGAAGATACATTTAGGGCAACTGATTTAATAGAGATAAAATATAAGTCAGGCTTGTTCATTGACAGGACATGGCAGTAACCATAATGCCTTTTTTATGACTGATGCGATTCTTCTTCAAGAAGGGTCGCCTTTTTTAATAAAACGCTGGTTGTCTAATCTAGGTAAAACAATTAGGCCAGTTATTCGGGAACATCATTTACTGAAAGATAAGTTTCCCGAGACCCTTGTACAGTTTGGACGTTGATTTCCGCTCACCGCGGTCGGTCAGGGAGCCCCCTCGGCATGCGCCTGCAGGGACTCTCCTAGATGCGCTTTCCCCGTAGGAGTCTTGTGCCTTCCTCTCCAATCAACTTATACAACAGTTAGATAGAAACCATGCCTGAGGAGTAGAAGGTGTTGGTTTGGGAACATAATTATCGTTCTTTTAGTTCCGTTTTTGCCTTTTCAATTAACTCAGGATTCTGAAGTATTTCTACTGCAGTGGCCGCAATAACCTTGCCGGCATGAAGCATTCCTTTATGGGCAATGGATGTTGATCCGCGTGTAACCCCTGCCAGCTATACAAAGGGGACCCAAGAACAAAACAAGCTGTTGTGTATTGGGCAGTAGGAACAATCCAACTAACATCTCCCACATCGAGGAACCTGTTAATAACGATTGGAAGCCCTCAATTGGTTCTAGCCAATTTGCCAATGCATCACCTTGATTATCTTCAAAAGGATTGATTGTAGAGCAGAAGATCCTAAGGCAAAAGAATCGAATAAGCTAACTCAACATGATTTTAATATTCACTTCCGATATAAATATGAAAAACGGCCCTCTAATTAAAACTTTCTGGGGGGGCTGTTTTTCAGCACTCCAGTTACAGTTCGGAATATTTTTAATGAATTTGGCTTTTTGGAATCAATTGGTCCAGTGGACACAGGATAATTCAATGATTCGCCCTTTTTGGATTTAAGGGGGAAAATGACCTATGAAAAGTGTTCTTTTTGATCGCTTTCTGTCCAATAACAAAAAAGGTTGCCTGCAAATGAAACAAACCGGTCTGAATATGGCCGGTTTGTTTCAATTTAGTTACTCTGATTTAGAGCTCTGATCTTTATTTCTTTTATTTCCTTTGCTGTTGTCCCCACTAACAGGGGTTTGTCCGTGTAATTGCGGTGAATTTTGGTTACGGCTGCCTTTATTGAATTTTTTTGTCATGTCTCACATCTCCTTTCTTTTTTCAAATACAGTTTGTCCCTTTTTGGTGAACTTATGTTTCTCACTTGAAAGGAACATCTTTATCCAAATGATATTTTCATTCACGGCTATTAAGGAAGCTCAGTAAGGAGAATAGGTAGAATAATCATTACCTGTTGAAAAAAGGGCACAGCTGCATATCGAGTCAGGTTGGTTTTACAGGGGACTGAGTTAAAGTCTTAAAACGTATGTCGGGCCTTACAGTTTTCTGGAACCAGTAAGGGGAATTGTCATTTCGCCTGAGGGATCTTACCTAGACAAAGCGTACAAAATGGCTGTTATGATTGTTGAAAGTGCTAATTATGAAGATAAAATAATCGTAAGGGAATGTTCGGAAACTAGAGGATCTTTTAACTTAGTACATTCATGAGGTTTAAATTACTAATTCTTACTTTATTTTAAAAAAGCTTGCAGTAGTAGTTTGTAGCTCTGAAAAAAAGAAAAGCATATACAGATAAATGGTTTCAAGGATACATGTGGCATTCTTTTTTAAAGCATGCATGAGTGATACTTCCTTTCTTATTGTAATTTCATCAATTATACTAATGAATTTATACAAAATCTTCCTCTTTGTTAGATTACCTGCCATTGTTTTTTGGATGTACGATTTTGTTGAAAAAGGATCGTTCACCATTGCCAACTGATGCCATGTATATGAAGGAAGGCTATTATAAGTGGACAATATTTTCAATATATGTACTTTATGAAGGGTCAGTAGAATATTTACTTCACAGTTACTTTCACTTGTACCATTAATTCATATGAGGGAGCTTTTCTGGTTGCTGTTATTTCTTACTTAATAAGCGCTTTTTTTCATGCACTTTCAAAAAGAATATTAGCTTATAGTTCAAAAGTGGGGCAGAATATCTCGAAGAAAATATAAAAAAAGGCAGAATTATTCTGCCTTTTTTATCTAACTTTTACATAGTTATATAAAGTACTTTTCACTCATTTATTAAACTATTCAATTCTATAGTATCGATATTTCCTGGAAATTCTAAATGATCTTCATTTTCTGTTATAATACAAACATTTATGGATACCCAGGGCTAAGATGATACAACTTAAAAAGATTATTCATCCAAATATTGTAGGCACGAGAATCATTTGGGTGATCTTTGTAAACCCTGGGGAGGCACCATTCTCAATTGGTATTTTTACTGGTGATGTCATTTTTGTCTAAAAATTCAATGATTCCACTCATCAATCCAGGGGATAATGGTAGTTCAGGATTTGTATAGGTTGCTAGATTTCCCGCTCGATCTGCAGGGGCTTCTTTCAATACATGATTCATCTTTTCGAGTATTAGTAATTCAGAATCGCCTTTTTCCTTATGTAACGCTTTTGCGTTAGTTGCCGGCACCTGAATGTCTCTATTGCCGTTTACGATCAGAACAGGGGTATTCAGTTCCTTTACTGATTCTATCGGGTTATATTGAATCCAAGAAATCATGTAAGGTTGAACGGACGGACGGAATACACTCTGCAAATCAGCACTGACCGTCTCGACTTGTTTTCCTTGTTTTAGCTTTGCGAGTATATCTTTGGTTTCCGTTAATAACGACGGTGTAAGCTGCTCTTCAAGCTGTTTGATGAGTACTTGGTCAATAGGTTCGCCTGCACCCGCTAATGAAATGAATATGTCTGTTTCTGTTTTCTTCGCGGCTGCCATTCCAATTAAAGAGCCTTCGCTATGGCCGATGATGCCAACTTTGGAAAAACGGCCATCCTTTTTGGCAAACTGGACCCAAGCAGCTGCATCATCAATATACTGTTCAAATCTCAGGTCCTCTTCTTTTCCAGCCAATTGCATATTTTCACCAATTCCTCGCTTATCATACCTGATGCTTGCGATCCCTTTTTCTGCAAGACTCTCGGCTAACATTTTCAAACTATTATTTTTTCCGGGATTTCCAATGGTGTTACCATCTTTATCGGTCGGACCGGAACCCGCTATTATAATCATCACAGGAAAAGGACCTCCATGTTTTGGTGTTTCTAAAAGGCCTTTAATGGTTCCGTTCTTTAAGTCGGCCTGCACGATTTCACCTGATTCTTTTTCTTCAACTGCCTGACTGGATTTTTTGAGCAATTCAAAAGGGAAGGCTTGCCCTTTTTGAACAAATGTTCCTGAAATTTTTTCCTGATTTACTTTCCCATCAAACGTAATTTGCTGATTTTGGATTTTCATATCAAAAAACAAGTCTGATTCACTTAACCTTACATTTGTTAAGGGGAATTCGTTCAACCCTTGTACAGGAATGCTTATCGTTCCATCTTTCTTCGTAAAATGAACAATGATCGGAAGCGGTTGATTTGGGATCTTAATATTTCCTTCCCATCTGCCTTCAATAGCTTTCAATGAGCTCACTTCCTTCGATTTCTCTTCAACCTGTACCTCGTCCTTGGCTCTGCAACCTACCATTAATACAGCAGCACTTACGATAATGCATATAATCGGCAAAAGTCTTTTCATTTGAGCAATTTCCTTTCTTAAAATAATTAGAGATAAGAGGATATTTTATTAGGACATGTAATGTGTTTTGTTGTTTCAGTCATTCATATCTGTCTTCATTATAAGTAAGTTCCAATATAAAATTCCAATATTTTCCCTTATGGTCGCATTTGTTTTTCTACTTTTATCTTTGTGAAAAGGGAGGTTTTTCAAAAAATATCGAAGGGACATTCAATCAGACCATTTTAATCGGTGCTCAAAAGTCGGTGTTGTTTTCATTAAAGGTCGGGAAATCAGGCCGAAATTAGAATTATTTGAATCAAACATTGACATCTAAAAGAAACTCTTTTAGAGTGGATGTGTAAATTAAATATCCTCGTTAGGTGAGGCTCCTGTGTAGGAGATACGCTACTGCCCAAAAATGTCGAAAGACGCCAATGGGTCAACAGAAACCATCGACATAAGGTGGTTTTTAATGTAGCTGGCTTTGTCCTATGCCACACAGTGCTAAAGCTCTACGAATGGAGGAACTGGATTTATGCTTGTATTTGTCATTCAGTCATAGACGACTGTTTGTATTTGTCATCCAGACAATGAACGCATATATACCGTATTTCGCACCTTCATTTGTAATGGAGGTGTTTTTATTTTTTTCCTGGAGGTGGGGAATTTGGATAACTATTCACGACGACATACTCGTGAATGGAAACAAGATTTTGTAAGGGGAATAATAATATTTTTTTACTCTTAATATTTAAGGGAAATATTTTTTGGCTCCCCTAAAAAGGAGTGAGTGACAAGATGATTAAAGTCCTGACGGAAGATCAAATGACTTTACAGATCATAAAGGTTTTAAAAGAAGGTAAAAAGAAAGAATTTCAAGCAATATTGGAAGAACTTCAACCGTATGACATTGCGCGAATTTTTGAGGGGCTCCCAGAAAAACACCATACACGTTTCTTGTTATTACTTGATTCAGAACAAATCGCTGAACTGATTCAAGAAGTTGAGAAAGTCCATCAATTAAAAATTCTTGGTAAATTGGGAATAGAGAAATCCGGCCATGTAATGGATTTAATGGATAATGATGATCTAGCTTCATTGTTAGAGGACCTGTCCCCTGGAAAAATCGAAGAACTTCTTTCAGGCATGAAACAAGAAGAATCAAAAATCGTTCAAAATATCATGAATTTTCCCCCTGAAACGGCAGGGCGAATAATGACAAACCGTTTCGTATGGATCCCCCAACATTATTCGGTGCGTGAATCAGTTGAAAAACTGAAAATCTTTGCGGAGTTTTCGGAAACGATCAACTATCTTTATGTAATAGATAATGATAAAAAATTAGTAGGTGTTGTCTCATATCGGGATTTAATAATACATGATGAATCTGAAAAAATTCAAGATATTATGTATAGCCGGGTTATCTCCGTATCTGCATATGAAGACCAAGAAGAGGTAGCTCGTGTCATTGAGCGATATGATTTTTTGGCAATTCCTGTAGTTGAAAAAAATAATGAGTTATTAGGAATTGTAACCGTCGATGATATTATTGATATTGTCATTAAGGAAGCGAATGAAGATATTGAAAAATTATCGGCATCCGGTAAAGCTATAGACTTTGACACGAAGGCGCACGTGGCCGCATATCGTCGGTTGCCCTGGCTTATTTTACTTTTATTTATCGGTTTAGTGTCTGGAACCATTATAAGCGGTTTTGAAGAAACATTGTCCAAAGTTGTTGCACTTGCCTTCTTTATGCCGATGATCGCAGGGATGACTGGAAATACAGGTACTCAATCTTTAGCTGTTGTTGTAAGAGGCCTAATCACTAGTGATACGGATAAAGGAGTCGTGACCAGACTTATTATAAGGGAACTGAAAGTTGGTTTGATAATAGGCATCACCTGTGGAATATTAATTTCCATCATAGCTTATGTTTGGCAGGGAAATCCTGTTCTGGGATTAGTGGTTGGAAGTTCGTTGGTGATGACCCTGATTATCGGGACTTTAGCTGGGACCATTATTCCTTTGATATTATATAAATTCAACATCGATCCCGCAGTTGCTTCTGGTCCGCTAATTACAACACTGAATGATATACTCTCGTTACTTATTTACTTTGGAATTGCGACGATGTTCATTGCAAAATTGATGTAGACTATCCACGAATTAGTTCATTAGAAGAAGAGGCAGTAGCCCTGCCAAGCAGACAATAAAAATAGAGTATTTCAAGCTGCGGCCTTTTCCTGGTATCCAATCGGGGAAAGGCCGTTATATTTTTTTAGGGGAGCGAACCGTATATTGAAATGAAAAACATGGGACATAATAGGCTATAGCAAGTTTGGGGGTTTCAGGAAAGGCTAAAGATTGTTATGGAAGCAATAGCCAATCATATTCTTTGACCTATGAACTTCATCAGTGATACGCTTCTTTTCGAAATTACGTATTCAAAACCAAGGAGGAACAATGATGACACAAACCAAACAACAAATAATCACCCTGGCAAACCGTCCGAAAGGTATGCCTTCGAAAGGGGATTTTAACTTTGTTGAGAGTGAAGTTCCCACACCGAAGGATAATGAGATTTTAGTACGTACACTATATTTATCTGTCGATCCATATATGCGTGGCAGAATGCAAGATACGAAATCATATATTGCTCCATTTGAATTGAATAAGGTCATCACGGGCGGCGTTGTTGCTGAAGTTGTTGAGTCCAAATCGAATTCCTTCAAACAAGGGGATGTCGTTGTTGGGAATATCGACTGGGCAGAATACACAGTTGTCACCGAAAAGGAAATCCGCGTGATCGATCCCAAGGTGGCTCCGGTCACAACTCATTTAGGGATTCTTGGAATGACCGGTTTAACTGCTTACTTTGGTTTGCTTGATATTGGTAAACCTCAAGAAGGTGAAACGGTAGTCGTTTCAGGAGCGGCTGGAGCAGTTGGTTCAGTAGTCGGGCAAATTGCTAAGATTAAAGGTGCGAAGGTTGTTGGCATCGCTGGTTCGGATGAAAAACTTGAGTACTTAACGAAAGAGCTCGGGTTTGATGGAGCCGTAAATTATAAAAGTGATAGTTTTGCGACAGATTTAGCCAATGCTGTTCCTGATGGAGTCGATGTTTATTTCGATAATGTGGGCGGCGAGGTTTCCGATGCTGTTTTTACACTTTTGAATGCAAATGCCCGAATTCCATTATGCGGAGCGATTTCCTCGTATAACGCGGAAGGAAAAGATCTAGGACCGCGTCTGCAGTCGGCGATGATCAAAACCAGTGCACTAATGAAAGGTTTCACAGTTGGAAATTATGCCGCTAGATTCCAGGAGGGTGCTACGGAATTAGGTAAGTGGCTTCAAGAAGGAAAGCTGAAGTATGAAGAAACGATTATTGAAGGGTTCGAAAACACACCGGATGCATTTTTAGGTTTGTTTAAGGGAACGAACCTCGGTAAACAGCTTGTAAAAGTTGCGGAACCCGAATTCGCTCAACTATAAGTTTTATGGAGCTGAGGAAGGTCATTTGTAGTGATTTTAAGCAGCTTATAACAAAAGCGGCCTTTTCTCGATATTCAATCGGGAAAAGGCCGTTTCCTTTTAAGTAAAATATATTAGTGGTATCTCTTAAACCATATGAAGGATATTAATTATTAGAAGTCACTTCAACTGACATAGCCTTCACGAAAGTGTTATTGGAATCTTCAATGAAAGGATAACTGAAAATGAGTGAAAATAAGCACCCTTCCGAATCTAATAAATTGGATACAATACATACTACATTTAAACAGGCTTTTGAAATAAAAAAGAATCCATTTCCTTGGATAAAAGCACTAAGTGCAGGCATAGCTGCTGCACTACCTGTTTTTATTGGCTTATTATTCGGAAATTTAGCGTACGGTTTACTTGCAGGGATAGGAGGCTTCACTTATTTATACGTTTTTAACCAACCGTATCACCAAAGAGCTAAAAAGATTTTCTTTGTGATGGTGGGTCTTGCTTTATCTGTTGTTGATGGGAATCATCGGGGCCAGTGTTTTTTTTATATTTGGTGCTTTAAGGATTACCGGTCCTTCGGCGGTATTCTTCGTTTTGAGCTTTGCGCTTGCGACAGGCATGCCCATTGACCAAAGTCTGGCCCCATTGCGTGGTGGGCTTGTTTTAATGGGTGGGGCACTATCTTGGATAATTTGTATGTTAGGCTGGTTTTTCAACCCTCATGGACCAGAATCGCTTGCGGTTGAAAAGGTGTACAGGGAATTGGGGGCATTCCTTGATTCCATGGGCACCGAGACATTCAGAAGAGCAAGACAGAGAACGGTATTGGCGATGAAACACGCTGAAGATACACTGTTAGCCGGGTTTTCAAACAGGCGAAATCCAAATGAGTTGAAGCGATTATACCTATTGAATGAACATGCCAATGCCATATTCCTGGATGCTATGGAAATTTCCTTGAACAAAAAAATCGTGATGCCGCCAGAATTAGGTCAATCCGTTCGTGCCTTGGCCGGTGCCATTGCATCTAAAACAAAGAATAAAAAAAAGATCCTTCAACCTGACCAAATGACGGATGAGGTGGAAGGGTTATTCATGAAGCTTTATAATGCAGATGCCATCATGAATGAACCTGTCCAGAAAATCGATCAAGCAGCAACCATCTCCAAACCTTCTTTAAAAACCATTTTTCTTGGGGCTTTCGATAAGAATTCAATTGTTTTCCTCTCTTCCGTTCGATATGGAACAATCCTTACCATTGCGGCCATCATCGCCTATTCCGCCAATTTTAACCGTTCGTACTGGATACCCTTATCCTGTGCGGCCGTTATGTCGGGTCCGACCATCATTGCCACATTCCATCGGGCGGTCCAAAGGACTTTCGGGACGGTCATCGGACTCCTGATAGCAAGTTTAATTCTAGCAGCCGTTCATAACGAGTACATCATCGTTCTGATCATTTTATCTTTGACATTCATTACAGAGCTTTTCATCGTTCGAAATTATGGATTGGCGGCAATGTTTTTTACCCCTTCAGCATTGATCATGGCGGAATATTCATCTCAAAGCTATGATTTTGGTTTTTTTGCGACTGTAAGGATAACCGATATCATCGTTGGAAGCTTGATAGGTCTTATTGGGTCGGTGATACTTGGAAGTCGTTCGGCATCCTTCTCAATCATTTGATAGCCAAAACGATTCGTAGCCAGGGGCAGTTATTATTGATGGCGTTCTCTGAAAAAAATAATGACCTTGCAATTGATGAAAGCAGCGAAAGGAATAAAATGCAAACGAATATGGTGAATTATTAATGGTCTACAATGCATCACTTGGTGAGATATTCAAAAACAAAGCTAGATTGGAATCTCTTTGGCCCGTTATATTTTCGATAGAACAGTTGGGCTATTATCTAAATGCCAGTTTGAAATTATCTGAACGGCCAGTCCTTTCACAGAGGGAGCTTGCTCAGGTGCTGTATGTTTTCGAAACCATGGCGATAGCGGCAGATAAAAGTCGACCACTTACGAATAAAGAAGTGCCTGAAATTGAAGGATACTCCAAAATCCGCCAGGAAATTTTGGACCTGCAAGAAGCGCTTCAGTTTTGCGGAGAAGCAACTGGCCAATCAATCTATTAAGGGAGTTCATTTTGTCTCCCTTCCTTTTAATGTCGCCCCTATTAGGATGAAATTGGCAGGATAATAGAAAAGTCTGTAAAAATGCAGGTTTTCATTATAAAATGTACTTACAAACAGAAAGGTGATGAACCATGTCAAACGTTGCTAAATTTCGTGATTTTTTAACTAGTGAGAAAATCTATATGAATGAGTTGAATGAAGATGGCACCACCTTTTTTAGAGCTGAGCAAAAGTTAAAGGACGGGTGGAAGGTCCTTTTAGTATTTGCTTTCAATCAAGATGAAAATGTGGCGGACTTATTTTGCTTTAATGTCGCCGAGTTGAAGAATCCTGAAAAGAAACAGGAAGTACATACACTGTTGAATGAATATAATGCAAATTTTAGATATTCCAAGCTGTATGAAGAAAATGGGACCATATCCATTCGTTATTCATACTCCATTGAGGGGGATATCGAACCTGATCTGGCGTTCAGGAAGTTAATCATGCTGCTTGAAACGGCACAGCAGGTTTATCCGCGGTTAATGGAAGTCATTTGGTCTTAAATCATCAGATAGGTTGAAAAAGTTCTCTGAATCAGGGGACTTTTTAACATTTTTACTAGAGTGAATGAATATATTAACGTTACAATACGCTAATTATTAATTTTTTTTTAAAGAACTATTGCATTTTTTCACATTAAACTATATAATTAATTTTGTTGATTGGTAATTCGACAAACTTCTACAAGGATATGCGGGTGTAGTTTAGTGGTAAAACCTCAGCCTTCCAAGCTGATGATGAGGGTTCGATTCCCTTCACCCGCTCCAATACATACTCATAACGTAGGGTTTCGTTACCTGGAGAACGAAGCTTTGCGTTTAAATATTATTACAAGAATTCTACTGTTTACAGTGGGATTTTTTTATTGTCCAAATTGCCTGCATTTTATCGAAGCGGTAATACAGTATGTTATACCCGAAAAATGGAGTTTTTAATTTTTAATTATCCTCCATCCGGGAGTGTGTGGGGGTTCGATACAGTACAAACTTAGTCAATGTGATTAACTACGTTAGTAGAATCAGATTGACTAAGTTTGTGCTTTTTTGTTAATGGGGAAGCGAAAGGCATGCCCGGCTATGTAGCCATCGATGATTATCTATTCGAAAGGCAGAAAGTAACCATGTAAACTGGATAGCAAAAGACCCGGGAGGCGTTTAAGGCGAGGGGGCTTGGCAGACAGTCGGCGGAAAGGGAGCGGATTTTGTGGAATCAACTGGAATGTAATTTAAGAAAAAACCGTAGGCTAGACTCATCCCGAACCAAGTTTAAGACTAGGTGATCCTTGATGCTGATACTAGCGGACTGGTTTTATTAATTGGAACAATAATGAAAAGACCCCTTCCGATTGTGGAAAGGGTTTATATCCGTTCGATTTAATTATCCTTCTATAATTGAGTAAGTCCCTTCACCACCGTGAATTTCAAGGAACATTTCCATTAAGGATTTCGTTAACTGATTTGCTTCCGTGGTTGAAGTATTGGGTTGTAAATAAATGATTTGGATGGCTTTTTTCGTTTCTTCGGTGACTTTCGTGCGTTCTGAATCAACGTAAGGACTACCGAATGGGCCTTCATGGTCGGCTGAAGTAATCATATTTTCCATGGAATTCAAGCGGCCGTTCAAACCATCATAACCATCTGACACCTCGCCAATCTTAATCGAGATGTCTCCTGATAATTTTTCAGCATCATAAATGCCGATCGGAACTTCATATAACAGTGAGAAGAAATTATTCAAATCGATGGCCGAATGGATGGGTGTCAAGTAATTCTGTTTTTTTATGCGGCGGTAAAGGGCTTCCACGGAGGGACGATACCGTGACGGGTTTGTTCCTGTAGCCTTGAAAATTTCCCGCCACACTTTAATGCCGGAAAAGTCGGTCAATTCCTTTTCTTCAAGGTCGAAGAAAAGAGCTTCCTGAAATAATTGAAGTCTTCCTTTCACCATTTGCGGGGAGGGACCTACTTCGATGTTTTCATATGTAATGATCCCGACTTTGAATTCAGGGATTTTACTGCTAAGATTAGCTGATACGGTAATTTCCAACCGTTTCACCTCCAAAAATGATTGCAATTAGTTTATCATAGATAGCAATGGTTTGAAATGGATTCAAGCTTCAATGGGAATACTGAATGAACGTAGGTGATTAATATGGATATGAACTCATTCAAGCAAGAAGTGATTTTATATAGTAAGGAAATCGGCATCGATAAAATCGGCTTTACATCGGCCACGGCTTTCACTGAACTGAAAGGTCGGCTGATACGTCAACAGGAACTTGATTATCAGTCAGGGTTTGAAGAAGCCGATATAGAAAAAAGGGTAAGGCCTGAATTGATATTCGATAAACCGCAATCCATCATTTCGATTGCGCTTGCTTATCCTTCGAAATTGAAGGATGCTCCTCAAAGTACAAAAAGTGATCGCCGCGGGATCTTTTGCCGGGCTTCTTGGGGGACGGATTATCATACCGTCCTTCGTAATAAATTGCAGTTACTTGAGGATTTCATTAAAGATAAGGTGCCAGGGGCAATGACAAAGTCCATGGTTGATACGGGCGAATTATCAGATAGGGCAGTTGCTGAGCGTGCAGGAATTGGCTGGAGTGCAAAAAACAGTATGATCATCACACCTGAATTCGGTTCTTATGTATACTTGGGAGACATGATTACCAACCTGCCATTTGAACCGGATCAACCGATGGAAGATCAATGCGGGACATGCAATAAATGTGTCGATGTTTGTCCGACTGGTGCGCTTGTTCAGGGAGGACAGCTAAATTCCAAGCGTTGCATTGCGTTCTTAACGCAGACAAAAGGTTTCCTTCCGGATGAATTCAGGACGAAAATAGGCAATCGTTTGTATGGGTGTGATACTTGTCAGACCGTTTGTCCGAAAAACAAAGGAATGGATTTTCATTTTCATGAAGAAATGGAACCCGACCCCGAGTTGGCGAAACCGCTGTTGAAACCCCTGCTTTCGATTTCAAATCGGGACTTCAAAGAGACATATGGCCATGTATCCGGCTCTTGGCGCGGTAAAAAACCAATCCAACGAAATGCCATCTTAGCATTGGCCCACTTCAAGGACGAAACGGCATTGCCTCAATTGATACGGGTCATGAAGGATGATCCGCGGCCGGTCATCCGGGGGACGGCGGCCTGGGCAGTTGGGAAAATTGGCCGGGAGCAGGCCGTTTCCATTCTGGAGGAAGCACGAATGAAGGAAATGGATGAAGAGGTACTGGCGGAAATAGAGAAAGGACTGCAGTTTACCTTGGAAACAAAATGATATCTAAAATGAAGCCGCCCTGTAAATATAACGGGGCGGCTTTTTTGCTTGAAATATTCCGGTGCCTTCAAGGAAAATCTATATAAAAAGGTTCATTATGGTTATAGGATTGAAACTCCGACATTTATGAAGTTGTGTTTTTGTCCATGCCCTCGTACATACACATTAGCATAGATGGTAAGAAGGAGGGCATGAACTTGAGGGAACAATTGCAACGCCTTTTACAAGAAAGGGTGGAGTTTTATACTTCCGATGATCTGGAACGGGGTGAAAGGAAGTTACATTTGAAGAAGGAAATGATGAGGAACCGCGCTGCCGAAATTGTTCGGGTGAATGCAGCAGGCAAGGTCCATTCGAAGAAAAAGGAAGACAGTGATACAGTCCTGACATATCATGTGCATCTGCAATATTTATTGAAACAGGAAGATTCATTTTATATAGAAGAAGAAATGGAAGAAAGGGAGGCACGGTTTCGAAATGGGTATATAGTGGATGAACGTGAGCTGATTCCCAGCTTTGAATCCGAAGAGGCACCGCCAAAATGTGATCCAGGCGCAGATCGTCTCGCATATAAGTATGATCGAATGAAGGCAGTCCAATATGCCGAGCGTTGGTGGAACGAATTCAATCCCGCTTATTATAAATTCACTGATGATTGTACGAATTACATTTCACAATGTTTACATGCAGGGGGAATACCTATGTGGGGGGCGCCAAATAAAAATAAGGGCTGGTGGATAAGAGGGAAAAGCTGGAGCTACACATGGACGACGGCCCATTCTTTATATCATCTGCTTAAAGCCGGGAATGCCATCAGGACAAAGCAGGTGGGGTCGGCAAAGGAATTGAATTTGGGTGATATCCTCTGCATAGACTTCGAAGGGGACGGACGGTTTGATCATAACTTGATCGTAACGGCTAAGGATCAGGACGGGATGCCGCTTGTGAATGCACATACGATGAACAGCCGTCACCGGTATTGGACATATGAGGATTCAACCAGATATACACCGAACATCGTTTATAAATTCTTTGTGATTTTGGATGGAGGGTGATTGGTTTTTAGTCTTTTTTGTTTAATGCTATAATTAAGGTGAAGTTCAAACTAGAGGTGAAAATGAAGTGTCAATACATGTAGTTTTATATCAACCACAGATTCCAGCAAATACAGGAAATATCGCAAGAACATGTGCAGGGACGGATACGTCTTTACATCTCATTCGTCCGCTCGGTTTCTCGACGGATGACAAACAGCTCAAACGGGCCGGGCTCGATTATTGGGAGAATGTAAAGATTCATTATTATGATTCGTTAGAAGAATTTTTTGAAAGGAATGCCGGCGGTGAATTTTATTATTTGACGAAATTCGGGGAGCAGCCGCATTCCAGCTTCGACTACAGTGACCAAGACAGTGAGATATACTTCATTTTTGGCCGTGAAACGACGGGTCTCCCGAAAGAGTTGATCCAAGAAAATATGGATCGGTGCCTGCGGATTCCAATGACGGATAAAGTACGTTCCCTTAATCTGTCGAACACGGCTGCCATCTTGGTTTATGAAGCACTGAGACAGCAAAATTACCGTGAATTGGATTTGAAAACTAAAGGTTGAGTTTCATCAATTCTATCATCGGGGGCATTTCAGCCCCGATGATGGATACTTTACTTTACATATTCTATAGGGGTGGGAGCATTGAATAGCATTATTGAGAAGATTTTAGATCACCGTTCCATTCGTTCTTTTGAGGATAAGTTATTGTCTGAGGAGCAAATCAATACGATTGTGGAATGTGCCCAAGCAGCATCGACTTCAAGTTATATTCAAGCGTATTCAATCATAGGGGTAACCGATCCGGAAAAGAAAGCCAAGCTTGCTGAAATTGCCGGACCACAGTCATATGTAGAGAAGAATGGACATCTATTCGTCTTTTGCGCCGATTTATATCGTCAGGATATGGTTTCCGAAATGGAAAACACGGACCTGTCCGAATCGATTGAAAGTACCGAGAAATTCATGGTTGCCTGTATTGATGCGGCCCTTGCGGCCCAAAATGCAGCATTGGCGGCAGAATCGATGGATCTTGGCATTTGCTATATAGGCGGGATCCGCAATAATCTCCCGGAAGTGTCAGCGATTTTGAATATACCGCATCGAGTTATACCATTATTCGCTCTAGTGGTCGGATATCCGAAAAACCGTTCGGATAAAAAGCCGCGTTTGCCGCTGTCCAATATCTATCATGAAAATGGATATCAGGAGGATAAGCAAGAGTTCATCGGACAACTTGAGGGGTATAATGAAACGATTTCCAGTTATTACAAGCTTCGGACTAAAGGTAAACGAAAAGACACCTGGACCGGGCAAATGGCTGGAATGCTTGGAAAGAAAAGCAGGCTGTACATGAAAGATTATGTTGAGAAGCAAGGATTAAAGAAACATTGATTAATGAAATGGCCTATTAGGAATATTCTTGCCAAAGTCCTGAGTATGAGCCAAACAGTAAAGATCCCGGAAGTGCCCCCGGGGTCTTTATTGTGTTCATTTGTCAGTCGGTGATACGGATTTGCCCCAAAAATCCTGTCAGGTTTTCTTCTTTTATACCCATGAAATTACCATTGACAATATATTTAGATAGAATTATAGTAATTAAGTAGCAGATAATGATAATCATTTTCATTTGAGTTTTTACTTACCTATTTTTCAGTAAATGGAGGTTAAAAAATGGTTCGCCTATATACAGAGAATTTGAATATTGGTTATGGTGAACGTTTAATTGTAAAAGATCTCAGTGTGGAAATTCCAGATAAAAAAATTACAACGATCATCGGTTCAAATGGGTGTGGGAAATCGACACTTTTGAAAGCGATCACCAGAATTATTCCTAATCAATCAGGTACGGTTGTTTTAGATGGGGTGAATATCTCAAAAGAAAGCACTAAGATCCTTGCAAGAAAAATGGCCATACTTCCGCAGACACCCGAGAGTGCAAGCGGATTGACGGTTGGGGAGCTCGTATCATATGGGCGCTTTCCCTATCAAAAAGGTTTTGGGCGCCTGACCCAAAAAGACTATGATGTGATTGATTGGGCCCTTGAAGTGACCGGCACGAAAGACTTCAAGTTCCGTCCGGTGGATGCTCTATCAGGAGGTCAGCGCCAGCGTGTTTGGATTGCGATGGCCCTTGCCCAGGAAACGGAAATCATCTTCCTTGATGAGCCGACCACCTATTTGGATATGGCGCATCAACTGGAGGTCCTGGAATTATTACAGAGGCTGAATATAGAACAGGGACGCACAATTGTCATGGTTCTTCATGATTTGAACCAAGCTGCTCGCTTTGCCGACTATATCATTGCCTTAAAGGACGGGGAAATAGTCAAAGCCGGAGATTGTGAAGAAGTCATCACTCATGAAGTGCTTAAGGAAGTATTCCATATTGATGCGGTAATCGGACGAGATCAACGAACGAACAAACCAATGTGCAGTACATACAATTTACTAAAAGGAGATTTGACAACAAATGAAAAAGATAATGATCCCGTTTATACTGCTGTTAGTGTTAATTATTAGCGCTTGTGGTAACGAGTCAGCCGAAAAAGAAAAAAGCTCCGATTCCAAAAAGGAAAAATCAGGTACCATCACATATCAATCTGAAAATGGTCCTGTTGAAGTTCCGGCAGATCCTCAGCGTGTTTTAGTACTATCATCTTTCGCAGGTAACATAATGGCTTTGGATGTTAACCTAGTAGGGGTTGATTCATGGTCTAAAATGAACCCGAATTTTAAAGAGTTAAAAGATGTTGAAGAAGTGACGGACGAAAACCTGGAAAAGATCATCGAGTTGAATCCGGATTTAATCATTGGTTTATCTACGATTAAAAATGTCGATAAATTAAAGGAAATTGCTCCAACCGTAACATATACATACGGAAAAGTGGACTATTTAACACAGCACGTAGAAATCGGTAAACTATTGAATAAAGAAAAAGAAGCTCAAGCATGGGTGGATGATTTCAAAAAACGGGCAAAAACAACTGGTGATGAAATTAAAGCTAAAATTGGAGAAGATGCTACTGTTTCCGTTTTCGAAAAGTTTGACAAACAGTTCTATGTATACGGTGATAATTGGGGCCGTGGAACGGAAATCCTTTATCAAGAAATGAAATTGGGCATGCCTGAAAAGGTAAAAGAAGTGGCGTTGAAAGATGGTTACTTTGCCTTATCATTAGAAGTCCTGAAAGACTATGCCGGTGATTATGTGATTTTGAGCAATAACAAAGATCAGGACAATTCATTCCAACAAACTGACACGTTTAAAAACATACCTGCCGTTAAAAATAATAAACTATATGAAGCTGATGCAAAAAAATTCTACTTCAATGACCCAATAACATTAGATTACCAATTAGACTTCTTTTCTAAAAGTTTTCTTGGAAAATAATACAGCGAGGGAGAGGGATTCCAATTCCTCTCCTTTTATTCTATAAAAAAAGAGATGAGAGAGACAGATGACTAATGAAAATCAACGTTTCATCCCATTTATAAGTAAACTGATCATAGCGATCTTTGCCTTTATAGGCATGTTCATTATTTCAATGGCATTTGGTGCGGCTGATGTTACCGTTAAAGATGTCTGGCAAGCACTGACATCGAACGCTACCGGTGAAAAGATTTCAATCATTCGTGAAATCCGTTTCCCTCGTGAAGTGGGGGCAATCTTTGTTGGTGCAGCGCTTGCCGTTTCTGGTGCCATCATGCAGGGGATGACCAGGAATCCACTTGCCGATCCGGGATTGCTTGGATTGACGGCGGGAGCCAATGCAGGTCTCGCCATTACTTTGGCATTTATTCCAAATGCTAATAATTTAGGGATCATGATTGCGTGTTTTATAGGTTCCGCTGTCGGGGCAACCATGGTTTTCGGAATCGGTGCGATGAAAAAGGGAGGATTTTCCCCTTTACGGATCGTATTGGCTGGTGCTGCAGTCTCTGCATTCCTATTTGCCGTTTCGCAAGGGGTCGGCATATATTTCAAGGTATCAAAAGATGTATCGATGTGGACAGCGGGCGGAAATATCGGAACTTCATGGGAGCAGCTTCGCGTAATCGCTCCGTTCATTTTAATAGGTATCCTGATCTCCCTTATCTTTTCCAGACAGCTCACCATACTTAGCTTAAGTGAAGAAGTGGCCGTAGGCTTAGGGCAAAAGACAACACAAATAAAGGCGGTTCTCTTCGTGGTCATCATTCTCCTGGCAGGGGCTGCTGTTGCACTTGTAGGAAATATGGTGTTCATCGGGTTAATGGTCCCGCATATCGTTCGGGCTATCGTGGGTACGGATTATCGATTCATCCTCCCAATGTCTGCGATTTTGGGAGCCACTTTCATGCTGCTAGCCGATACGATCGGCCGTACGATCAATTCTCCATATGAAACACCTGTGGTAGCGGTTGTTGCGATGATAGGTTTACCTTTCTTCCTCCTAATCGTGCGTAAAGGAGGTAAAGCATTTTCATGATCCAGTCAGCTTTAGTCAAAAAACAGCGTTGGATAATAGGTGCATTGACTGCACTCATCATCATTACGATCATTATTGGGACGTGTTCGGGATATTCCAATCTTTCTTTAGGGCGACTGTTTCCAACGCTCTTCGGGCATGGGACGTTTAAAGAGGAATTCATATTATTTTCCGTCCGCTTACCGCGAATCATCATCACCCTTTTAGCAGGCATGGCCCTTGCACTGTCGGGAGCCATTCTACAAGGGATCACACGTAATGATTTAGCCGATCCCGGAATCATCGGGATCAACTCAGGAGCAGGTGTTGCCATTGCCGCTTTCTTTCTGTTTTTCCCTCTTGACGCTGGTTCGTTTGTTTATATGGTTCCGCTTGTCGGTTTTATCGGAGCGTTACTGACGGCCTGTTTAATATATATCCTCTCATATAAGAGAAAGAGTGGCCTTGAACCCGTTCGGTTAGTGTTGATCGGCGTAGGTTTTTCAATGGCGCTTTCAGGCCTGATGATTGTCCTTATTTCGTCAGCGGAACGAGCGAAGGTCGATTTCATCGCAAAATGGTTGGCGGGAAATATATGGGGCACGGATTGGCCTTTCATTTGGGCAATCATTCCATGGTTAATCATCCTCATTCCATTCACTTTATATAAAGCAAATCGTTTGAATCTGCTTGGTTTAAGTGAACCGGTCGCAATTGGGGTCGGTGTATCGATTGAAAAGGAGCGGATCGTCCTGCTGATCACGGCTGTAGCACTGGCAGCCGCTGCCGTTTCTGTTACAGGCGGAATTGCCTTCGTTGGACTTATGTCCCCGCATATAGCAAAATCCTTGGTAGGACCTCGAAATCAACTATTCATTCCGGTTGCCATTTTAATCGGTGGATGGCTATTGCTGCTTGCCGATACGATCGGCCGTAATATAATTGAACCAGAGGGGATTCCTGCAGGTATCATGGTTGCATTGATCGGTGCTCCTTATTTCATGTATTTATTGTTGAAAAAATAAGAACTTACTAAAATCCCCTGAAATCTTTCAGGGGATTTTATGCTTTTGACTGCCACCGTAGTTCATTGTTTCAACCATGGATTATCTATATCTAATTATTTCATCAGGATTCAATCGTTTCGCTTCGAAATAAAATACTTGAATAAACTTTTTTGTATTTACTCGGGTAGGTGTAAGAACTATTGTTGAATCATTTTGCAGTTCTTTCATCTTTTGGCGAACGACTGTGAAATCAAAAAATTTGGAAGCGTAATTTTCAAACTTCGGATTTGAAAAATCCGTTAAACCGAGCGAAGCAAAATGATTCAGCGACTGGTTTATCGTTCTGCGTATTCGCTGTTCGGCAGCTTTTATTTCCCGATTGATATCAACCTGCACAGCTGCTGTGCCGAGCTTTTTTTTGGTGATTTCTACAAAGATATCTTTAAGGGTCGGAAAATGCTGTTTAAAAGTAAAAGTCCGTTCATACATAAATAAATATTGAAGTATTTCCATTAAATCTTTTGCACCATTTTCTCCAACGATCCCTAATTCCGATAGTAGGAATTCGCCCACTTCTCTTATACTTTTCTCATTGAAATTATTTGATTTATCAATTTTTGGCTGTTCAAAATTCAATACACTATTTAAAGAGGCTTGAATATTAGTGATCGATCTTTCTAAATGGATACGTTCCATAACTTTTCGGATAACTGTTAATATCTCAATACGATTAATTGGTTTAGTAATATAATAATCGATTCCAAGCGAGTATGCCTCACCAATCAGCTCCTTTGATTCAACCTGTGAAATCATTATTATTTTTCCGTTAAATGTACTTTTTATATGACGAAGTGTCTCGATGCCATCCCGGATGGGCATTAATAAATCAATGAATAATATATCAATTTGCTTTAAATTCAAAATATGTCCTTCTAATAGACTGCCATCTTCGGCTTCCTCCACCACTTCTCCTAAATCTTCGCTCTCTATAATTTGGCTTAAGTTTGAACGTATAGCACAATCATCATCTGTTATAAAAAAACGCATGGAATCATCCTTTCTGGATCAACTTATCAATGGGTAATTTTATTGTAAAAACGGCTCCGTTAAAACTATTTTCAAATAGGATATCGCCTCCCAGTTCTTTTACGACCTCTTTTACATATGAGAGTCCAATCCCTGTTGAAGGTGTCCCGAACTGATCATATTTTGATGTGAATCCAGGTTTGAATATGACAGTCTGATATTTTTGAGGAATTCCAGGTCCAGTATCAGCCACTTTAAATTCTACATTGTCATGGATTTCAACCAAACTTAAACTCACGATTCCCTTTTCATTAATTGCTTCCACTGCATTAGCGACTAAATTATTGAAAAGGGATAACACGGTATACACATGATAATGTGAATCGTTTTTTCCCTCTAATGAGTATTCAAATTGAATATCCTTTCCTAGTGATAAGGCATATTTTTCATTAATTCGGATAATTAAATGAAAAAGTTCAGCAGCATTCATATAATCTTTAAAACTTTCATTAGAGATCAATTTGGAGAGACCAGCAAAAATCCGTTGATTATCTTTCTTGACTTCATGCATTTCACCCGCGATGCGCAATGCTTTTTGACTATATGGCTCTGTAAGAACATGAAGCTGTTTTTCCCGTTTTTCTAGTGCTTTTAATTCGCGATACAAATCATACGATTTCTTTGTAATATTCTCTGCATTTTTTAATGTTTTTTTTAAATGAATCGTTTCCTCGTATAAATTGGAAATGAGCATCAGCATATGTTCATTTTGTTTTCTGATTTGCCTTTCCCTTGATTGTGCTTCATATAATTTCATCATATTAAAAAAGCTTAAAACGATAAAACTGTGGGCGAATGCAATCATGATCATCTCGTTTAGTGAACCTAACGTTATTGTTGTTTCTAATACAATATATTGAAAGACTAATTCTACAGAGTCGGATAATATTTCGATAATGAGACCAATAAATCCAATAATCAAAGAACGGTTTTGAAAACGGTTGATTTTCACTAAATGAAAAAGAAAGGAATAGGTGAAATAAAAGAAAAAACTAGGATAATGAATTTCAAAAGCGGATGTCAAGGAAAAACTATCGTGCATGAAAAAATCTTTTAGAATTCGAAATGCCACAACCATTGCCCCTGTCAGGGTGCCCGAAAGAATGGCAGGTGTTTTTTGTAGTAATAGTAAAAAGAAGAAAAGTACAGGCGGACCAAAACTTACCCGAAACGTTTCATTTAAAGGATAAAAACTCAATTCGCCTGCTAATGGCACTGTTAACAACATCAAAGCGAGGATATTGACCTCTTTTTTCATTAACGTACTGAGATTCAAGTCGTCACCTCCCAATCTGTTTAAAAAATCAGTATACAGTTTCATGGGCTTCAATACAACGCTTACTTTGTTCCTGAATAGAACGGCTTATAACCAATTATGGCAAAACCAATCAGTTTTTCTATCCACAAAAATTGGTAACGGAACATGTAAGATGATCATGTTTTTTTAGAGGATTTTTTTTTTAGATTTTGTAGGTTTTCGTATGATTATGTAGTTCCCAATTTAAAATTAACGGTAGATAGAAATTTTTGAAAGCGCTTAACAATTTTTAGAATATTCATTATTTTTTCATCGAATCTATTACATGTAAGCTTGATGGCATTCGGTAAAACGTTCATATAGAAAATATAATGATACAACAACTGAAGAGGTGGAAGAATGTGATTGAAGAATTATCGAAAGAGTATGACATTCACGTTAATAGTCAAAGAAAATCCGACTTAGATGAATGGGTAGCACATTACAGATCCTTTGCTAGTGAAGGACAAACCGCTAATTATATACCGGCATTGAGTAATGCACATTTATCGCAATTGGGCATTACCATACTGGAGCCGGGTGGAACAATGATCAAGTCAGGGGATTGGGAAGTTCCTTTCACGCTGCAAAGTATTTCAAAAGTGCTCAGCTTTATAGCCGCATGTTTGGGTCGCGGCATTTCTTATGTGTTAGATAGGGTCGATGTGGAACCGACTGGGGATGCTTTCAATTCAATTATTCGTTTAGAAATGCATAAGCCGGGAAAGCCGTTTAATCCCATGATAAATGCTGGGGCGATTACCGTAGCTTCGCTTCTCCCAGGGGATTCTTCACAAAGGAAATTGGAATTTCTCTATGTGCTATTTGAAAATTTGTTAGGGAAGCGCCCGACCATCAATGAGGAAGTGTATCAATCCGAGTGGCAAACCTCTCATAGAAATAGAGCTTTAGCTCACTATTTAAAAGAGACGAATTATTTGGAATCGGAAGTAGAGGAAGCTTTAGAGGTTTACCTCATGCAATGTTCCATAGAAGTGACAACAGAAGACATAGCCCTGCTTGGACTGATTCTTGCTCAAGATGGTTACCATCCCGTTCGTAAAGAACAAGTAATCCCTAAAAAAGTGGCTAAGCTGGCCAAAGCATTAATGCTTACTTGCGGTATGTACAATGCTTCGGGGAAATTTGCGGCTTTTATTGGGGTGCCGGCCAAAAGTGGAGTATCTGGCGGGATTATGGCGCTTGTTCCTCCAAGTGCCAGAAGTGGAATGCCTTTTCAAGATGGATGTGGCATTGGTATTTATGGACCAGCCATTGATGAATATGGGAATAGCGTAGCAGGTAGTTTGTTATTGAAACAAATGGCACAAGAATGGGATCTAAGCATTTTCTGAAATGCAGAAAAATTTGGTTCCGGTGTAATTAATAGAAGCAATAAGGGGACATCCTTAAGATTTCCTCATCAATTTTCAAACTTTTACAAGAGGTGATGTAAATGCAGCAATTACTTTAAGATGTAATTGGACGCACTAGCACAAATCATTAATCCAGTTACTTTTAAACGTAAAGAATAATTTTGGAAAGCATGGTGAAAAATGTATGAATAATATGCAGCGAAAGATGGGAACATTTTCGTTAATGATGGTAGGACTCGGGTCAATTATTGGCTCAGGTTGGTTATTCGGAGCTTGGAGAGCGGCACAGATTGCAGGACCCGCTGCCATTATCTCTTGGATTATCGGGATGGTTGTTATTTTATTTATCGCACTATCTTACAGTGAATTAGGGTCTATGTTTCCTGAAGCTGGGGGAATGGTAAAATACACGCAGTACTCTCATGGTTCTTTTTTAGGGTTTATTGCAGGCTGGGCAAACTGGATTGCAATCGTTTCCGTAATTCCAGTTGAAGCGATTGCTTCTGTTCAATATATGAGCTCATGGCCATGGGAATGGGCACGGTGGACACATGGTTTAGTAGAAAATGGAAGTCTTACTGGGGGAGGCTTGGCAATTGCCTCTGCATTACTGATCGTCTACTTTTTATTGAATTACTGGACAGTTAGTTTGTTTTCAAAAGCAAATTCATTTATTACAGTCTTTAAGGTTATAATACCTGGACTTACGATCGGCTCACTTTTATTTGCCGGGTTTCATGGTTCAAATTTTACCTCTGCAGGAAGTATCGCTCCTAATGGTTGGGCAAGTGTGCTTACTGCTGTAGCAACTTCTGGGATCATCTTTGCATTTAACGGTTTTCAAAGTCCGATTAACATGGCAGGCGAGGCAAAGAATCCCGGCCGTTCGATTCCATTTGCAGTAATTGGCTCCATCTTGATTGCAACGGTCATTTACGTTTTATTACAGGTTGCTTTTATTGGCGCTGTTGATCCATCCATGATTGTAAACGGATGGCAACATTTGAATTTCAATTCACCGTTTGCTGACTTAGCAATTGTTTTAGGCATAAACTGGTTGGTTATTTTACTATACGTAGATGCTTTTATTTCTCCTTCCGGGACGGGGATAACATACACGGCGACAACGTCACGAATGCTTTATGGAATGGAAAAGAATAAATATTTACCAAGCGTGTTTGGAAAACTGCATCCTCTTTATGGTATCCCGCGTCAAGCCATGTATTTTAATCTAGGCGTATCTTTCTTATTTTTATTCATGTTTAGAGGCTGGGGCGTATTGGCAGAGGTTATTTCAGTTGCGACTTTAGTCTCTTATATTACAGGTCCAGTTACTGTTATGACATTAAGACGCACAGGTCAGAACTTGTACAGACCATTACGTTTAAAAGGATTAAGCATCATTGCACCACTGGGCTTTGTTTTTGCTTCTTTGGTTCTATATTGGGCAAGATGGCCGCTGACAGGTCAAGTATTATTTATCATTATGGCTGGTCTTCCCGTTTATTTCTATTATCAATCAAAAATAAAATGGAAGGGATTCCGCCAAAACTTTTCAGCAGGGCTTTGGATGGTTGTTTACTTACTCTGTATGATGACCATTTCATACTTAGGCAGTGAAAAGTTTGGTGGACTAAACATAATTCCATTTGGTTTGGATATGGTCATCATTACATGTTTATCACTAATGTTTTATAGTTGGGCAATAAAGAGTGGGTTCCAAACGGAATATTTGGAACAAGGACAAAAAGTAAATGAAGACTTGAAGTCAATGGTGAACAACAATGCAGCTCAAACTGATAAAAAGAACGCTGTATAAATGATGAAGCCACTTCATTGAATGGCATGCTCGAAAGCGCTTCTTTATATTTATATTGATGAGGATACAAAAAAAGGGACGGCAAATTTGATTTGCTGTCCCTTTTTTTGGAGTTTTAGAAATGGCTGTTATTTTTTTATTTCACACCTGGTTTATCTTCATATCCAGCAGTGAAGATAGCGGCTAAAAATGTAACAGCAACTCCAATGATAATAACTGTGCCCATGTTGTGACCTCCCTTTACCCATATTGTCCCACTTAAGTATAGGCTTAGTATACCCTAATTTTTAGCAGGAGTGCACACAAATTTTCTTGTCGGCATATTTGTCATCTATTCTTCAATGATGAAGCCTTTTTCGATACATGGAGAGTCAAGGGGGATTCGAAACAATGCCCGTCCACTTTTTAAAGTCTGACATGTTTGTCAGACTTGGAGCATAGATTTAAGTATTCTCTGAAAGTGACAGGGGGAGGTTCCTTAATGGATATTTTAAAGAAAATCGAAAAATTTAGAGAAGATGAACAGAAGCTGAAGTGGGAAGGCACCTTCGCAGAGTACTTAGAAATATTGAAAGAAACGCCTTTAGTTGCTCAATCTGCTCATTCACGTGTATACAACATGATCAGAGATGCAGGGATAGAGGAAGTAAATGGGACAAAGAAATACAATTTTTTCAGCGGTCAGTTATTTGGCCTTGAAGATTCACTGGAAAGGCTCATCGAGGAATATTTTCATCCGGCGGCAAAGCGGCTGGATGTCCGTAAGCGGATATTGCTTCTCATGGGTCCGGTGTCAGGCGGGAAGTCTACACTCGTTTCTTTACTGAAGCGTGGACTTGAAAATTATTCGTTAAAAGACTCTGGTGCGATTTATGCAATAAAAGGATGCCCGATGCATGAAGATCCACTGCATCTCATTCCGCAGTATTTACGGGATGATTTTTTTGAAGAATATGGCATCCGGATTGAAGGAAACCTATCGCCGCTTAATGTAATGAGGTTAGAACAGGAGTATGGAAACAGGATTGAAGATGTAATGGTCGAACGTATTTTCCTTTCTGAGGATAAGCGTGTTGGAATTGGAACATTCAGTCCTTCTGACCCTAAGTCACAGGATATTGCTGATTTGACGGGCAGCATCGATTTTTCGACCATTGCCGAATATGGATCTGAATCAGATCCGCGTGCCTATCGCTTTGATGGCGAGCTGAACAAGGCGAACCGCGGGATGATGGAGTTCCAGGAGATGCTGAAATGTGATGAGAAATTCTTATGGCATTTGCTATCATTGACACAAGAGGGGAATTTTAAAGCAGGCCGTTTTGCATTGATCAGTGCAGATGAACTCATTGTGGCTCATACGAATGAAACGGAGTATAAAGCATTCATTTCCAACAAGAAAAATGAAGCATTGCATTCCCGGATCATTGTCATGCCTATTCCATATAATCTGAAGGTTACCGAGGAAGAGAAGATTTATGAGAAAATGATCCGTGAAAGTGATGTCTCGGATGTTCATATAGCTCCGCATACATTAAGGGTGGCCGCAATCTTCAGCATCATGACCCGCCTGAAAGATCCCAAAAAGGGCGATATCGATTTAGTGAAAAAGATGAGGCTTTATGATGGGGAAAATGTCGAAGGGTTTAACTCCGCAGACATCAATGAATTGAAAAAAGAATATCAGGACGAAGGCATGAGCGGAATCGACCCGCGTTACGTGATAAACCGGATTTCCTCTACGATCATTCGTAAGGAAAATCCGTCCATTAATGCATTGGATGTACTTATGTCATTAAAAGCAGGTCTTGACCAGCATCCGTCCATTACAAACGAACTTCGGGAGCGGTATTTGAATTTCATTTCACTGGCACGTAAAGAATACGATGCCATTGCAAAAAATGAAGTACAAAAGGCTTTTGTTTATTCATATGAAGAGTCGGCGAAGATCCTCATGGATAATTATCTGGATAATGTCGAAGCATACTGCAATAAATCAAGGCTGCGCGATCCATTGACTGGGGAAGAAATCAACCCAGATGAAAAATTGATGCGCTCGATAGAAGAGCAAATTGGAATTTCCGAGAATGCAAAAAAAGCATTCCGCGAAGAAATATTGATTCGCATTTCAGCATATGCTCGTAAAGGGAAGCGATTTGATTATAATTCCCATGATCGTTTACGGGAAGCAATCCAGAAAAAACTATTCGCTGATTTGAAGGATGTCGTTAAGATCACTACTTCAACGAAGACACCAGACGAAAGGCAACTGAAGAAAGTGAACGAGGTCATCACGAGACTTATCGACGAGCACGGATATAATTCGACTTCAGCCAATGATTTGCTGCGCTATGTGGGCAGCTTGTTAAATCGGTAATCCATACTTTTTTGCCCCTGCCCCCGATCGGGCAGGGGTTTATAACTTTTTGCGGAAGGTTGAATGAAAAGTGGCGTTCCCATTGAAATCATGCATCTTTTGTAGGTGTTAAACATGATCATCATGGGATATGAATCAACAAAGCACCGGGCACTTCTGAATGGAGGGAGCCCGGTGCCTTTGATTTCTATTTAGTTACATTCAAGCCATACTGTTCAATAAGTGTAATAAGTTGATTCGGTGATAGTTTTTCTTCACTATGATCAATTTTAATTTCCCCATCATCGACGTCGATGATTGCACGTTCCACACCTTCCGTTTTCAAAAGTATGGACTCCAAATTTAAAATAGGGCCTTCTGACGTTGCTTCCTTTACATAAAGGGTAGTTGTTTGCATAAATCTTGCACCTCCTTACATTTGCTTATAATGTTTTATCTATACCCCATATTTCCATTAGATATGTTACGTTTCGGATTTGGAAATATTGGGTATCAATAAGTAGAGGTGATGGCAATGAGCAAAGAGGAATTGAAAAAAGAACATGTACCGGAAAATAGCTCCATGGCTAAGGATTATGAAGAGATGAAAGAACTTGGAAAGCAGATGGAAAATCAAAGGACGAATGAAGAATTGAAAGAGTGGGATAAACGCCCAGGTACAGTTCAACATGAAATAGAGGAAGAGAAAGATTGACGAATATCACAACCAGAATCATTCTATCTGTGTAAAAAGGGTGTCCAGAAAAACTGCTGGGGCACCTTTTTTGTTGTGTTTCATTGCTTCTTTTATATGTCTGGAAGTCTTTTGCAGCTCAATTACTACTGGCTAAGTTCAGAAAGATAGTTATATTGATCCTATAATCGAATGAATGATGAAACCTGCTAAAAAAAAAACGAACAGACCTGAAAATCATCAGGTCTGTTCGTATCTTGAAATGCTTATTTAGAAAATAACCTTAAAGGGCCTTTAACGCCCATGTCAGGACTTGTCTAGTTCATAGGCAAACATCCATTATTGAATTTTGTTGTAAATTATCCTGCATCGCTGCATAAGATAGAGTAATACTTTTCTTTTAATCCGTTTTTTCGCACTGTATTTTTCATTGGAAAACCGGAATGATGTGGGCATTCCCACACTAACTTATTATATGAAGGAATGATGAAAAGCGTGCAAACATTTTTTAAGGGGGGAAGAGAATGTCGGAAGAGAGTAATCAACAGTATGTAATCTCACAGGAAAATTGGTCCCTCCATCGGAAAGGCTATGATGATCAACAACGTCATCAGGAAAAGGTGCAGGAAGCGATCAAGAATAATTTGCCTGATCTAATTTCAGAAGAAAGCATTGTAATGTCCAATGGCCGGGATGTCATCAAGATCCCCATTCGCTCCTTGGATGAATACAAAATTCGTTATAACTATGATAAAAACAAACATGTAGGGCAAGGCGATGGAGACAGTAAAGTGGGGGATGTAGTCGCAAGGGATGGCTCACCGTCCGATGCCGGAGCCGGTAAGGGCCAAGGTGCAGGTGACAAGGCCGGCGAGGATTATTATGAAGCCGAAGTGTCGATGATGGAATTGGAGGAAGCCCTGTTCAGTCAATTGGAACTCCCTAATCTTCAGAAGAAAGAACACGCGGAGCACACTCTTGAACATATTGAATTCAACGACATCCGCAAGACAGGCCTAATGGGAAATATCGATAAAAAGAAAACGATGATATCCGCTTTCAAACGGAACGCCTTAAGGGGGGACCCAGGCTTTCATCCTATCTATAAGGAAGACTTTAAATTCAAAACCTGGAATGAGATCCAGAAACCTGATTCCAAAGCAGTTGTACTGGCAATGATGGATACTTCCGGAAGTATGGGGTTATGGGAAAAATATATGGCTCGAAGCTTTTTCTTTTGGATGAACCGTTTCTTGCGGACAAAATATGAAACGGTGGAAATCGAGTTCATTGCCCATCATACAGAAGCGAAAGTTGTTCCGGAAGAGGACTTCTTTTCAAAAGGGGAAAGCGGCGGTACGATTTGTTCGTCCGTATACCGAAAAGCATTAGAACTTATTGATCATAAATATGACCCCGCGAAGTTTAATATCTATCCGTTTCACTTTTCCGATGGTGATAACCTAACATCCGATAACGTCCGATGCGTTAAGCTTGTTGAAGAACTCATGAAGGTTTCCAATATGTTCGGATACGGGGAAGTCAATCAATACAATCGTCATTCGACATTGATGACAGCATATAAGAACATTGATAATGAAAAATTCAGGTACTATATCCTTAAGCAAAAGGCTGACGTTTTCCATGCAATGAAGAGCTTTTTTAAAGACGAGGAAAGTAAGAAGTATGCATGAAGAAGGAAACGTGGAAAGTGGAATTTTAAAATCAAAATAATTGTAGGTAAAAAAAGGCGTTCAATTCACATTGTACGTCTTTTTTCAAGTCTTCTTTCTTTGCAGTGTCAGGGTAACTGAAAGATACATAAAGTCAATTCCATATGAAAAGGCCGTTGCTCAAAAGAAGCAGCGGCCTTTTCATATCCACTATATTTATATCATTCGTTTGAAGTTTATAATGTACAAGTTCACAATATTTATAAGCAGAACAGAATCAAAAGAAAGAAAAAAGAACAACCATCCCCTTATATGGAAGTATGGTTGTTTTACAAAATTTCATGACTGGCTTATTGAGTAGGTACATATTCATTATTTCCTGCACGCATTCCAACAAGGAAAATAAGTGCCGATATTGCGGCCAACATCAATAAGGGAACAGTCCAGCTGTGTGTAATGTCATGAAGCAATCCGAATAATACCGGTCCAATGGCAGCTAAGAGGTACCCGAATGATTGTGCCATTCCTGATAATTCCGTCGCCTCATGGGTGCTTTGTGTTCGCAGACTAAAGAACATCATGGATAAACTGAATATGGTTCCGACTCCAATCCCGATCAATATCATGCATATTGGGATGAAGAGAGTGCTTCCGTATAATATGCCGAATATCCCTGCTATAAGGAAGATGACAGGCGGGACCACTAACAGACGCTGACTTTGTAAGCGTCCAGCTAAAATTGGCACAAGGAATGTTATGGGAATGACTGCAAGCTGCATGATGGATAGCATCCAGCCAGCTTCATCAGCATTCAGGCCCTTTTGCTCCAGGATTTCCGGCATCCAGGTAATTACTGTATAGAAAATAAACGATTGCAAACCCATGAAGAATGTTATCTGCCAGGCTAAACCAGAACGCCATAAGTTAATCTTTTTATCCTTTTGTGCCGTTTGTCCATCCTTACCTGACTTGAATGGCCGTCTTAATTGCGGCATCCATAAGAAAACTGTAATAAGTGATAAAATTCCCCAAAATCCAAGGGCACCAGCCCATCCCAATCCCGATGAAGAAGCTAGGGGAATGCTGATTCCGGAACCTATTGCGCCGCATAAATTCATGGAAACAGCATAGGTTCCTGTCATCAAACCGATGTTCCTGGCAAAGTTATGTTTAATCAGACTGGGTAGCAATACATTGCCTATTGCAATGGCTAACCCGATTAAAATGGTCCCTATGAACAATGTCGGCACTCCGCCAACTGAGCGTAACCCAATCCCGATCGTTAATAATACCAAGGAAAGGAAAAGTGTAAGCTCCATTCCAAAACGCCGTGCTATCCTAGGTGCAAACGGTGATAATAAAGCGAAGGAAAGCAAAGGCAATGTCGTTAATGAACCTGATAATGTATTGGAAATCCCCAAGCTATCACGGATCGAAGTGACAAGGGGTCCAACCGATGTTAAGGGAGCCCTCAGATTTGCCCCAAGAAGAATGATTCCGATGATAAGCAGTCCTACTCTGGGTTTAATATCCGCTTTTCTTTGTTCTAGTTGATTTACCGCTTGATGAATGCCCATAATCTCCTCCTTACTTACTCTAAAGATTTTTTGAATTGTGCAATGTATTCATTCACTGTTTCGATTGCCCGGTTCACATCTTGTTCGATGATGGCATCTACAAGTTTGCAATGAATGTTCAAATGAAAGTTCACATCGGAACTCATCTCCACTATCTGATGGATGGATTCATGCAGGGATTGTTCCATATGTTCGTACAAATCAATCAATAAATCATTATGTGATGAAACCATAATCGATTTATGTAATTGTATATCCGCTTCTTCGTAAGCCTTGATATCCTTAGCTTCGGCAGCTTTACTGCATGCAGATATATGAAACCGCAATCGTTCTATATCTTCTTGATTACGTCTTAATGCCGCTAACTGAGCTCCCTCTCTTTCAAGGGCATGACGAACCTCTAACGTTTCTAATAAACTCGACTGCTGGATCCTTCTTTCAAAAGCAGCCCCCAAGGCACTTGATGACCTTACGAATGTCCCCTTTCCTTGTTTCGTTACTAAAAGGCCTGCATAAACAAGTGATCGTACAGCTTCTCTTAATGTATTTCTGCTTACATCGAACTGTTGGATCAAATCCATTTCAGGGGGAATTTGATTTCCAACTTTCCATTCACCTGATTCGATTAACGATTCGATTTGGGAAACCACTTGCTCTACAAGTGATAAGCGATTTGTTTTAGATATGGTCAAGATATACACCTCGAATTTGTAGGATGATTGGTTCATTGGTTATTTTAACATATGTAAGTTGAAAATGGGGCATACGGAGAATTTGAAATCCAAATTTATTTCCCCAGGCACTCGCTTTCATCATTTCTTGAGGGAATCACCTAGTATTTTATATAGAATAAACCCTCTCTTGATTGAAGAAATTTGCGGCACTCCTGCCGAATAACTGGCTAGTCGAGACCCTACAGCCGCTTGCTTTGATGAGGTTTGGCAGGCAGTCGGCGGAAAGGGAGCGGATTTCTGAAATCAATTGAAATTTTTTTCTGAAGAAATAGTTCAAACTGTACTAGCACTAAAAAGACTGTAGGCAAACTCTGCTTTCATGGAGAGTTTGTCTACAGTCTGAAATCCCTATTAAAATTCAGGGGGGTATAATATTTCTATTTTTTTTGTTTGACAATAAAAGAGAGAAGGATGAATATCACTAACGTGACAAGACATACTGTGGTCCCGATGATGTTTTGCTTATTAAATATAAATGCCAAAAAGATAATGCTTAATGCCATGATCGCCAATATAGTTGTATATGGGAACCATTTTACCCGGAAACCTGTTTTGCCAGTGTATTGGTTATGCAGCTTCAATTGCGCGGAACAAATACTGATCCATAATAATAAAACCGTGAATCCAGGGATGGCCATAAGGTAGCTTAAAATCAGGTCGGGATACAAATAGGATAAAAACACACCTGCCAATATACATAATGTAGTTAAAAATATACCATTAAGCGGGATACCCTTTTTCGTTGTTTTTAAAAATGCCTTAGGCGCTTCTCCGTTCTGGGAAAGAGTGAACAGTGTCCTTGAGGTAGCGTATATGCCTGAATTTGCAGCTGATAAGACAGCGGTTAAAAGAACGAAATTCATGATATCGGCGGCTCTGGGAAGGCCCGATAAGCTGAAAACCTGAACGAAAGGACTTACTTCAGTGCTTACTTGGTTCCAAGGTATTACCCCGCAAATAATAAGTATCGGAAAGACATAGAAAAGAATCACCCGCCATACTGTTCCTTTAATGATTTTTGGTATGACTCGCTGACTATCTTTTGTTTCCGTGACGGCTACACCAATTAATTCCGCACCACCATATGAAAACATTACCACTAAAAGTGCACTTAACATTCCGTCAATTCCTTGGGGGAAAAAACCACCATGTTCCGTGTAATTAGAAAATGAAGCCGAACTAGGAAAAAGTCCTAGCATGATCAAAGCTCCTAAAATAATAAAGGCAATTAAGGTTATTATTTTAATTCCTGCGAACCAAAATTCGAGTTCTCCATAGTATTTTACTTGAAACAAATTAATTCCTATTATTACTGAAGCGCAAAGTATACTTAACAGCCATAATGGTACTGTAGGAAACCAATATTGTAGAAAACTGCCGGCTGCGACTATTTCTACAATGATTACGATAATCCAATTGAACCAATAAAGCCATCCGACAATGAAGGAGAGTTGAAACCCAAAAGCTTTATTAATGAGATGTTGTACGTTCATATTAGGAAAAGCGGTTGCCATCTCCCCTAATGCGGCCATTACAATAAATAACAATAGCCCCCCTATTAAATAGGCTATTACAACACTTGGACCTGCCATATTTAATGTATCGGAACTCCCCTTAAAAATCCCGGTTCCTATCATTCCGGCTAAAGCAATGAACTGGACATGCCTCGGCAATAGGCCCTTTTTCAGATCTTGATGAGTCTTCTCCATTGTATTCATGCCTTTCATTCATTATTTTAATAAAATAGTCTATCAATAAAACTAAAAAGTTCTTCTGTTATTGAACGCTTTCGTGCACTAAAGTACTATATTAATATATCATGAATCGGAAAAATGTCAATTTAGGCCGATGAACTGAAATAAATTTCTAATAAGCGAAGATGGTTATCTAAAAATATTGGATTTTATGAAATGAATCAAAGAAAAAAACTGCTAGATGATTTTTTATGGATGGTATCGATTTAATTTAACCAATCGCACTAGGCAATTCTTCATTCTTTAAAATACATATTGAAAAGAGAGAAATATAATTCTGTTTAATTGCATTATTACTGGCATTTGTTTGGTAGTGAATAAGATGATGTAATCAGTTCAAGTCCTTCGATAAAAATGAAAAAGGAAATGTTTCATATATGCCGGGTTGTGATGGCGGTTTTTGAATTGGCGGACGTTTCGTCTTCATAGCAATTTGTTTATCTATTAGTGAACTTGGAGCAGCATTTGCGGCAGCGCGGGCCAGGGCTATGGAACATACTGCAGAATAACAAAAAACCGACCTTTCAAGGTCGGTTTTTCTTTAATATTTTAATATAAGGTACGAAGCGGGAAACTATCCGTTCTCATATGAAAAGGGGAGCGGCGGCGACTGCAGGCATTCGGTTTCTTGTTTTGGTTCAATTTCGCTTAGGAATTGTAAATAACCGGTATATACCTGCGAGGCCATTCCTAAATAGTGCAATTCAGTGTGAATGATTCCCTTCCGTGGTGAATGGAGCAAATACATTTTTTCATCCCTCCTTTCTAAAAGGATAGGCCAGTTTGTTAAAAGAGTTATTACAAATAACTCCTATTACTAAAAATTGGATGCGCCAGGTTCAAAGGCTTCTGCAGCTCTTTCTTCTAATACCATGCGCAGTCCACTTTTGGGCCTGAGTGTAAGGGAGGGAAGGGGAGTTACTTCATGATGGTCAGGTGCAAGCTTTATCCTATACCGCTTTGCAATGCAGGCCAGGACAAACACCGCTTCCATCATGGCAAAGTGATTGCCGATACAAATCCGCGGCCCTCCGCCGAATGGAAAGTAAGCGAACGGAGGCAGGCTTTTCATAAAGTTATTTTCAAATCGCTCAGGAATAAATGATTCCGGTTGATCAAAATACTCTGGATTATGCTGCATCACATAAGAACTTATTAGAATCATATCGCCTTTTTTAAAGCGATATCCTCCTATTACGACATCCTCCGTCACATCACGGGATAAGATATACAGTGGCGGGTAAACGCGAAGTGTTTCATGAATGATATTTTGAGTGTATTGTAATTTCATGAAATCTTCAGGCTTGGGTGTCCGGTGACCGATTATGCTATTGACTTCATTGAAAAGCTTGGCTTGAATTTCCGGATGCTTCGAAATTGCATACAGTGCCCAGGAAAGAGCATTTGCTGTCGTTTCATGACCGGCAAGGAAAATAGTCATTAATTCATCTCGGACCTGATGGCTTGTCATGCCTAACCCGTCGTCGGCATCACGGGCGTCCATCAAGATCCCAAGCATGTCTTCATGTTTTACTGTGTCGTTCTTCCGTTTTTCAATAATGCCGTAAATCACTTTATCAAGCCTTTGTATCGCCTTTTTATATGCACGGTTGATTTTAGTTGGTACCCATAATGGCATACGGAAAATCTTTCTCATCCTTTTGACTGTTATTCTCAAAGCAGTTTCCAGAGGTTTCCCAACGATTTCATATCCATCCTTGAATTCCATGCTGAACATGGTCTTGCTGATTATCCCGAGAGTGATGTTCATCATATCCTTCGTTATAATCCGTTCATCATGATGTTGCCAAGTTGATATATAATCCATTGTGATATCAATCATATCCTTGGCGTATTGGCTAATATGAGTCTTTTTGAAAGAGGGTTGGATAAGCCTTCTCTGGCGCATATGAAAGTCTTTTTCGCTTGTAAGTAGACCTTCACCGATAAGCGGCTTTAAAAGATTGAAGTCCTTGGATTTGGCGAAAGATTGTTGTTTTGTTACGAGTATTTGTTTTATTAGATCAGGATTTAAAACGTGATAAACATTTTGGAATGGCCCTAAACGGAATTTAGCGACTTCCCCATATTCCTTGGACAATCGGGTCAGAAACCCAATGGGATCTGTTTGAAACTCTTTTGTATGTCCGGAAACCAGCCTTCCTTTTGGAACCTTTGGAGCAGTGCGGAAGACATCATCAGCGTGGCTCAATGAAGTTTTTCCCCTTTCTTTAAAAATAATTACATGTAATCATTCTATGAGGATAAGCTAATTCGGTTTGGACAAGTCGTTAAAGAAAGGGCGGATAATTCTATGGAAGAAAAAAAAGTTACAGCAAAAAAACTCTGGAAGAATATAGCCAGAGTTTTTCATGAGAGCTTTGGATTAATGAAGGATGATTCCATTCAACTTCTTTCGTCATCGTTCCCATGTTGGAAACGATCATTTTTTTCATTGATGGGCCCGCCAAATTGTGCATTGATATCCTTAACAACTTGATCTAAAAATTCATCAGATATTATTGGATTATTAGTTTTATTGTGCATGTGTTTCTCTACATTCCTTTCTGGATATCGTGAGTTTGGAACATACATGAAGGATACGTTATCAACATAACCTCACTTATGAAAAAGTATTCTTTCTCTGTCCAACATTTTCACTTGCTTTTACATTACGCGGAAGCGATCAAGATAAACAATTCATGTTTGCTTAGAGGGTTATGGTATGGAGATAGGTTAGTGGATCATTCTACAACAAAAGGGGTGAACCCGATGTGGAAATAGCCCAATCACCTTTTCTTGGTAATTGGGCATGGTCTATATTAACTTTATTAAGGAAACAACTGCCTTAAATATTTTATTAGCTGATCACGAAGTTCAGGGCGTTTCATGGCGAAATCTATTGAAGCTTGAAGGAAGCCGAATTTATCGCCGACGTCATAACGATTTCCCTCGATGATATACGAATATAATGGTTCCTTTTCTAACAAAAGGTCCAAAGCTTCGGTAAGCTGGATCTCCCCCTTACGATCAGGCTGTACGTTTTCAAGGATTTCAAAAATCGCAGGTGATAAAATATATCGGCCGATAATCGCCTGTGTTGATGGTGCATCCTCCACTTTTGGCTTTTCCACTAAGTTTCTTACCAAAAATAAATCCTCATATCGTTCTTGGAAATTCACGATTCCATACTTGGAGACATCGGCAGGTGACACTTCCTTGCATCCGATAATGCTCGCTCGAACCTTGTTATACCGTTCCATTAACTGCTTCAAGGCTGGAACCTGGCTATCCACGATATCATCCCCTAACAGGACGGCAAAAGGTTCGTCTCCGATAAAAGTTTTGGCACATAAAACTGCATGCCCCAGACCTAAAGGTTCCTTTTGTCTTACATAGTGGATATCCACCATGTTGGAAATGTTCTCCACGATCCTTAGCAGATCATTTTGTCCTTTCATTTGCAGAAGCATTTCAAGTTCAATCGATTTATCGAAATGATCTTCGATGGCACGTTTGTTTTTACCCGTAACGATGATAATATCCGTAATCCCTGATTGTACCGCTTCCTCGATAATATATTGAATGGTCGGCTTATCGACAATCGGCAGCATTTCCTTTGGTTGAGCTTTCGTAGCAGGTAAAAATCGTGTTCCTAAACCGGCTGCTGGAATCACCGCTTTCCTTATCATAGCCCAGCCCCTTTTTAAGGTTCTTTTATATGCTTATTGCATTTTATGTGGTCATTGGTTGACCTATATCAAAATAGGTTAAAATAAATCCCTGAAAAAGAATAGATTTACCTTTGAAGCCAAATATTATGGATATATGAATTTAATCAAGAGGTGTATATTTTGCCAATTGAAAATCAAGAGAGAAAACAAATCCTTTTTGCCTTACTCATCATTGTTTTATATCTTTCCCCTTTAATCATACTTGGAGAAAATGCGCATATTCGCGTACATGATAATTTGGATTCCAACCTTGCCTGGTATAAAGTCCTTTCAGAAAGCGGTGAGTTATTCGGTGGAATTGACGCCAAAATTCCCCAGATTATGAATGGGCTGCCCCGAAATGCTTTTGGCAGTGAGTTCAGTATTATCGTATGGCTTCATGCTCTTTTTCCAACAATGGTTGCATATGCAATAAGCCAGGCATTAACAAGGTTTATTGCTTTCTTTGGTATGTATATTTTATTAAAGAAACATTTGGTTACAGGAAGACAATCAGGTTGGATTAGGGTTGGAACATCCTTAGCCTTCGCCCTTACCCCATTTTGGCCATCGGGAATGCTCAGTACACTTGGGATGCCGCTAGCCCTTTGGGCTTTCTTGAATATTCGCAGCAAGGACCATTCTTGGAAGAATTATTTGGTCCTTACACTTTTACCGCTTTATTCAAGCATCGTGCTTGGCTTTTTCTTTTTTCTTGTTGCAATGGGCTTTCTTTGGTTAACGGATGTGATCAGGAGAAAAGGTTGGAATATAACGTTTCTTCTTTCGATCGTGTATATGACCGTCATTTTTGGTTTGGTGGAGTATCGTTTGGTCGCTTCATTCATTTTTGATTCGGAGCCAAACAGCAGAGATGAATATTTTCACGCAAGGCTGCCGCTCGATTGGGTCATTAAGCTTACTTTCAAAAATTTCGTTCTTGGACATACGCATGTCATGACCGTACATGCGCTTATCATTCTGCCGATTACAGTCTTTGCGCTTTATATTATTCTGACCAAAAAGCTGTGGAGACAGGAAAAGGTATATGTTTTTTTATTCGGCTTGAATTTTATGCTTTCAGCGTGGTACGCATTTTGGTTTTATAAAGGCTGGCTTCCTTTAACGGAAAGGTTTCACACCCTGGATACCTTTAATTTTGCCAGATTTCACTTTTTAAGGCCGATGGTAATTTACTTGGGGTTTGCCCTCGCGATAAAAATCATTTGGGAACACAGCGACTATGCTAAGAAAACACTTTCTATTTTCATCGCCGTTCAAATTATGATTTTAATGGGTTTCAATGAAGAAATCACTCACAATAAAAAACCATCTTTTAAAGAGTTCTATTCAGAAAGCCTTTTTCAGGAAATAAAAGATCATATTGACCTTCCACAGGAAGAATATCGTGTTGCCAGCATTGGGCTGCATCCCGCAATTGCTCAATTTAATGGATTTTACACGCTCGATAGCTATAACAATTTCTATCCGCTTTCTTACAAACATCAATTTCGTCAAATAATTGAAAACGAATTGGCTAAGAATAAAAACATCAGAATTTACTTTGATGAATGGGGAGGACGTTGTTACCTATTTACCGATGAGCTTGGGAAGCATTATATGTTCAAGAAACGTTCGAAGAAAGAGCTGGAAAATTTGGACCTTAATATGGATGCGTTTAAAGGATTAGGCGGGAAGTATATATTTTCTGCCATCCCAATCAACAACGCGAAGGAAAACGGATTGGTGCTAGATAGGATTTTCACAAAAAAAGGAAGCGCATGGAAAATTCATTTATACAGAGTCATGTGAAAAGGGGGGAATAGAATGAATTCACCGATAGTAACGATTGTTGTACCTTGTTATAACGAAGAAAGCGTTTTGCAGGATACCATTTCCCAGCTTTGTGGATTGATGAGGGGGTTAGTCGAAGAAAACGTTGTTTCTGGTCTGAGTAAAATTTTGTTGGTTGATGATGGAAGCAAGGATCAAACTTGGAAGATCATTTATAAAGAAACGATTAATAATGAATATGTTCGCGGGCTAAAGCTTTCCCGGAATGCTGGACATCAAAATGCACTCCTGGCAGGATTGTTTACAGCCAAGGAAGCCTCGGATTGTGTGATTTCCATTGATGCAGATTTACAGGATGATATTCAAGTCATCCCTGAATTCATTCGGAAATTCAATGAAGGATGTGAAATCGTATATGGTGTCCGCCAGAAAAGGGACCTTGATTCATTTTTTAAACGAACATCTGCAACCGGTTTTTATAAATTGATGAACAAGATGGGGGTTAACCTTGTCTATAATCATGCCGATTTCAGGCTAATGAGCAAAAGGGCGATCGCGGAGTTGGAGAGATTTGATGAAACGAATCTTTTCTTACGGGGGATTGTACCGCTCATTGGGTTTAAGACGGACTCTGTTTATTATGACCGAAAAGAAAGATTGGCTGGGGAAACGAAATATCCATTTAAGAAGATGGTTGCTTTTGCGCTTGATGGCATTACTTCCTTTTCAGTAACACCGATCCGGCTTGTATTATGGCTTGGATGTCTTTCCTTTTTCATAAGCTTACTCTTTGGGTCTTACTTTTTATGGTTGAAATTTTATGGGCAGACCGAAACTGGGTGGACCTCATTAATTACCTCCGTATGGTTGATCGGTGGACTGCAGTTGATTGCTGTCGGCTTGATTGGGGAATATATCGGTAAAATCTATAATGAATCAAAACGCCGGCCTAAATATATTGTTGATCTTGATCTATTTAATCCGCTCGATTTAAAAAAACGGGAGCAACTAGACAATGAACGGAACAGTATTGAAAAACTATCTAAAACACACTAACTCCTTTATCCGCTTTTTATTGGTTGGAATAGTCAATACAGCGGTTGGACTTTCCATCATGCTTTTTCTCATGAATGTTCTTGAATTATCTTACTGGGTCTCCACTTTTTTCGGCAATGGAACGGGAGCTGTAACGAGTTTTCTTTTGAACAGGACTTTTACCTTTAAAAGCGACATAGAATGGCGGCGAGGAGTTGCCCGTTTCTTTTGCGTAATTCTGATTTGTTATTCCGCCGCTTATTCCATAGGCCAAGCCATTGCAGAATCACTGGAAGGAACCGTCCATTTATCCATACAACAAAATTTGGCTGTTCTGATAGGAACGATATTTTATACAGTGCTTAACTATCTTGGGCAGAAATACTTTGTCTTTAAAAAAAGCAATTTGAGACCAATTCAAGAAGGAAGGAATTAATTAGGGTGGATCAGTGGAATAATGCCCCCGATTGGACGGGAATTAAAATGGAATCGGAAAGCGAAATTCTATGCATTTAATGACTATCCAAGCTGGGGCAGATCTGTTTAATTTCGTCCTTCACGTTCTACATGTGGCAATCATTTTAACCTTTTTTGGACCACCTATTGTTCATTGAGCGCTTGATTATTTTCTTTTTAGACGTTTACTTACCTCCTTTCCTACCTTCGAGTCACGTGTTTGCATGACTTATGTAATATATGTCAAGAATAAAACCTCACCTACAAAGAATAATTCTATTTCTGTGTAAAATTTTCATTTACTTTTCCATTTCACGGGAGTATGATAATCAACAGTTTCATATTTCTAAATCGCTTAAACCTTATGGTGCGGGGGACCCGTTATTGGGATTGTTTTTACAATCCAAGGGGTGAATCCTTTAAAAGGTAGGGCTACTCTTAGGTCCGAATCCGACAGCTAACCTCGTAAGCGTTATATGAGAAGGAAGGTGGAGCTTGTTAGACAAAAAAATTGATGTCTACAGGTCTATTTAGCTATGACTTGTAGGCATTTTTGTGTTTCGTCTCGTTTTTTGCTACAGCTGGGAAACATAAACTTATAAATTAAACATGGTGGTGAATTCTTGATGTTATCTGCTATAAAGAGGTTCTTGATTGGGAGACCTTTAAAATCAAATGCACTTGGTGAACAAAAGCTTAACAAAACAAAGGCTTTGGCGATATTATCTTCTGATGCTTTGTCTTCGGTTGCTTATGGACCGGAGCAAATATTGATCGTCCTGATCACGGTCGGTGCTGCGGCTTTCTGGTATTCAATCCCTATCGCGATCGGAGTATTGATCCTGTTAACTGCTTTGATTTTGTCCTACAGACAAATCATTTTCGCTTATCCACATGGCGGGGGAGCTTATGTGGTTTCAAAAAACAATTTAGGTGTCAATCCAGGGTTGATAGCTGGGGGATCCTTATTGGTCGATTATATATTAACTGTCGCGGTAAGTGTTTCTGCTGGTACGGATGCCATCACGTCCGCTTTTCCCGGCCTGCATGATTATAATGTCGTCATAGCCATTATATTCGTCATCTTACTTACAATCTTGAACCTTAGGGGGGTTACGGAATCGGCCTCTGTCTTGGCCTATCCGGTGTACCTATTCGTTTTAGCATTGTTCATCTTGATTGGGGTTGGAATTTACAAGATTTTGACGGGAGGAGTCTCACCGGAATTGCATGCGTCACTTGGGACTCCAGTAGCTGGCATCAGTTTATTTATACTGCTAAGAGCATTTGCATCAGGAAGCTCCGCATTGACAGGAGTCGAAGCGATTTCCAATGCAATCCCGAACTTTAAAGATCCAGCACCGAATAATGCTGCGAAAACATTAATAGCAATGGGTTCCTTACTAGCTGTATTATTTTCAGGAATCGTATTCTTAGCCTATTATTTAAGCATTGTTCCTAGCGCAGAGGTAACGGTCGTCTCCCAGATTGCTGAAGAGATCTTTGGACGGAATTTCATGTATTTCTTCATTCAAGGTACGACTGCATTGATCTTGATACTTGCGGCAAATACTGGCTATTCGGCTTTCCCTCTGCTTGCGGTAAATCTGGCGAAGGATAAATTCATACCAAGGGCGTTTACGATCAGAGGGGACCGTTTAGGGTATTCCAATGGAATTATCATACTTGGACTTGCATCCATCATCTTGATAGTCGCATTTGAAGGACATACGGAAAATCTCATTCCGCTTTATGCGGTAGGTGTATTCATTCCATTTACGTTATCCCAGACCGGGATGATTGTTAAATGGATTCGCGAAAAGCCAAAAGGCTGGATGATGAAATTAACCATTAATTCAATTGGTGCCATAATTAGCTTTATCGTCACGATGATATTCTTTTTAACCAAATTTACTCAGGTTTGGCCGGTTTTGATTTTTTTACCTATCATCATTTTAATTTTTCATCGAATTAGAATGCATTATGAAGCAGTTGGGGACCAACTAAGGATTACAACATGTGAGCCAATCTTACCAATTGAAGGAAATATCATCATTGTACCTGTGGCGGGTATAACTCATGTGGTTGAGAACTCTTTAAATTATGCAAAATCTTTATCCGCACATCAGGTCATTGCCGTTTATGTCGCTTTTGAAAGAGAAGATGAAAAGAAATTCGGAGAAAAGTGGAAAAAATGGCAGCCGGATGTAAGGCTCGTTACACTGAATTCTTATTACAGAAGCATCATTCAGCCACTAACTAAATTTGTGGATACAGTTGAACATAAGGCTAGTGAATCCAATTATAAAGTTACGGTGATCATCCCCCAATTCATTCCGAAGAAGGGCTGGCACAATATACTTCATAACCAATCAAGTTTACTGATTCGCGCTTACTTACTTTATAAAAGAAATGTGGTTGTTACGACAGTGCCATATCATTTGAAGAAGTAAGTTCCATTTCTAAGAAAAGAAGCAAACCTACATAAGGTTTGCCCAGACCGTAGACAAACTCAATGAAAATTGAGTATGTCTACGGTTTTTTATTGGTTTTTAGATTTTGGACGTTGATTTCCACTCCAGGCACTCGCTTTCCGCGGGCGGTCCGGGAGCCTCCTCGGCTTGCGCATGCGGGGTCTCCCCTAGACGCGTTTTTCCCGCAGGAGTCTCGCACCTTCCATTCCAATCAACTAACTTTAGATAGAAACCCTTTTGTCTACAAACTCAGCAAACCTACATAAGGTTTGCCTTTTTTACTAATCTTTATAAAAAAGACAGCAGTAACTTACGCTGTCGATATTTGAGTAACATTCATTACCAACTCATAAATTCACAGTTACTTTGAAGCCCGTACAATAAAAAGGATTTGCAGTAAGATGCAGGGATACTTCCTCTTTTAAAGCTTTAAATTAATGTTAATATAAAACTTTCTGCCATCATCATTATCGGAACGTCGGCTGTTTGGGAAAGTGATTATTTCAAGGTCGGTGGAGATTCGGAAATGGACATGCAACATCATCAACATGGTGGGGAGCTGTGCAATAATATCATCAAAAAGGGCTGCTTCTGCAGCCCTTTTTGTGTTGAACGCTTTTTTGGCGGAACACTTCATAAAATTACCAAGGGTCATTTCAAATAATGCGAACATATTAAAAGAAAACAAAATGAAATATCCTGCTTAGTTTTGTACTTACATATATGGGGGTTGAAAATGGATATATTATTAGCTCTCTTGCCGGCATTGTTCTGGGGAAGCATCGTTTTATTTAATGTGAAACTCGGGGGTGGACCCTATAGTCAAACACTAGGTACAACGATTGGCGCCTTGATTTTTTCAATTGGTGTTTATATTTTTGCAGATATTAAGCTGTCACTTCTGGTGTTTGGAGTCGGAGTCGTATCTGGATTGTTTTGGGCCGTTGGACAAGCTAATCAGCTTAAGAGCATCGATTTAATGGGAGTATCCAAAACGATGCCGATATCAACAGGATTGCAGCTCATTTCAACCACTTTATTCGGGGTCATAGTTTTTAACGAATGGTCTACAATGAAAGCTATTATTTTAGGCGTTTTGGCATTGGTCTTCATTATTATAGGAATCGTCTTGACCTCCTTGGAAGATAAAGAATCGAAAGAGGGCAAGTCGGGAAACTTGAAGAAAGGAATTGTTATTCTCCTCATCTCGACATTCGGTTATTTGGTTTATGTGGTCGTGGCCCGTCTTTTTGATGTTGACGGGTGGTCAGCGTTGTTCCCTCAAGCGATCGGGATGGTGATAGGCGGTCTGTTATTGACTTTTAAACATAAACCATTTAACAAATATACGATTCGCAATATCATTCCGGGATTGATATGGGCTGCAGGGAACATGTTTCTATTCATTTCCCAGCCCCGTGTGGGAGTGGCTACTAGTTTTTCCCTTTCGCAAATGGGCATAGTCATCTCAACTCTTGGCGGGATCTTCATTTTACGTGAAAAGAAAACGAAGCGCCAACTAATTGGAATTGTAATTGGAATTATCTTGATCATCATAGCTGGGATAATGCTTGGATTGGCAAAAAGTTAATTGGAGGATGATTACATGTATACAGATTTAGAAGGTAAGGTCGTTGTTATAACCGGTTCATCCACTGGTTTAGGAAAAGCGATGGCCATTCGCTTTGCTAAGGAAAAGGCAAAGGTCGTGGTTAATTATCGCACTAAATCAGAAGAAGCGGATAGTGTAATGGAAGAAATCAAAACAAATGGCGGGGAAGCCGTTGCAGTAAAAGGCGATGTCACCGTTGAAGAAGATGTTATTAACCTTGTTCAATCAGCGATAAAGAATTTCGGGAAACTCGATATATTCATCAATAATGCAGGAATTGAAAATCCGGTTCCATCTCACGAGATGCCATTAAGCGACTGGAATAGGGTAATCGCTACTAACTTAACGGGAAATTTCTTAGGCTGCCGTGAAGCTATCAAGTATTTTGTCGAGAACGATATTAAAGGGAATGTAATAAATATGTCCAGTGTACATGAGATGATTCCCTGGCCTTTATTCGTTCACTATGCAGCAAGCAAGGGCGGGGTGAAGCTGCTTACGGAAACCCTGGCTCTTGAATATGCACCAAAAGGGATCCGTGTGAACAGCATTGGTCCCGGAGCCATCGCCACGCCAATAAATGCCGACAAGCTTGAAGATCCCGAAAAGAAAAAGGATCTTGAAAGCATGATTCCGATGGGATATATCGGAAAACCTGAAGAAATTGCCGCGGTTGCTGCATGGCTCGCATCTTCAGAGTCCAGTTATGTAACGGGCATCACTCTATTTGCTGACGGAGGAATGACAAAATACCCTTCATTCCAAGCTGGTAGAGGATGAATATTTTGGTTAATTCCCTCTTTTGATGCAACAAGAATCCCAGCAGGATCATACCTGCTGGGATTCTTGTAAAAAAGCATTAACGAGTATGATGATTATACCAGCTAATGAAGTTATCGACGACCGTATCGATAAACTGGACAGTCGACTCATGTGTAAGGCTGCCTTCGTTATCGATTTTGTCATGCACTGCACCAACATATACTTCATTCCCTGGAAGGAGTGGGGAGGAGATGCCTATTGCGAATAAGATTTCACGCAAATGCAATTGAGCTTTAACCGTTCCCAATTGCCCCATTGACGCACCCATGATCCATGATGGTTTGCCGATCAAGACTTTATCGACACGTGATAACCAATCGATTGCATTGCCCAATACGCCTGGAATCGTCCCATTGTATTCAGGTGTTACCCATAAGACTGCATCTGCATGGGCCACTTTGCTTTTAAATTCTTTTACAACCAATGGAGGATCATTTTCAATATCTTGATCATAAAAAGGTAAATCCCGAATGTTCAAGATTTCGAGATCAAACCGATCTTGATATCTAGTTTGAATATATTTGGCAAGCTTAAGGTTGTATGACTCTTTACGGATACTTCCCACTATTGCAACAACTTTCATCTTCAATACCCCCAATGATTTTATAATGGATAATCATGTAAATGAGTTCCACTTACCTATTATAATTGGAATATAAATGAAAGGGAAAAAGGATGCTTGGGAAATAATCATTCGGCGGATGACCCTTCAATCACATCACGATGAAAATGCTTTTCCATGACATAGCCAAAAAAGGAGGCAAGCATTTGTTGAAACAGCATGCCAAGTACAACGGGTACCGCGACGGCAGCAGGGAAATAGGTGGTTGCAAGAACGGCTCCTGCACTGATGTTTCGCATACCGCCAGTAAATGTCAAGGTGATGATATCCGCCTTTTCCCATCTTAAACATGCACCGACCATCCAAGAAAGGGCATAACCTGAAGCAGCAATAAACAATACCAATAAGGCCATGATCATTATTTTCTTATCAAAATGGGTTAAGTAAGGCCCAATTTTTGAACTATTCAATATGACTACGATTCCAACGCTTATCTTGGAAAATGGGGCTAATTGGGGGGATAGGGTATATTGTATCTTTCCTTTTGTAGCCTGATTCAAGAACATAGCAAGCATGGAGGGAAGAACGACCATTCCGATTAATCCTATCACTATCGACCCCAAATCCATTTCGATCGAACCGCCGCCAAAAAGGGAAACACTGTAAGGAACGATGAATGGCGAGAGCAGTGTGTCGATTAAGATGATGGTCAGGGCAAGTATGGCATTACCATTATAAATGGATACCCAGATCATACTGGTGACACCGGTTGGAATCACTACAGCCAGGACTAGGCCGGTAATTGTGAAATCATCGCCATGAAACACTAAATGGCCGAGGCCAAAAGCCCAAATAGGCATAAGCATATGAAGGATGATCAATACGATGAAAACAGGTAAAGGGTGGGTTACTGCCTGATGCAGAGATTTAAAGTTAGAGCCTAAACTTCCGGAAAATGTAATGAAGGCAAATATCCATGGAACAAGAAAGGTGTAATCCATTATATGGTCGGACAATAATACCCCAATAACCACGCTTATCGGCGTGATGAGAGGCATGACTTTATCGAGTTGTTCATTTATTGTTTTCAACATCATACATCCACTTCCTCAATCATTCTATTAAGTAAGTTTACCATACTTCAAAATATATAATTTGTAAGACAAGAAATTTGTCATTTTATTTTAAAAAACATTTAATGTACGACTATATAAAATAGGCCAAGTGGGCTGCTTGTTTATCCATTCTTTTGGCTTTCTTTTCTTTTACTTTTCCTGATGGATTGTTTTAAAAGGAGGTTTTAGGCAGGATTGTTCGATGCAGCGTTGTATATTCATTGAAAAATAGTTTAAAGTAGAGGAGAGGTGAAAGAAATGTCTGAAAAGGTTTCCAGTATAATGTGGTTTAGTCTTGCAGTACAAGCCCTGCTTGTTCTTGCTGATCATGATGGATTATGCAATAGTAATAAATTGGCCGTTAAGCTTGATTCGGAGTCAGGTTTTCTTAGAAAAATATTAAGTAATTTAGTGAAGGCAGGACTGATTCAAGCGAAGGAAGGAAGAGACGGGGGGTATTCACTTGCCAAAAACCCCGAACAAATCATCCTTGCAGATATATACTCTGCAATTAAATCCGAACCTTTTTCAAAGGGCTTTCTTGATGTGAATGATAAAAAATGCTTTCAACCATCTTCCCGAGAAGCTTTATGCGGTTTGAAAAACGAGATGGAGAGCTGGATTATTCAAGGCTTGGAGCAGAAGACGATTGCTGATTTACTATCAAAATCTTGATGTGAAAAACGAAACTGACATGGTTTCGTTTTTCTTAAACTGTATTTGACAAAAGAACAGTATGCGTTATATACTGTTCCTGTATTAATTACAGTTAAATGGAGGTCATTATAAATGACAAAAAATATAATGAGTAAAGAAGAGTACCTGAATAAATCGAAAGAATTGAATGTACCGCTTGAAAAGCCGAAAGTCCTTAATGATACGGATTTCATTACGGTAGCAAAAGAAAGGAGATCTGTTCGCCAGTACGATGCTGAATACGTGATGACTGAAGAGGAAATTCGTGAAATCCTGGAGATTGCGATTCAAGCACCGTCTTCTTCCAACTTACAGCCATGGAGATTCCTTGTGATTCAAGATAAACAAACCCAACAAGAATTGCTTCCCATCGCAAATAACCAACAACAAATCGTCGATGCATCTGCTGTCATTGCCGTTTTAGCTGATATAGAAGGTTACAAAAATGCAGAACGGATTTATGGTGAATTAGTCGATAAAGGGATCATGAAGAATGAAATCAAAGAGCCATATGTAGCCTCTATTCTGCATAATTACGGCAACTTTTCCACTGAAAAAGCTTTAAGCGTAGCCATGATTGACGGTGGCTTGGTTTCCATGCAGATCATGTTAGCTGCAAAAGCAAAAGGATACGATACAGTCCCAATGGGAGGGTTCGATGAAGCCAAATTTGTGGAAGCATTCAATGTACCGGAAAACTTCAAACCTGTCATGTTGATTTCCCTTGGAAAAGGAACTAAAGCAGGATTTGAAAAAGTCCGTTTGCCACTCGACTCAATATTGACTTGGAATAAGTTCTGAAGAACAAACTAAGGAAAAGGATAGCTAAAATCGCTATCCTTTTTCTCATGGTTTAAGATTGGCTCTACGAATCATTTAATCTCGCAAGCGATAAATGAATATGTTACAATTTTTCAAGATATTTCTTTGAAATGTCTCCTCTAAAAATCACCAACCGGCAAATTAAAGCTAAAGAATTATTTTTGGTGCTGCTAGGCAAAATACAGCCATTATCGTTGGGAAGGAGTTCTTATGAAGAATATGAAAAGTGAAGTGTTTTCATGGTTGAAAGCTATCTTATTCGCTCTAATGATCGCGTTCATTTGCCAACAGTTTTTATTTACACCAGTCACGGTAAAAGGTGAATCAATGGAGCCGACTTATGAAAATGATGACCGGATCGTGGTAGCTAAAATAGGAAAGCCGGAGCGCTTCGATATGGTCGTATTTTATGCTCCGGACGCGGAAGAGAATTATATAAAAAGGGTGATCGGTTTACCAGGGGACAGCATCGCAATGAAAGATGATGTCTTATATATCAATGGGAAAAAGTATACAGAACCATATTTGAAAACAAAAAAAGGTGAAATTCCACCTGAAGAAAATCTGACGGAGAATTTCACCCTAAGTGATTTACTTGGGAAATCCAAGGTTCCTGTCGGTCATTTATTTGTCATGGGGGATAATCGAAGGAATAGTTGGGATGGAAGAAGATTTGGTTTTATTTCTGAAAAATCACTTGTGGGCAAAGTGAAATTTCGTATCTACCCATTAAATGAAATGGGAGTGCCGAAGTAAAAGGATCACAGTGAATTCAAGTGAAAGCTTAGATGATAATTATATGGACTAAATTGTAGTTATATCAGATGATGGATAAGAACCTTTTCCTATGGTTAAGGTTTTTCATTTTGGATTGTGGGGGTTATTAATATGACAAATGAGTTAGCTGCCATCTCCATTCCGATACTGGATGAAGAAATGGGACGGCAGGTTAAAGGCCATGTCGATTCGCTGACGCTTCCTCAGGGAAGCTTAGGACGGCTTGAAGAATGGATAATCGAACTGGCCAAGATGACAGGGGAGGCATTTCCGGACATTTCGAAACCGGGGGTGATCGTGTTTGCAGCCGACCATGGAATTACGGAAGAAGGGGTTTCTGCTTATCCAAAAGAAGTGACGGAACAAATGGCGCTTAATTTCCTGAATGACGGTGCTGCCATCAATGTATTAAGCCGTGCGATAGATGCTTACTTGGACATTGTCGATATAGGGATCGATGCAGATATCGAAGCACCGGGATTAACTTCGAGAAAAGTCCGCAATGGAACTAGAAACTTTTATAAGGAAGAGGCGATGACAAAGGAAGAAGTAAATCAAGCGCTTGAAATTGGATATGACCGTGCACAGAAAATGATTGCCCGTGGTGTGAATTGCCTGATTCTTGGTGAAATGGGAATCGGAAATACGACATCCAGTACCGCAATCATCTCCATCGTAAGCGGGAAAAGCGTCGAATCACTAGTGGGGCAGGGAACAGGATTGAAGTCAGAAGGCATTTTACATAAACGAAGAATAATTGAAGAAGCGATTTCATTAAGAAATCTTAATCCTGATGATCCAATAAATATTTTGATGAATATCGGTGGATTCGAAATTGCAGGTATGGCAGGGGCGATGCTTGCTGCAGCGAATAACCGTATACCCATTCTTGTTGATGGTTTCATTACAACCACGGCTGCCGTATTGGCAAACCTGATTTCCGGACGTGCAGCCGATTATATGTTTGTTGGACATCGATCTGCAGAACCTGGTCATGAAACGGCCATAGAACTGCTTGGCAAGGAGCCGATCCTCGACCTGGGAATGAGAATCGGGGAAGGAACAGGGGCAGCCCTGTCATACCCCATCCTTAAGGCAGCGACATTGGTCATTAAAGAAATGGCAACATTTGAATCTGCAGGCGTGTCAAATAAGTAAGCGATAGGAGACCTTCGATACGCTGGTCTCCTATTTATACAGGCTAAAAAAAGGTGGATACTGTATTGGAAATCTTTCATCCCACTGTTACTAAATGGGCAGATGATCTTTATATTTCTTCATTTTTCTGACGACGGAAGGCTGGCTGATACCTAAGAATTTAGCCATTTCATATGTGGACTTGCATTGCTTACTCGCTTTCATCATCATCCATTTTTCGACTTGTTCGAGGGCGGTATTGAGATCACTATCATCAACCATCATATTGTCAATCATTAGGGTGTCATCTATTTTCTCCAAAGATTCTTGTCCATGGAAATGGGAGGGGAGAAAGCCTGGGAAAATGATGGAGTCTTCCGAGGTCAAAATGAGCCGTTCAATCAGGTTTTCCAATTCACGCACGTTTCCTGACCATTTATGCTGAATCAGTATTTCGTAAGTGGAAGGGTGCAATTTCTTATCTGACTTGTATTTTTTGTTGATGATTTCGAGATTATGATTGATTAAGATGGCAATATCTTCTTTTCTTTCTCGTAAAGGCGGTATTTGGATGGGAATCACATTTAAGCGATAATATAAATCAAGCCTGAATGTTCCCTTTTCCACCATTTCCTCAAGGTTTTGATTGGTGGCCGTTACAAGCCGGAAATCTATCTTATGCTCTTTTTTTCCTCCCACTCTTTTAAAGGTCTTCTCTTGCAGGACATTTAATAATTTCACTTGCATATCCAGGGGAAGCTCCCCAATTTCATCCAGAAATAAGGTTCCGTTATCTGCTTGTTCAATCAGCCCTTGCTTCCCCTGCTTCTGCGCTCCGGTGAAGGATCCCGCTTCATATCCAAACATTTCTGATTCAAAGAGGCTTTCTGGGATGGTACTGCAGTTGACTTCGATGAATGGCTCTTTGCTGCGGTAACTCTGATTGTGCAGCCGCCGGGCGAATACGCTCTTTCCCACACCGGATTCCCCAAGAAGCATGACTGTCGCATCCGTTTTGGAAACACGGTGTATTGTTTTGGCGATTTGCCGCATTTCCTTGCTGCGATAGATCAGCTCCTCCTGTTCCCTAAGTTCCTCTACCTCCGATTGGTATTCTTGAATCTTTTTCTCCAATTGACCGTACTGATCCTGGAGGTTCCTGATTTCAGTTTGATCTTGGGCATAGCTGACGACATGAATCAATTCACCATCTTCATCAAAGATGGGATAGGCGGTCGACATGACGATTTTTCCCGTCTTCGTTTGCTGCATGATCTGGATAGGTGTTTTCTCTTTCAATACCATGGCGGATATCGAAGGTGAAAGGATTCCTTCCGTTTCGAGCTGATAAACGGATTTTCCAAGATAATGTTCTGGTTCGATTCCATATATCCACCAATGGTTAGGATTCGTGAATAAAATGAATCCTTTTTCATCAGTCACGGTAATATTATTATTGGATGTGTTGATGATGCATTCCAAAACTCTTTTCACATTGTTATCACTCATCGTTTGCCCCCTTATCCACTGTTCCGGTGATTCAAATATAAATCAAAAATAGAACTGAAATCAAGAATTTTCAGATATTTCGATTTGGATTTGAATCATTTTTATAAGAGTCATGCCTGGGATAGTCTAACTCACTTCATTCATCAAAGCTAAAACTAGAGTAATAGAGCCAACTCACCTTGAAGTATATGGATACATATACGGTTAACCTACTTCTGTTTGGGTATAAATAAAGTAGAGAGTAATCGATGAAGGAGTGATTGACTTGGCTGAAAACAGAACCTTGGGACAATATTTATACGACTGCTTAAAAGCAGAAGGCATTACAGAGATTTTTGGTGTGCCCGGAGACTATAATTTCTCATTGCTAGATACTTTGGAAGATTACGATGGGATTGAGTTTATTAATGGACGAAATGAACTCAATGCTGGATACGCAGCGGACGCTTATGCCCGGGTGAGGGGCATGTCGGCACTCATCACCACCTTTGGTGTCGGTGAAATGAGCGCATGTAATGCAATCGCTGGAGCGTACAGTGAAAATGTGCCGCTCATCCATATTGTAGGCTCGCCAAAGTCCATGATGCAACAGGAGAAGGAGCTTGCCCATCATACGTTAATGGATGGAGATTTTGATGTTTTCCGTAAGGTTTATGAGCATATCACCAGTTATACGGCAATTCTTACACCAGAAAACGCAGTTAGGGAGATACCGGCTGCAATCAGAATCGCGAAAGAAAAGAAAAAGCCCGTTTATTTGGTAGTGGCTATCGATCTCGTTGAAAAACCAGTGCTTTCTCACAGTGAGACATCAGAAAATATGACCAAAACGAATGTCGATGCTTTGCAGTCAGCAGTGAAGCATATAAAAGGCATGTTAGAACATGTAAATAAAGCCGTTCTGCTTGTGGACGTGAAAACACTTCGTTATAACTTGCAGAAACCCGTACTGCAGCTCGCTGAGAGGTTAAACGTTCCAGTTGCTTCATTAATGCAGGGCAAAAGCGGGTTTGATGAGAGCCATCCCCAGTATATTGGTGTATACGGCGGAGCTTTCGGAAGTAAGGATGTAACTCAGACTGTTGAAGAAGCGGATTTGATCATAGCCGTTGGTGCTGTTTGGTCCGACGTCAATACTTCCAAAGGAACAGCAAAGCTTAACCCGTTGAAAATGGTGGAAATTCAACCTGACACAGTAAAAGTGGGAGCAGCCAGTTATATGAATGTCAGAGCGGAGGAAATTCTAAATGAATTCCAGGACATAGGCTACCGGCAGAACGAATCTGTTGGAAACATCTCGTTTCCGTATAGCACAATAATTGTGGAAGACCCTTCAGCACCGCTGAAAGCGACTTCCTATTATCCTCGAATTCAGCAAATGTTGAAGGAAAAGGACATAGTGGTCACGGAAACAGGAACATTCTCTTATGGCATGTCACAGGTCAGATTGCCGAAAGGGGTGACCTACATTGCTCAGGGAGGCTGGCAAAGCATTGGATATGCGACGCCCGCAGCTTTCGGTGCTTGTATAGCGGATAGAAACCGGCGTGTTCTTTTGTTTACAGGGGACGGCTCGATACAGCTGACAGCACAGGAAATAAGCTCGATGCTGGAGAACGGCTGCAAGCCCATCGTGTTTATCCTCAACAATAAAGGCTACACGATAGAAAAATTCTTAAACGTAAAAGTAGATATAGAAAAACAGAAATACAACGAGATACCAGAGTGGGATTATACAAAACTGGCTGAAGCGTTTGGTCAAGAGGCATTTACAGCAAGAGTCAAGACGAATGGTGAACTGGATGATGCCATTACAAATGCTCAGAACGCCGATAAACTTTGCCTTATAGAATTGGTCGTGAAAGATCAAATGGATGCCCCGGAATATTTGCAAAAAGTGAGGCAGTATCTTGAAAAACAAGAGAAACTAAAGTAATGCCATGTTCGAAATGCTCTTACGCCGAACCATGTTTTAAAAGAAAACTGGTTATCCTTCATGTATTTTCACGGTATTATATGAAATGAAAACTCAATGGATTGAAGAAATATGCGACACTCCTGCCGAATAACTGGCTAGCCAAGACCCCACATAGACGTTAAGGAGGCTTGGCAGACAGTCGGCGGAAAGGGAGCGGATTTCTGAAATCAAACTGAAACGTTTTTTTTGAAAAAATCTGCAGGTAAACTAGTTTCTTCAAAAAGGTCCGGAATGCTCTCATCCCATAACTTGATTAAGACTAGTTAAACCTTTATGTTTATTTCTGAAATCAAACTGAAACGATTGTTAAAGAAAGGTCTTCTGTTATGAAGGCCATTTTTTGTTGGTATAGATCCTGTACTCTCTATATATCCATGCGGCCCGATCAAGGACAAGGATGGCAAGTTGAAAAAGAAATTGAAGTAATAGGGAAAATATCTATTTTTCCTAAGTGGAGAAAACCATTCTTTTCACGGTCGGCTATTTCTGTAGATAAGGGGGCATAAAAAAAGCGTAAAAATTTATCATAAGCGCGGGAATAAAGAAAATCTCAACAATAATCAGCCATTCATAGATCATATTGAAGAAAAAGTTCATAAAAAGCAGGTGGAATGCAGGAAAGACATGTGACAAAACAGGCGGTGATGATGATGTTATTAAGAAAAGCTTGGTTCTTACGATTGTCTATCATAAAAAAAGAAGGATGAAATAGCCCAACGAAAGGAATTATCAAGCTTGGAAGAAGTACGTGTCAGTAATCAACTTGATTATGAGATTGTGGAAAGGCAAAGGTTAATGCGTGTGTGAGAATGGTTATAAGCCATAACACCAGTTGGCGGTTGACATTATTATACGCAAAAAAGCGTGTATGATTTTTTATCAAAACACGCTTTTTTGCTCTTTTATCAAGGCATAAAGAGTTAATTTTTTAGCAAACATGAGTTATTGCCAAAAATCATTTAGTTAAGTACACGAACTGCCTTGACAAAGCTAGGTCCCCAGTAAGAACTGTTGATGTTAGCGTAGGATACACCCTTAGATGTAGAAGCATTCAGCATTTGACCGTTACCGGCATAAATTCCCACATGATTGATTACGCCATCATTATTGGTATCGAAGAATACTAAATCCCCTTTTTGGAGGGATTTTGAAGAAACAGTTGTACCAACTTGTGATTGTGCCACTGAATTTCGAGGCAAGGAAACACCTGCACTTTGGAATGCTCTTAATGTGAATGAAGAGCAATCAAATACATCCGTGCGTGAAGTGCTCGCACCGTAAACATACTTGGCTCCCATATATTTAGCGCCAGCAGCCAAAACTTGATCCGCCTTTGTCGATTTGGACGGTTTTTTAATTGCAGATGCTGAGGCTTGTCCTGAAACCCGGATGGATTGGCCGATTCGAATACGACTTGAATTGGAAATAGTAGGGTTCATTTTAAGTAAGGCACTAAGGGAAAGGTTATATCTTTTAGCGATTGTTGATAAGGTATCCCCTAATTTAACTACATAAACTTCTGTTGTATTTTTACTATTATTCGTACTCGCATAGTTGTTAAGGGTATTAATCTTCAAGACCTGGCCGGGAAAAATAAGGTTACTAGTCAAATGGTTTTTAGACTTTAATTGTTTGACAGTTATATTATTGACTCTAGCGATTTTATCCAGGGTGTCACCGGATTTGACCCTATATGTAGCATTAGAAGGACTATTTTTAGCCGTAGAGCTAGATGCAGGGGCTTTTCCGGAAACCCGGATGGATTGGCCAATATAAATGCGATCCGAATTAGAAATATCAGTGTTTAATTTAAGCAGGGCACTAAGGGAAAGGTTATATCTTTTAGCAATTGTTGATAAGGTATCCCCCAGTTTAACCACATATTTTTCGGTTTTATCCATATTTTTAGCTGTATGGTTGTTAAGGGTATTAAATTTCAAGATTTGGCCGGGAAAAATAAGGTTACTAGTCAAATGGTTTTGAGATTTTAATGCTTGGACAGTTGTATGATTAGCTTTAGAGATTTCATCAAGGGTGTCCCCTGATTTAACTTGATAAGAACCAGCATAAGCGGAATTGCCTGCCACTAGGGTGCCTATAATGGTTCCTGCAAGAATGAAAGAGTTTTTAGAATTGTTCATTTAGGAAAGTTCCTCCTGATGTGGTAAAAAAATATGTAGCATTTATATTATAAGGGTATGGAATATAAAAAACATGACCCATATAAATAAAATTCAACTTTTTCGTCATTTTTCGGGAAATCTTGTTACAGGAAAATGGGGGTTTGTGGGATTCAGGTGGAGTGTAAGAGGACCGTACTGTAATTTCGCATAAATGGATAAAAAGAGTATTCCACAAAATGGAAGTTTGGGGCAATTAAAAAGAAAGGCAAGAATAACATATCCTTACCTTTCCATGATTCATTTTTTAATATTGTCTATAAACATAGGGATCATCCGGTTCAGCGATTTTACTATGTGATGATACTTTGAGCAGGGGAATGGTTTTCTTGAATGGCTGATAATAAATCGATTCCAATTCACCTGTCACGGAATACCACTCATCATTTTTAGGATGCATTCCTTCAGGAAATTCGATTAGCATGCCGAATACCCCAGAGTCCGCGACACAGTGAATGACCCCAAAACGGAACAGGAATACCTGGTTTTTGGCTAGCTCATTTGAATTGTACGAAAATCCGGTTAACGTTATTTGCTTGCCAGTGAACTTTCCAGGAGAGTAATAGATGGCTTCTAAATCGTTTAGATAGTTTTCATCTGTTAATTGAAGACTGTCACGATCAACCAAGCCTTTGAGAGAGTTATCCATTAAAGTTAAATAGTCATCCTTGCCATAATAAAGACTCGTATCCGGCTGCAGAAATTGATGCTGGCTATATTCATCCGAGTCTTCATATACTGGGAAATGAAATCCTTTTTTTTCTACGATATTGGAGTCCATAGTGGCAACAGGCAAAAAGAGACCGGTTAAAATGGGAATGAAGAATAGGAAATAAGTAAGGTTCCTTTTCCATTTCTTATTTTCCTGGGAGTGATCATGTCCGCACTGACAATCAACGCATTCTTCTTGATTATCTTCCTTAAAATATAAGTAAGATCCCATTAACGTGAATATTGCCAGTATATAGATGGCAATCTGTGAAACATATGAATATTCCATATTAATGTATTTCGATATATCCCCTGAGGCGTGTAAATGCATGAATAAAAAAGTAAGTCCAAGTAATATGAATAATCTTCCCATATAAAACACCCTCTTTAAGAAATAAACAATAAAGTTAGGCCTAAGACGGAAATAAATATATAGGCCATCAAACATAAAACGAATTTCGTTTTGAAGGTACCTAAAAGCATGATCGTATTTTTAATATCAAACATGGCCCCAAATACTAGAAAAGCAACTAGTGAAGAGGGCGAGAAGGTACTTCTAAAAGAACTTGCAACAAAGGCGTCCGCTTGGGAACACAAGGACATGACATAGGACAACGCCATCATGACTGCATTCCCGGATAATTTTCCTTGACCGATTTCAAGCAATAGGGATGTTTTCAAAAAGGTTTGAATGGCAGCTGCCAGCAATGCACCAATGATTAAGTATTTTCCAACAGAAAAGAACTCTTCAATCGAGTGTTTGAACATCCCCGTTATTTTGTCTTTAAATGTAAGTTTATGGTGATGCATATGTTCGATATGTTCCTGTTTGAGCTGATTTGTCTTAAATTGAAAAGACAGGATGCATGCAATGATCAGGACGACCGCCAATGCAATTCCGCCACGATAGAAAACCATGCTCCAACTATTGCCAAACGCTATATAGGTGGAAAACAGGACAATCGGATTGAGAATGGGTGCAGAAAGCATAAAGGCAATGGCCGCTGAAAGAGGAACACCTTTAGCGATCAAACGGCGGGTAATCGGGACGATCCCGCACTCGCAGGCAAGAAAAAAGACTCCTGCACCTATTGCGGATAGAACAGATAAGATCGGATTTTTCGGAATGATTTTTGCAATCATCTCTTCTGACACAAACATTTGGATGATTCCGGATATAAGGACTCCCAGTAAAATAAAGGGAAGGGATTCAATTAGGATACTAATAAAAATTGTATTCATTTGCAAAAGGGCCTGAACGTTCATCTTAAACCACCTTCCATATTGCTGACTTAACTATATTAGGTTCGTAATAGAAGGAAGTCAATTTATTATTACTGGGGTAATAGGATGTAAGTTGAATGGGTAAGGAAATTATGGAAATTGAATCAGGGATATTGAGGGGACTTGAATAATCTAATGTATAAGTTTGGCAGGAAATTAAGTAGCACTTTAATTTAAGCCTAGTTCCTTTTGAGGCTATGGCTGTCATTAGCTATATTCATAATCTTTCATTCACTACTTTTTGATATATCGGAATGCTTACGGACATAGTAAAATCCCCTCAAAGGTGTGTATCATCCACAGAAATTACACAGTTCACTTAGAGGGGATAACATCACGGTGATTTTTTCGGTACCCTTTTATTAATTAAGTTCTTACGGGATATAAATGGATTGTCGGTAACCCAGAAACGCCAAGGGTAATCTTTTGCTTCCCCGGAGTTGTCGATTCCGACACGGGGGCCGCTGGATATGTGTTCAGGCTTTTTTCCTTCAGCTAGATATAGCGGGGGATCCGTAAAAGATCGACCATAATCATCCATGGTGATGCCTAGTGCCTTTGTTAGCTTCCCTGGTCCATCGGTACATTTACGAATATCGGCAATTCCCCGTCTTTCATGCATTAACTCGAGCCCTGAATAGGGTTCAATCGCCCGAATTAAAATGGCTTCCGGATTTTCAGGTCCGCCGCTTACGACATTGACCAGTGTATGTGTGTGCATGACGTATGTATATATCAAACCGGAATTTCCGAACATCACTTCCGTCCGTTTTGTCCGTCTATTTCCAAAACTATGTGCGGCCCTGTCCCCAGGACCAATATAGGCCTCTGTTTCAACAATGAATCCAGAAGCGGTTCCATCAGCTGTTTCTTTTACAATCAGGCAGCCAAGAAGGGATTTTGCCAGTTCAAGCGTGGGCTGCTGATAAAAATCAACTGGCAAAATTGAATGGTTTATCTTTTTCATAGTATCACCCCATTTAATCTCATATAGGTAAAATTCCCTTATCAATGAAAAAGAAACATAGGATTGAAGGGATGAAAAAGGCCGACCGATTATATCAGCCGGTCCCGAGCATATGTTTAGCCTAATTCTTTTTCTGTTTCTTGATCACTTTTGATTCGGCCCGAACCCACGGAAAGTGCCACTAATATCCCCGCGGAAACAAAAAAGATACCGGTGATGAAAACACTGGAGAATGCATCGATCCAGGCATTTTCTATCGTTTTTACAAGGACATTGCTGACTTCTGCGGGCATTTTAAGGTTTTCAGGATAAAGCATGATGTTGAATAACGTATCCGTTTTATCGGCTAATGCCTTCAGTGCCTCATGCAATATAGGGTCCTTTTGGCTTACGACCGCATCATCCATATTTTGCTGGAGATTGTGATTCATGACAGCATTCAAAATCGTGATGCCCATCGTTCCCCCTATTGACCGGAAGAATGTCGAAGCAGCTGTAACCGAACCTAGCTGCGATTTTGGAAATTCGTTTTGAACGGCAATCATCAATGTCGGCATGACAAGCCCCATGCCTATCCCAAGGATGGCCATGAATGAGTACGCAGTGAATATAGTCGTACTGCCGTCCATCATACTCATTAAGAAAAAGCCAAGCGTCGCAAAGGCCATTCCAAAGGTAAGCACGGTACGAAAACGGAATTTCAAAAGTAACCGACCGCCAATGATACTGGAAAGAATCATACCGATCATCATCGGAGTCATGGTCGAACCCGCTTTTGTTGGTGAAACTCCCAAAACGCCTTGCATGAACAGCGGGACGAACATGATTGCTCCGAACATGCCAAGGCCAAGCAGGAATCCCAATATATTCGTGGTGGAAAAAACTCTATTCTTAAAAAGGGATAAATCAAGGATAGGTTCGACTGCTCTTCTTTCAAAAATGATGAATAGGGCAATGAAGACAATGGTGCTGCCGAAAATCAAGAGAGATTCTAATGATACCCATTCGAATTTATCACCACCGAAGGTCAAGCCAAGCAATAACAGGACAATACCAGGAATCAAGGTGAAAATCCCTAGATAATCGATATTCACTTTCTCAGTTTTCCTTATCGCTTCATGTTTCAACCCTACATAAATCAAAATGGCAGATAGTAAGCCCGTCGGTACATTGATCAAAAAGATCCAATGCCAGCTGATATGGTCAACGATCAGGCCGCCCAAAAAAGGGCCGATGACAGAACTTAAACCAAAAAGGGCTCCGAATACACCCTGCCATTTGGCTCTTTGTTCCGCAGAGAATATATCGCCGATGATCGTTTGGGATAAAGGCATGATCATCCCGCCGCCGATTCCCTGCAGACCCCTGTAGATGATCAATTGCTCCATCGAAGTGGCTGTGGCACATAAAAACGAACCGATCGTAAATATGATTGTGCCAAGCAGATAAAGGGAACGCCTGCCATATAAATCAGATAGCTTTCCAACAATGGGTACAACAGTCGTTGAGGCTATTAAATAGGCAGTCGTTACCCATGCAAAGATGGTAAAACCATTCAATTGCCCGATAATGGTCGGCATGGCCGTACCGACGATCGTCTGTTCCAATGAACTGAAAAACATTCCTATGATCAATCCTGTTAAGACAAGCTTGGTATTGACCGCTTTTTTTTCCATTTGCATAGCATTTCTCCATTTCTATAACTGTATTTCTTATTCGTTTGTGACTAATAGGTCAAAATTATAAATCTCTAATGACCAATTAGTCAACGTTTTTTGCAAAAGAATTCAATTACATGACTATATTGCGTAAAGGTGGATATAAAGATTCATTCATATCATTTAAGTAATTCGACCAGAAACCACCAAATCCTTCCTGATTAATATCTCCAACGTGTTTCCATATACCATATCCGATATAATAAGAAGGAATCTAGATGAACTTATGATTGGAAGTGTAAGATATGAATAAAAAAATCGGTTTTATTGGATGCGGCAAAATGGGTGAGGCAATGCTTGAGGGCATGCTGCTTGCAGAGGTCATTTCACCTGAAGAGATCATGGTCAGTACTGCGAGTGCGGAGACCAAAACTAAAATCACCACGAAATATAACGTTAAAGGTACTTTGGATAATAAAGAGGTTGCCGGTTTTGCCGATTTTCTCTTTCTAGGGATCCAACCTGCCATGCATAAGCAAGTGCTTGAAGAAGTGAAGAATCATGTTAAAGAAGATGCTGTGATCATTACTATGGCAGCAGGAATCACTGTATCTCTAGTTGAGAACAGCTTCGAAAAAAGAGTGAAGGTTGTCCGGACGATGCCAAACACCCCTTCGCTTGTCGGTGAAGGCATGACTGCCATGTGCATTAATGATGAAATTACCGATGCTGATATAGAGGATGTGACTGCACTGCTGAATAGTTTCGGTAAAACGGAAATCCTGCATGAAGATTTGATGGACGCAGTACCGGCTATCAGCGGTTCGTCGCCTGCTTATGTATATATGTTCATCGAGGCGCTGGCTGATGGGGGGGTCCGTGATGGCATTCCACGAAAACAAGCATACCGAATGGCAGCACAAGCTGTAATGGGAGCTGCTAAAATGGTACTGGAAACGGAAAGACATCCTGCTGCTTTAAAGGATGATGTCTGCACGCCGGGCGGATCAACGATATCTGCGGTAGCGGCTTTGGAAGAGAATCAGCTAAGATCCAGCATTCTACAAGCAATGAAGGCCTGCACGGATAAAACGAAAGGTTTCAGTAAGTGAAGAAAGATGGATTGCCTATTAGCGGGCAATCTCATTTTGTGTAATATTTTCAGAATGTTTGGTAAAAAAAGGGCAGCATAACGAATGATTATATAGAAGAATGAAGGAAGATACTTTCGGAAGAACAAGAAACGGTGAATGAAACTTTATTGGAACAGCACAGCCATGATGAATCATATCACACTCCGCATTTACCGGATATGGTGATATATCCAAGGGATACTGCGGAAGTAAGAGCAGTCATGGGTTATGCAAATGAACATGGAATACCAGTCATTCCTTTTGGATTAGGATCAAGACAAGATGCATCATCACGCCAAACCGCCCTGGTGTTAAACGCAAGAAAAAGAAGAAGACGACCGAATAATAAGTCATCATTGTATTCGGGAAATACATAAGGAAAGATTACAATAGGTATATCGTGACTTTTGTAGTAAAAACAAGCTTTAATAGAAGACCTACTTATTTTTCCAGTAGGTCTTTTACACACAGATATTCTTAGCCAGGTGTGGCTGAATGACCATGCGCAAAGTGGTTAAAACCTTAAATTGAAAGGAGAACCAGGCCAGCACCTATATTTCCTTGTAATATTAAGTCGTAAATGCGCAGATATTGTTTTTAGTTGAAAGAATATTAAAACCAGGAAAAAATAAGACTCCAGACGATTATGTCTGGAGTCTTATTTTTTATTAAGCGTTAATGTTATTGGGGTTTAAAGCGTTTTCAACACTTACATAGTTGTACCCAAGGTCTATGGCAACTGCTTCGAAAGTGATTTCACCGTTCGCCACATTGACGCCTTTTGCAAGTGCATCATTTTCAAGGATTGCTTTGATGGCACCTTTGTTTGCAATTTGAAGTGCAAATGGTACTGTTACGTTAGTTAAAGCTACTGTAGAAGTTTGAGGCACTGCTCCTGGCATATTTGCTACTGCATAATGCACTACTCCATGCTTAACATAAGTAGGGTTATCATGTGTTGTTATGTGGTCGACAGTTTCAAAGATACCGCCTTGGTCGATTGCAACATCGACAATGACTGAACCTGGAGACATCGATTTAACCATTTCTTCAGTAACTAGCTTAGGAGCTTTAGCACCTGGAATCAATACAGCACCGATTACTAAATCGGCTTCTTTGACTGCTTCTGCAATATTATAAGGGTTGGAGATGAGTGTAGTCAGTTCATTTCCGAAAATATCATCAAGTTGACGAAGGCGGTCAGGGCTTAAGTCAAGAATGGTAACATCTGCGCCTAATCCGATAGCGATTTTAGCAGCATTCGTTCCAACCATGCCTCCGCCGATTACAGCGACTTTACCACGTTTGACTCCAGGAACTCCGCTTAAGAGTATTCCTTTACCGCCGTTATTTTTTTCAAGGAACTGAGCACCGATTTGTGCAGCCATGCGTCCTGCAACTTCACTCATTGGTGTCAATAAAGGAAGTGTGCGGTTTACAGCAACCGTTTCATAAGCAATGGCCAAGACACCGCTTTCTTTTAGGGCCTGAGCTAGGGCCGGTTCTGCCGCAAGATGTAAATATGTGAAAAGGATTAAATCTTTTCTGAAATATTTATATTCAGATGAGATAGGTTCTTTTACTTTCATGATCATTTCTGTGCTTGCCCAAACGCTAGCAGCGTCCTCGACTATAACAGCACCAGCTTCTTGATATGCTTCATTTGTAAAACTGCTTCCTAGACCTGCGTTCATTTCGATTAATACTTCGTGTCCTGCATTGACTAATGCTACGACCCCGGCTGGAGTGATAGCTACACGATTTTCATTGTTTTTAATCTCTTTTGGAATTCCTATTCTCATCTTAATCCCTCCAATAATATGTTTTACTATTTGTATCACAAGTATAGTTGGAAAAAGAAACAGTTAGTATGTGGAAATCAGAAAAATGAAAAAGGTGTATTTGTGGAATTCCACAAACGCAGTTTAAAAAACATGGACTCGCAGGATCAAGACCTTTTTTTAAAAGCTGAATTTAATTCTTTGCAATAGGTTCTTGAATGCGCTCTAAAATCCTTCTTTTCTTATATAGCATGATTCCCGTATCGGCAATATCGGCTATCATCGACCGATTTGTAAGGGCGCCAAATATTATTCCGGCAACAGGAACCATTTGCAAAAGCTTTTTCCAGCCAAACTGATCACGGTATGTATAAACGACTTCTCGCCATCCTTGCAGTTCGGATGCTATTTCCCTTTTTGATTGGGAATCAGTCTGGTTCATTTTCGACAATTCATTTAATAGAGCCTTTTTGCCGACAACATCCGATGTTGTAAATTGTAGACATTTGACGATGAAAATACGTTCTTCGCGGTCTCTGGGATTGAAGCCATATGTGATGGCAATATCCTGAAGGGTTTTGATCGACATGCCGAGAAGGAGGGGGATGTCGATGGCCAAGGTGAAGATTCCGCCAATTCCGGTAGTGGCACCTTGAACCGTTGCCAATTTGCTGCCTGAATTTTTAATATCCTGACTCACGCTATCCATGATATGGAGGGGAATCCTTGAAACATCTTCCAGGTCAGTAATATTCAATTCGGGAACCTTTGCTTGCAGCTGACTTAGAATATGGGCTTCTTTCGTTAAATATTTTCCGCCATTCTGAATGTAGCTGCCGATTTCATCAAGCATGACACCCAATTTTTTCTGAATGAAATCCGGTGTCAACTTATCCAATAGCTTGAAGGGGATCCGCCCAATACGTTCCCAAAACCATAGTCCTTTCTGATCCTTCTCCCATTTTCCAATGATTGTTAATTCTTTTTCGAGTTCTTCTTTTGTTTCAAATTTCATATGATCAACCTTTCCACACTTCTTTTAGCATTCCATATCAAGGAATATATCATTAATTTTTCTTGAAAAATTCATCATATTGATTAAGTTTAATGTTAAGAAAGAGGGACATTTTTTGAATCGGGTCTTTTAATCGAATATTTCCCACTTCAGAGATTCTTTTCAATCGGTAATTCAATGTATTCACATGGATATGAAGATTTCTTGAAGCTTCATTTGGGTTGCAATCTTTCTCTAGATAGACGGTGAGTGTTTGCAGCAATTCCGTCTGGTTTTTCATGTCGTATGCCTTTAGCTTAAGGATGGAAGGATGGACACGACGCTGTTTGTTGCTTGCAAGTGATTCGATCATTTGAAACATGCCAAGTTCTTCGTAATGTAAAATGAGTTTCATGTCATCAGGGAATATATTCTTCATTTTTAGGGTGTATAAAGCTTCTTCGTAACTTGATTTAACATCCATTAAGTTTTTATACATATTTCCAGCCGTTCCAAGGATATGCTCAACACCGAAACGCCGTTTCATCTCCAGAATGAAAAAAGGAATGAACTCATAAATCGATGAAGTGAAAGAAGGGTTGTTTTCCTGGTTGGCTCCCGCGAAAAGAATGAGCTTGTTATGGTCAATGGCAAATAAAGAACTGTTTATCTTTTGAGTGGTCGTTAACATGTATGAAATGTAGCGCTCCACTTCGCGATTGATCTCTTTAGGAAATTCGAATACCAAAATGGAAAAAACCACTGGAACATGGATGGAGAATTTCTTGTAATTTTCAATTATTTCCGATTCTTCTTGGTAGTGCCCGGTCAACATGCGCCAGAGGAATTCTTGATGACCTGCTTCTTTCCTTTTCTTTTTCAATTGCAATTGCTGTAACTGGTTCTTTGCCTCCTTGGCAGCGAATTGCAGAAATTTCATATCTTCTTCGGTGAAAGGTTCATTTACCTCCAAAGCCCAAATGAATCCAAGTACTTCATTATTTTTCCGGATGGAAACCGCAACCCTGTTCCCGAGACCGACATCATTGATAGCCCCGATTTTAATGGGGGCATCTTCTTTCAATAACGCGGGGATGAAGCCATCTTTCCATAAACTGTTGATGACCTTTTCAGGGACACGTCTTCCGATTATGGTCATGATACGAGCCTGATCCGTAGTATCATCGTGAGTGCTATATGCAAGTAAGCGGTGGTTACCGTCCTCGATTGTAATGGGGCAACCTAAAACAGAACTGATTCTATCGGCAAACTCCATCATATCTCCATAAAGGTCTTTAAAAATATCTCTATTTTTTTCGAATTCCTTCATTTTTATTTTGCCCCTCGCTAAAAAAAATTCCTTCTCCTTGAATTTTAAACGATTTCCTATTAATAAGCATAGATAAATCCTTTGTAAAACAGAAAATCCCTACCGATGGAAACCGGAAGGGATTTTATTTTAGAATAGGAAGTTAATTAAAAGATAAAGCAAACCAGCTAATGTTGCCGAGATGGGAATGGTAATGAACCAAGTGATGATCATTCTTTTTGCCGTTCCCCATTTTACACCCTTGACCCGATGCGCTGATCCAACCCCAAGGATTGAAGACGAAATAACATGGGTTGTACTGACTGGCATGTGTATTACAGTCGCACCGAAAATGATAAAGGCTCCGGTTAAATCCGCTGCAACACCATTGACCGGCCGGATTTTCATGATTTTGCCGCCAACGGTCTTAATGATCTTCCAGCCGCCGACCGAAGTTCCAAGTCCCATTGCGAGCGCACAGGAGAACTGAACCCAGAAGGCGATATCGGTACTTGATGCATAACCATTTGCAATAAGGGCCATCGTGATGATACCCATTGCTTTTTGAGCATCGTTCGTTCCGTGGGTATACGATTGAAGTGCTGCAGTAGCAATCTGTATAGTCCGGAATTTTTGGTTTGTTTTTGTCAGGTTATTGTTTTTAAAAACAACTTTAAAGATGCTGTATACGATAAACCCGATTGCAAAAGCAATTAGCGGGGAGAAGATCAAAGCTTGAAGAATTTTCAAGAATCCTCCCCAGTTAATTCCAGCGAATCCTGCTGCAGCAATCGCTGCACCAGCAATCGAACCAATCAATGCATGGGAGGAACTGCTTGGTATTCCGTAATACCACGTTAGAAGGTTCCATATGATGGCGGCAAGTAGAGCAGCCATAATTACATATGAACCATTCGGAAGCGTGAACGGATCCACGATATCCTTCGTTATGGTCTTCGCCACTCCAGTAAATGTCATGGCTCCGACGAAATTCATGACGGCTGCCATGATGATGGCATGCCTAGGCTTCAAGGCCTTTGTTGAAACAGCAGTCGCTATTGCATTGGCTGTATCATGAAAACCATTGATGAAGTCAAATGCTAAAGCAAAGAAAACGATTAATATTGTTATAATTAATAAAGTATCCATTTATTGGGGTACTCCTTAGGCGTTTTTCATTATGATTGTTTCAAGTGTATTGGCCACCGCTTGACAGTGATCGGCAATCTCTTCAAGGCTTTCATAAATTTCTTTATATTGAATGATCCTGATTGGATCTTTTTCAACTGTAAACAAGTTTTTGATTGATTGACGTTGGATTCCGTCACAAACGGATTCAAGATCTTTAATTTTGATTGCATGTTCACGAATCATTGGCAATTTTTTAGTGGATAGTGTATCGACAGCATTTTCAATCTCATACGTACACTGTTTAATTGCATCCACAAACTTAAGCATATACTCATCTGCATTGACAATTGAGTACATTTCGAATAATGCCGCACAGTGTTCCAAACCGTCTATGACATCATCCATTCTCATGGTTAATTCAAGGATATCCTCCCGTTCGATAGGAGTGATGAAAGCATTGTTAAGCTCTTTGATCACATTATGAACCATTGAATCGCCCTTATGCTCATAGTCTTTCATGGTATCTGAAAATACTTTGAGATCGGAGATGTTCTTGAGTTTATAATCCGCGAAATAGTCAGCACCTTCTTTAAGGTTTTGAGCGATGTTAAAAAGCATTACCGCGAATTTGTCTTTTTTTGATTTAAAAGCCATGTTAAAGCCTCCCAATTAGTCATGCAAATTTACGCACTTTAGTCGTACGCTTAGTATTAACAAATTGATTGTAACGAATTCATGTAGTATACGGGAAGGTTTTTCGACGAAAATTTACAAAATCTTAATAAAACTTTACATAAAAAAACAAGGAAAATTAAAAAAAGGGAAAAACCCTGCATTTATAAGGGGGATTTGTAAAAAAAAAGCCTTTCCGATATGGGAAAGGCAAAAGGTTCTATAAAAATAAAGCAATCAAATAGTAAATGATTCCAGCTAGTGAAGCGGAAATTGGCAATGTAATGAACCAAGTGACCAACATGTTTTTTGCGGTTCCCCATTTTACCCCTTTGATGCGGTGTGCAGAACCGACCCCAAGTATTGAAGAAGAAATGACATGTGTCGTGCTGACCGGCATATGCAGGAAGGTTGCACCGAAAATGATCGCTGCTCCAGTCATATCGGCAGCCACACCATTAACCGGGCGGATTTTCATGATTTTACCGCCAACGGTTTTGATAATCTTCCAACCTCCGATCGATGTTCCGAGCGCCATGGCTATTGCGCAGGATAATTGTACCCAGAAAGGAACTTCAGATGTAGAGGCATATCCGTTAGCGATTAAAGCCATCGTGATGATTCCCATGGATTTTTGAGCATCATTCGTCCCATGTGTATAAGACTGGATGGCCGCCGTGAGAATTTGTATACTCCTGAATCGTTTATTGGTTTTTCCTAAATTATTATTTTTGAATACTACCTTGAAGATACTGTATACAATGAATCCAAGCGTAAAGGCAAGGATTGGAGATAGGATCAATGCTTGTACAATTTTAGTGAACCCACTCCATTTAATCGCATCGAATCCACTAGCCACGATGGCCGCTCCAGCTATTGAACCAATGATTGCATGGGAGGAACTGCTTGGAATGCCAAAATACCAAGTGATTAAATTCCATATTATTGCCGAAAGCAGTGCAGCAAGGATTACATAAGAACCATTATTCAATGTGAAAGGATCGACGATATCCTTCGTAATGGTATGCGCTACACCGGTAAAGGTCAGTGCTCCCAATAAATTCATGACCGCAGCCATGATGATTGCATGACGTGGTTTAAGTGCCTTGGTTGATACTGCTGTAGCGATGGCGTTAGCCGTATCATGGAAACCATTGATAAAGTCAAAGACCAAAGCAAAAATAATAATTAGCGCGGTTAAGATGAGTATGCTATTCATACATGGAGGACTCCCTTGATTTCAAGTATGTAAAGTGTATATAGATTGTGACCAATGAATGGGCGCAGGACAGTTTGCACTCCTCAATATTTAGAATGGGAGTTTTACTATTGATTATTCTTTAAAGATGGCACCTTCTTTTTTACTTGGTTTAAAGTCGAACTATACTATTGTAACGAATTACATACCTATAAGGATAGATGTTTCGTCATTTTTTTACAAAATATTTAACCTAATGAATGATTAAAAAGATAAAATGTTTCCTTTAATATATATAAATGGAATATAAGGGTGTGTTATCACTCAAGGGACTCTATAAATCCCGATGCTTATGGTTAGAAATAGAAGGTGGAGGGATGTATAATTGGTAAATAAAAGTAAGGGGGAATGATGGAATGATTTCAAATATTGGGGAAACGATCACCTTACATAATGGAGTAAAAATGCCACAGTTGGGTTTCGGTGTATTTAAAGTGAAAAACGGCAATGAAACGGTTGAGTCCGTCAAGAAAGCAATAGAAGTTGGTTATCGTGCTATTGATACGGCGGCCATTTATGAAAATGAAGAAGGTGTTGGTCAGGCGATTCGGGAATGCGGAGTGCCACGTGAAGAATTGTTCATTACATCCAAAGTGTGGAATACCGAGCAAGGATATGAAACAACGCTCCAGGCATTTGATGATAGTTTAAATCGCCTTGGATTGGATTACTTGGATTTATACCTGATCCACTGGCCGGGAAAAGATAAATATCTGGAAACCTGGAGGGCATTGGAGAAGCTGTATAAGGATGGAAAGGTGAAATCAATCGGTGTAAGTAACTTCCATGTTCATCATTTGGAAAATTTACTTGCAAATAGTGAAGTGAAGCCGGTCGTCAATCAAATTGAATTGCATCCACTTTTGACTCAAGTTGAAATTCGTGATTACTGTGCAAAACATGAAATAAAGGTAGAATCTTGGAGCCCTCTAGGCAGGGGGAACCTTTTGGAAGAGCCGACAATTAATCATATAGCGAAGAAGCACGGGAAAAGTTCAGCACAAGTATTGATTAGATGGCATCTGCAACATGATCTGGTTGTAATACCTAAATCGATTACGCCGTCCCGTATCAAGGAAAATGCACAGGTATTTGATTTTTCATTGAGTTTAAATGAAATGAATCAAATAGATGCCTTGAACAAAAATGAACGGTTCGGCAGCAATCCCGATGAACTTTTGTTCTAAAAAAAGAATACTGCATAGGAGGGTGTCCCGATAATGGGGCATCCTTTTTCTTTTTCCTTTATGAACATAATCGGGACAGTTGCTGTTTATACTAACATATGTGACAAAGTTAAACCTATGGTATACCCGTTTAATATGTCTGATAATCCTGTTTTCGTTGCCAAATATTTTTAAAAAAAATTAGGTTTTAGATTAATTAAACGGGGAAAATAATGAGTACAGCAGCAAACAAAAAGAAAAAATTCACTAACACGAGAATTGCAAATCAGTTACTCAAGGGCTATAGCTAGCTAACACTACCCAATAACTAAAACATTCACATTCATTAGATATTATGCGAATCGGCATCATACCATTTGAATGTAAAGGTTAAAAGAACTGAAAAAAAAGCATGACAATATGGAAGTGATTTGATTTCTTGGAGTCTGCTGCAGAAAATGAAAAAAATAACTAATTTGAAGGAGGAAATATATTATGGGATTTTTATGGTCATTAATTATCGGAGGTATCATCGGTTGGTTAGCAGGTATGATCGTTGGACGTGACGTACCATTTGGAATTATCGGTAACATTATCGCTGGTTTCGTTGGTGCATGGTTAGGTTCATTAATTCTTGGGAACTGGGGACCTTCAGTGGCAGATTTCGCTATAATTCCAGCATTGATTGGTGCAATCGTATTTGTCTTCATCTTAAGCCTTATCTTAAAAGGCATGAGAAAAGCTTCATAAATACAAAAATAAAGCTGGCCCAAGTGGCCAGCTATTTTTTTTGCCAAAATGAGTGGATTTCGTCCCGACATGAAGAAAAACCGTATGCTGAAAAAATATGAGTAACAATTTTGGATAATAATGAAGAAATAAGAACACCGTCCTGAATGGAACGGTGTTTTTCTGTTTAAATGGTGACATCGAATATTTCAGGTCTATCAATGAAAGGAGCTTCAACGATCATTTTTTCTTCAGAAATCGGGTGGATGAATTCGATTTTCCTTGCATGCAGGGCTTGACGTGGAAATGTCTTTTTTCCGCCATACAATGTATCTCCGGCCAAGGGGTGATTCAAATGACTGAAATGCACCCTGATCTGGTGGGTCCGGCCGCTTTCCAGGGTGCAGCTGACGAGCGTCAAGTTTTTCTTGGAATCGCGGTTGAGCACCCGATAATGGGTGACTGCCGTCTGGCCTGTAGGGGAAACCCTTCGTCTCGTGGCATGGTGGCGGTCACGGCCAATTTTTTCTTTGATTTCGCCTTCATCCTTTTTAATGTTTCCTTCGACTAAAGCTAGGTATGTCCGCTTGATTTCCCTTTCTTCCAACATTTTATCCAGCATGGACCCAATGAGGCGGTTTTTGGCAAAAAGGACCGCACCGGTGGTATCTTTATCAAGCCTATGAATATGCTTGATCATACAGGTCTGGCCGGTTATTTGAAGATGGTGTGCGACTCCATTGAGAAGGGAGTGTGCTTCACCCGGTTGAGAAGGGTGGGTATCCATTCCAGCCGGCTTATTGACTATCAACAACACATCATCTTCATATAAAATGGTAATTCCTAAGTCTGTCGCTTGAACTGTTTCATTTTCAGCGTGATCCAATAAGGGGATGCTGATCGTATCTCCTTCGTTAAGGAGAGTTGACCAGGTGATGTAATTCCCGTTCACTGTCACTCCTTTACTCATCCTCCATTCATGCACTAATTTCTTCGGGGCCTTCCAACGCTCCCTGAAAAGCTTTTCCAATGTTAATCCATTCCAACTTTGGAGAACATCGATTATTAAATGTTGGTTAGTTATTTTGAAATTTTCCAATTTAACTCCTACTTTCGACTCGTTTGGTTGTGCTTATATGAAAAAAATATATAATAATTACGGATAAGGTGTAAAAAAGTAACCTTGGGCCTATTGCTAAGATTTTCAGTGGTGGAAATTACCACATATTTTTTACAATATTTATGTTATTCTATGGGGAAAGAAATCCCTTGTCCTAGAATATACATATAATAGATAGGTCTAACGGATCTGAAAAAAGGTGGTTTTTTTAGTGAAGACGGTCTTTTCTTCAACGGAAGAACAAGAGCAAGAAATAGCGAGTCTCGTTTCTCGTTTCTACGAATCTGTATTTCCAAAATACTTTACGGAAAGTGAAATCCTTCATTTTCGCAAGATTGGCGTTTTAGAGCCCAATCAAAGTCCTGTTACTTACTTGGCAACATTAAGAGACGCATTTCAAGTAATGACATGTCTTCAAGTCCTTATGTCGATATTAGACAATAAAAAGAGAGTGATGGAACCTAAATCTGAAGAATTGTTCCAACATAACATAACTCTATTGAATGAATACGGAATATTCTTCCCCTTTTATTATGACCATTTTTCAAGTATAAACCATGAAGCGAATAATGATATGCAGATGTTGGACATCCAGGTGGCGAATCAATATTTAGTATAAGGCAAAAAAAATGAGCCGGCTATAACGGGAGAAGCATTTCCGTTAGGGCCGGCTCATTTTTTCCATCCTTAATTAATATCGTGGTCCTTGAACCATTTCTCGAACGTTTCCTCATCATTATAGCTAACGATCCGTTCTTGTTCTTTGCCATTTTTATAGTGAACGATGGTAGGAGTCTTTTTGATGCCATAATCGCTCCATCCTTGTTCAAACTCCAAAAGATTGTATTGAACTAGGTCGATTCCCAACTTTTCTGCCAAAGGAGCCACGATTGGCGTGGTTTTTTGACAATGCGTGCACTCAGGACTATAGAAATAAACGGTCACATCTTCATTATCCTGGAGGTCCTGCTCCAATTCTTCCGGCAGGATCAAGTTTTGATAATTGGGGTCATCCAGCTGATCGACAGTAGCGGGTTTAAGTTTATCCTTACCGTATGGATTCCCTTTTGATTTTTCTTCTTTTTTGAAGTTTGTAAAAACGCCCAGCAGGACAAATAGCGCGACGATTATCACTAAAAATATAGCCATTTTCTTCATTAAGCTGCAACCTCCTTGGATCTTGTCCATATGATGTAACTGCATATGAAAATAATGATGAATGCAGTCAAGGCTAGGAACGGGATGGTGATGAAACCAAATACGTTTATATATTGTCCTGTACATGGAACCTTTCCGCATGCAAGGGTGTGATCAGAAAAGAATGAAACCTTTTGTATCAAGTAATGGTACGTGGAAATGAATGCACCGATAGCGGATAATATCATGGTATAAAAGCTGATCCAATAATCTTTTCGAATGATTGCAATTCCTAATATGATCGTAAAAGGATACATGATGATCCGCTGATACCAACAGAGCGCACAAGGTTCATATTGCTTTATTTCAGAAAAATATAAGCTTCCAAACATAGCAATGATGGAAACAGCCCAGGCTGCAAATAATAAGTTTTCCACACTGCGTTTAGTATTGTTCATGGTTCCTCTTCCCCATCTCTTTTTACTCTCATGAAAAGTATAGTATGTAAGGACCGCGTCTGTAAAATATATATTCTTTTAACGGACATTCTGAATGTTTTAATTTGAAATCCTTAGGTAGGTTCAGTTGTTTTAATTTTTGGATAAGGGGTATAATTCTTATGGAAGAGATTAAAGGAGTCTGAGGAAAATGCCTAATTTGGACCTGCATAAATATGAAAAAATAATGGAAATACGTAATATGAGGCTAGGAGACATTGATGAAATAATTGCTTTGCAGTCGAGTTGCTTTCCGGGAATGGTTCCCTGGAAGCGAGATCAGCTTGAGAGCCATCTGGCAATCTTTCCGGAAGGGCAGTTTGTGGCTGAATATGATGGAAAAGTGATTGGCTCATGTTCCAGCCTCATTATTAATTTTGACGAATATGATGACCGCCATACATGGGATGATGTAACCGATAATGGGTACATCACGAACCATAATCCGGACGGTTATAATTTATATGGAATCGAGGTCATGGTCCATCCTGAATTCCGCAGGATGAAAATTGGTCAGAGACTATACGATTCAAGGAAAGAACTTGTTGCCCATTTGAATTTAAAAAGCATCATTATCGGGGGAAGGATCCCCAATTACCATAAACATGCGGATGAACTGTTACCAAGGGAATATGTGAAAGAAGTTCAATTGCATAAAATATATGATCCGGTTCTTTCGTTCCAGCTTTTAAATGGGTTCACGCTTATGAGGATCAATCCGAATTACTTGCCGGATGATCTGCAATCGAATAAGTATGCTACGCTCATGGAGTGGAATAACGTTGATTATCAGCCGAAAACAAAACGTTATTATAAAACGTCAGAACCGGTACGGATTTGCGTCGTCCAATACATGCTGCGTAAAATCGATTCATTCGATGATTTCGCTAACCAAGTCGAGTATTTCACCGACGTTGCTTCCGATGCTAATGCGGATTTCGCCGTGTTCCCGGAATTGTTCACCACCCAGCTGATGTCTTTCTTGAATGAAAGATCACCAAGCTTGGCTGTCAGGAAACTGTCGGATTTCACGGAGCAGTACATTGAATTGTTTACCACTTTAGCTGTAAGGTATAACGTCAATATCATCGGCGGTTCCCATTTCGTTAAAGAAGATGATGATAATATCTATAATATCGCTTATTTATTCCGTCGCGATGGGACAATTGAAAAGCAATATAAAATTCATATCACACCGAATGAAAGAAAATGGTGGGGTATTAACGCAGGTGACCGCGTTCGTGTCTTTGATACGGATTGTGGAAAAATCGCGATACAAATTTGTTATGATATTGAGTTCCCGGAACTCGCCCGGATTGCTACCGACATGGGAGCGAAAATCATATTCACTCCGTTTTGTACGGAAGACAGGCAAGGCTACCTGCGAGTTCGTTATTGTGCCCAGGCCCGTGCCGTGGAAAACCAAATTTATACCGTCATTTCCGGAACGGTCGGAAATCTTCCGCAAACGGAAAATATGGATATCCAATATGCCCAATCGGGAATCTTCTCTCCTTCGGATTTCGAATTTGCGCGTGACGGCATAGTCGGGGAAACCAGCCCGAACCTTGAGATGGTCCTGATTGGAGATGTCGATTTGGAGATCTTAAGGCGGGAGCGTCAGTCCGGTACTGTTAAACAATTGAAAGATCGCCGCCATGATATATACCATCTGCATTACAAAGATGGCGAAAAATAAAGAGGAAAACGAGCTCGTGATGTGAAGAACACTGGATTTGGTTCTTTTCATTACGAGCCTTTACTTCATTTATTGGAATAAATGTGATAATTTTGTATATGTAAGGCAGATACATAATAATTAAAAAATAAGGCGTTTAGGAGGAGATGTTGGAGATGGACTGGAAATCTTTATACACCACTTGGGCAGGGTACCAGAATTTAAATGGGGAATTACGTGTCCTCCTTGAGGAAATGCAGCACGATGAAGCACAACTCGAAGATGCCTTTTATAAAAATTTAGAATTTGGAACAGGCGGAATGCGTGGGGAAATCGGAGCGGGAACGAACCGGATGAATCTTTATACTGTAAGGAAGGCAACGGTTGGGTTGGCTCAATATATCTCTTCGTTTGGGGAAGAAGCAAAAGGAAGAGGGGCTGTGATCGCTTATGATTCGAGACATAAGTCCCCGGAATTTGCACTCGAAGCAGCTAAGACCTTGGCTACATTTGGGGTGAAGGCTTATTTATTCGATGAATTGCGTCCAACTCCAGAATTGTCATTTGCGGTTCGCGAGCTGAATGCCTATGCTGGAATCGTCATCACGGCGAGCCACAATCCGCCTGAATATAATGGTTACAAGGTTTATGGGTCAGATGGGGCACAATTGCCACCGGAAGCAGCGGATCAAGTGATCAGCTACGTGAATGCCATTGAAAGTGAGCTTGAAATTCAGGTTGAAGAAGCTGAAGTCCTTAAAGGGCAGGGCCTTATCGAAATGATTGGGGAGGAATTGGATGCCGCATATAATCGTGAGCTGCTAACAGTTCCCGAGAATCCGCAGCTTGCCGAGGAAATAGATGTGTCAATCGTCTTTACGCCGCTTCATGGAACGGCAAATAAATCCGTCAGGCGGGCACTGCAAAGCTTAGGGTACCAAAATTTGCATATCGTTAAGGAGCAGGAATTGCCGGATCCTGATTTTTCGACGGTCAAATCTCCAAATCCAGAGGAACCAGCTGCATTTGAAATGGCCATCGAGCTTGGAAACAAGGTGGAAGCGGACTTATTGATTGCAACGGACCCAGATGCAGATCGGCTTGGAATTGCCGTTAAAAACGAGATGGGTCAATATGTTGTCCTGACTGGAAATCAAACAGGTGCTCTTTTCCTGGACTACTTGCTGTCCCAGAAAAAAGAGAAAGGGATGATTCCTCAAAATGGTGTCGTCTTAAAAACAATCGTCACATCAGAAATCGGGCGGACGATTGCCAAGTCATATGGCTTGAAGACGGTTGATGTACTAACAGGGTTTAAGTTCATCGCCGAGAAAATAAATCAGTATCATGAAAGCGGAGAAAATAGCTTTTTGTTCGGATATGAAGAAAGCTACGGATATCTGATTAAAGACTTTGCACGAGATAAGGATGCCATTCAAGCGGCAGTGCTGGCTGTCGAGGTCTGTGCCCATTATAAAAAGCAGGGATTGACACTATATGAAGGGTTGCTGAATGTGTTTGAAAAATACGGCTTTTACTTGGAAGGATTGCGTTCATTGACTTTAAAGGGCATTGAGGGAGCAAAACAGATTCAAGGAATATTGAATCAATTCCGTCAAAATCCTCCTTCCCGAATAGCCGGCATTCCGGTAGTCGCTGAAGAAGATTATCAAAGCGGCAAAAAGCGTACATTACTTTCAAATGGTGAAGAATTGATCGAGCTTCCGAAATCAAATGTATTGAAGTATTTCCTTGAGGATGGTACATGGGTTTGCCTCCGTCCTTCAGGCACTGAACCCAAAATCAAATTCTATTTCGGCGTTCAAGGTAAATCAATGCCGGAAGCTGAGTCCAAGTTATCGGGAGTCATGGAAGATTTCATGAGCAAAATCGAAGCGTTGGTTTAAATGTATGAAAGCTAAACGAAAGACTTCTTCGGTCTTTCGTTTTTTTATGATGGCAAATTTTCAGTTGCATGAAAAATCAAAATTCTAGGAAATTCCTTTTCGGTTTTGGTATACTGTATTGGCGAGTGATCTCGGAAAACATCGGTTAATTGAATTTAGAGTGAGCAGCAATATAGGAATAATGGAGGTATATATTCATGAAATTAGTAATCATTAATGGTTCACCACGTAAACAAGGGCGTACGGGGATTGCCTCACGCTACATATCCAAGAAATATGGAGCGGAACTTATTGATTTAAGCAATAGCGAAATCCCTTTATATTCAGGTGAAGGTGAGCAATATCAATTGGAAGTGATTCAAGGTCTTCGGAAAAGCATCGAGGAAGCTGATGGCGTCATTCTGACCACTCCGGAATATCATGGTTCCATGAGCGGAGCCTTGAAAAATGCCTTGGATTTTCTAAGCAGTGAACAATTCACGCATAAACCAGTTGCTCTATTGGCTGTCTCCGGCGGAGGAAAAGGCGGGATCAATGCCTTGAATTCCATGAGGACAGTGGGTCGAAGCCTTTATGCAAATGTGATTGCCAAACAATTGGTTCTGGATCCGCATTGCTTCGATTACGAAAAGGATGGTTTATTTGAAGAGTCTGCGGTACTTGTAGAAGGAATGATTGAAGAGCTTAAAATGTATGCAACTGCATATGCTACAATAAAAAAATGATGAAATGAGGGTCAGGTATTAAATACCTGACCCTTCCTTGTTTTTATAGGGTTTCACCAGCCAAAGTTATATCCCCGATAAACAATCCCCTTGTATAAATTTTCCCGTTTTGCAAAAACTATAATTGATTTTAACTTGGAAGTTCACTTAAATAATCACTTGTTTTTTCTGCCGCATGATCCAGATAACGAAGCAGTGCATACAGCTGGGATTGAACGACTTGATAATCATGCTCAAATCTGTAAGCGTGCAAAAAATGTTCTATTTTTTTCGAAAGAAAATGATCTTTCGTTCGAACCATCAATACTAACAAGCTGTCCCAATCAGAACGGTGTGTGTGAAACAATGCCTGATCATAATCCGCAATCCTCATGTTCTTCTCCCCCTTAATAAGGAGCTATTTGTATTTTGTTCAGATATGACAGAACATTTCCTTACAATAAGTGGTGATGTATTGGAACCGCGGTTGTTGCTTTTTACCTGAATAAAAATAAAAGGTGAGTACATGAGAAAAATAATGGTAATTGGAATATTGTTGTTTCTTTTTTTCCCTGAACCATCGCTGGCGGCAGAAGTGTATTCCCCTGAACAGATGGAAATGGATCTGCATGAAATCGAAAAGCAGTATAAATTGGATGTTGAAATAATCGGGCAAACTGAAAAAGGGAAAAAAATAAAGGCAGTCAAGTTAGGAAAAGGAAAAAGGTCGATTTTGCTGGTGGGATCACATCATGGACGGGAATGGTTAAGCTCCATACTTTTAGTGCGCATGCTTGAAGAGTATGCAGCCGCCTATCGAGCGGGCAAGCCTGTTGGAGAATATCCGTCGGAATCATTGGATGAAGTGAGCATCTGGTTCATCCCGATGTTGAATCCAGATGGGGTGAGCATCCAGCAAGGAGATTTATCCAACTTAAATGTTCTTGAAAAGGCTGCAGTATGGAAAATGAACCGATATAGCAGGAATTGGTCACGGTGGAAAGCCAACGCTAAAGGCATTGATTTAAATAGGCAATACCCGGCTGGATGGAAAGAAGTCATGAGTCATGAAACAAAACCAACGTATCAATTTTATAAAGGCGGACAACCACTGGAAGCAGCTGAAGTAAAAGCGCTTACGGATTTCACGAAGGAGATCGATCCGCTTATTGCTGTTTCCTATCATACTTCAGGAAGGGAAATCTTTTGGCATTACAAAAATAAACGGAAAAATATGGCAAGGGATTATGGGATTGCCAAAAAGACTGCCGAATTGACTGGGTATGAACTGACCTTCCCGGAAAAAGAAGCGGTAGGAAGCGGGTTTACTGATTGGTTCATAACTGAATTCCGCCGCCCGGGAATGACGATTGAACTTAGTTATTTAGTGGATGAAACCAATCCGCCGTTGACTGTGTTTCCTGAGGAATGGAAGAGGAATCGATTAGTTGGAATCATGCTTGTAAAAGAAGCGAAGCAGCTGCATAACAACTGAACATTTTTACATAATAATACTAAGCGGAAAGTATTGAGGAGGAAAGATTTTGAAAAAAGTCATCGTTATGCTAATGGGGATTTTTTTAATCATACAAGCAGGGTCCATTTCAGCACAGGCCCAAAAACCCGATTACGAAAAATACGGAAAGATTGCTATTACAGTAGTGCAGGCAGATTATCCTGAAGTTGAGATTACCGACTACGAATATAAGGGCAGAAAAACTGTGGCGAAAAATCTCGTCGAAGACGATTTCAGATTTTTGGTCGAGGATAAAGGTCAGGAGTTCAATGTCATCGTGACCGTACAACATGATTTGAAAAATGAAAAATTACTTAGTTTGAAGGTCACGGAGCAAAAAGGAAAGTGAGATCGGGACAAACGGAAATTCCAGGTATGCATCTTACCGAACATCTTCACCTCGAGAAGATGTTTTTTTCTGATTTCTTTTAAAAGGTTGTCCGGAAAATGAGGGATATCGGCATGGGTGTTAAAGGAAAGTGATGCCAATACGGTCAGCTGCCATGAAGTTTTCATTGCATTTATGAGCAGCTAACCAGTATAGTTAGTATCAGATTGAAACAATAAGCTTGATGGTAGGGATATTAGAAAATGAGAAAGTTTAAGAAAGTTTATGTGGAAATTACGAATATATGTAATTTGAAGTGTAATTTTTGCCCAAGTTCCAGCTTGCAAAGAACCCTGAAATTCATGGATCCTGAAGGGTTTACGGATGTTATCAAGAAAATCAAACCACACACCGATCATATTTATTTTCATTTGATGGGTGAACCGTTTTTAAATAAAAATTTGGGTACATTCCTGGATATCAGTGCTGAAAATGACTTGAAGGTTAATATTACAACGAACGGTACTTTGATTCAAAAGGTCAAAGACAAGCTGCTCTCCAAAAAAGCCCTTCGGCAGGTGAATATTTCACTTCATAGCTTTGAGGCAAACGATACAAGCAATAGTCTTGACTCTTATGTCAGTAATATTGCCGATTTCATAAATGAAGCAAACGAAAAAAGTGAAGTGATTTGTGCCATTCGTTTATGGAATATGGATACGGCTGAATTAAAAGCGAGTAATGGCCTGAACGATGATATTCTGAGCATGCTGGAGGAGAAGCTTTCATTGGACATTCGCTTAAGTGAAGCTCTTCAGCAAAAGAATAATATTAAGTTGAGGGACCGGGTTTATATAAACATGGCCGAAAAATTCGAGTGGCCGGAATTGGACCGTGACATTATCGATGAAAATATTTTCTGCTATGCTCTTAGAGATCAGCTAGGTATCTTGGTGGATGGTACAGTCGTACCTTGTTGCTTGGATAGTGAAGGGAAAATACCGCTTGGAAATATATTCGAAACATCACTTGAAGACATTTTAAATGGTGAACGGGCTAAAAATATGTATGATGGTTTCTCAAGAAGATGTGCAGTTGAAGAACTATGTAAACGGTGTGGCTACGCAAAGCGTCATAAAAAATAGATGAAGGAAAATTACGGAGTTCAACTTCGTGGTTTCAGACTGTAGACAAACTCGATGAAAACTCAGTTTGCCTGCAGTTTTTTTATTTGAAAAGTTCGATTTATTTCAGAGATCTGCTTCCTTTCTTTGATAGACGTTGATTTCCTCTCCAGGCACTCGCTTTCCGCGGGCGGTCCGCCCTCGGCGTCTTTGCGCCTGTAGGGTCTCCCTTGGACGCGCTTTTCCCGCAGGAGTCTCGCAAATCTCTTCAATCCAATGGGATTACAGTAAAAAAACTATCCTCTCTATTCGTACTCCGAACTCCATTTGTCGCCAAACTGAAACCACCGGGTCCATCTCTTGTTTTTTGTGCTTGAGGACATTGCCGCCACCCTTTATTATTAAAAATTCAGAATATTATTGTTTTATTAAAAGTCCCGTGATAAAATACTCTCTATTATTGATGAAGTTATAACTTCATATTGTCATATAAAAAGTTTTGGATTCATATCTTGCTTTAGAGGGGATGTTTATGGATTTACAGCAAAAAGTTAAAGAAGTATTCCCTGGTTTATCAACTGGTCAAAAAAAGGTAGCAAAATATTTGTTAGTGCATTCACATACATTTGCAGTCACTTCAGCTCAAAAGCTTGGAAAAGATATAGGGGTAAGCGAAACGACAATCATCCGCTTTTGCTATTCATTGGGGTTAAGTGGATATGCAGAGCTTCAAAAACTTATTCGCAATCAGTTGATATACGAGAGCAGCAGTTTGAATGAATATCATTCTTCAAAACTTGAAGCCGCGAATCAGCCAAACTTCATGGCTCAAGTGATGGGGCAGGATATCATCAGCATCGAAAAGACAATGAAAAATTTATCAAATGAAAGTTTCTCCAAAACAGTTGATAAATTGGCGGCAGCTGACAATATTTTGATATCCGGACATCGGTTATCATTTTCGGCAGCACATTGGTTAACCTTTACGCTTAGGCTTGTTAGGGAAGAGGTTCATTTATATAAGCCTGATACAGATGATATTTTTTTACTGTTGAGTAAAATGACTGAAAATTCCGTTTTTGTAGCCATTTCATTTCACCGCTATGTTAAAGAAACTGTGAAAATAACGGAGATGGCAAAAAAGGCGGGGGCATTTGTAATTGGTGTTACGGATTCCGAACTGGCTCCAATTGCTGAATACACTGACATTTTATTGCCAATTTCAACGCCAAGGACTTCCACTATCGATACGGCACCAGTGTTATTTTCATTATTGAATAGTTTAGTAGCTGGTGTATCGATTAAAGATGAACAAGGTTTCAAAGAAAGAAAAGCTATATATGATGCGTTCAATCAAGACGATTACTTCTTTTGAGATGAAAATTCCATCAGTTTGGTGAACATGCCGATTAAACCGGGATATAAGGAGGAGACAGAAATGGATATCACACAATCTATCGAAAAATTAAGGCCGCGTATACTCGATATTTTTGACCATTTACACGCAAATCCTGAAACGAGTTGGAATGAGGTGAATACGACAGCTTTCATTTCAAATATTTTAACGGAGAATCAGTGTACAGTGAAAACGTTCGAGGACTGTACAGGTGTGGTTGGGGAAATCGGGGATGGGGATTTCACGGTCGGGTTACGATCGGATATCGATGCACTTTGGCAGGAGGTGCATGGGACGTTTCAAGCCAATCACTCCTGTGGACATGATGGTCATATGACCTTGGCACTTGGGGTATTCCTGGCATTGAAGGAAATGGACTTTCGTCCAAGAGGCAAGCTGAAATTCATTTTTCAACCTGCTGAAGAAAAAGGTACGGGCGCCTTGAAGATGATTGAAGAAAAAGTATTGGATGATGTCGATTTCCTTTATGGAGTGCACTTAAGACCGGTTGAGGAAGTGAAGGATGGGCAAGCGGCGCCAGCCATTGTCCATGGAGCCGCCCAGTTCATTAAAGGTGAAATAGCGGGAACTGATGCACATGGAGCAAGACCGCATCAAGGTCAAAATGCCATCGAGATAGGGGCGGCATTCATCACTTTGTTAAATGGTATCCATCTCAATCCATCCATCCCTTATTCCGTAAAAATGACGCAGTTTTTTGCTGGCGGCGAAAGTTCCAATATCATCCCGGGGAGAGCCACTTTTTCATTGGATTTACGGGCACAGGATAATGCAGTGATGGAAGAGCTCACCAAAAAGGTGGAAAAGGTTGCAGAATCTTTGGCCATAGTCCACGGAGTCGAAGTGAAACTCGAACCGGGAACCACGGTTGCTGCAGCAACCGTGAACGATCAAGCCCAGGAAATAATGTCTGAAGCGATAGCCGAGACACTCGGGGAAGAAAATTTGGTAGCGCCTGTCATTACAACAGGAGGAGAGGATTTTCATTTTTATACGTTGAAAAGACCTGAACTTAAAGCGACGATGCTTGGATTGGGCTGTGATTTAGCACCAGGGCTCCATCATCCGGACATGACATTCAACAAAGAAGCTTTGTTATCGGGAATTGAAATCCTGGCCAAAGCCATCATACTCACTTTCGAGAAGTATGGAGAGGAGGGACAATTACATGACTGATGAATTCATCATTAAATCTCTCTCAACACTAGAGGAATTACAAGAAGTGCAGCGACTGGAAGTCCTTGTATGGGGCATGGATTGCGTTCCCATCCATCAGACGATTACTGCAGTCAAAAACGGCGGGCTTGTTTTAGGCGGCTACATCAATGGCCGGTTAGTCGGGTTTCAATACAGTTTCCCGGGATTCAAGGACGGAAGGGTATATCTTTGTTCACATATGTTAGCCATCCATCCGGCCCATCAAAAGAAGGGCTACGGCAGATTACTTAAGCTTGCGCAAAAAGAAGAAGCACTCAAAAAAGGCTACGACTTGATAACTTGGACGTATGATCCATTGGAAAGTGTGAATGCAAACTTGAATATCGGTAAGCTAAAAGCTATTTGCTCTACATATATGGAAGATTGTTATGGGAATATGAATGATACCCTCAATGAAGGATTGTCCACTGATCGATTCATGGTGGAATGGAATATACGGCAGGAAGCAAAGGAAGAGACTCCGCTTCGAAATAAAGCCATACACATCGTAACGACAGGAATGACTGACCAAGGCTTTCCTTACATCAAGGATTATCATTTCGAAACCAATGCCGAGGTGATCGCCATACCCATTCCGACGGATATTCAAAAAATCAAAAAAGCTGATCTCCGCCTTGCGATTGATTGGCGGTTAAAAACCGGTGAATTATTCAAAGCTCTTTTTGCCAAAGGATATGTTGCAGCCGGGATCGAACGGGAACAAGGTGAAAACATTCAAAACTATTTATTAAAAAAACAAGAATAAGAGGGGAATCGGGATGAAAATAACGGAAGTGCGTTTACGTCATTTAAATATGGATTTGGTAGCTCCCTTTACAACTAGCTTTGGAACGTTTGTGGATAAGGAGTTCATTCTTGTGGAAGTGAAAAATGGAGAGGGGCTTTCAGGCTGGGCTGAATCTGTGGCATTTTCAGCACCTTGGTATAACGAAGAAACCATAAAAACCAATTGGACCATGCTGGAGGATTTCCTGATTCCGCTTGTATTGGATAAAGAAATAGAGCATCCTCGTGATGTATCGGATATGTTCTCGCATATTCGTAAAAATAATATGGCAAAATCGGCAATCGAGGGAGCCATCTGGGATTTATACGCAAAAGAAAAGAATATACCATTAAGTATGGCTTTAGGCGGGGAACTGGAAAAGATCGATGTTGGGATCAGTATCGGCATCCAAAAAACGGTGCCTGAATTACTGGCGAAGATAGAAGCTGGGTTGAAGGATGGGTATAAAAGAATCAAAATGAAAATTCAACCAGGTTGGGATGTAGATGTAATCAGGGAAGTGCGAAATAGATATCCCGATATCCCGATCATGGCAGATGCAAACTCCGCTTACCGTCTGAAAGACATCGAATTACTGAAACAACTTGATCAATTTGATTTAATGATGATCGAGCAGCCATTGTCATCGGATGATATTGTCGATCATGCTACATTACAAGCGGAAATCAAAACACCGATTTGCTTGGATGAAAGTGTACATTCCGTCGAAGATGCAAGAAAAGCCCTTGAGTTGGGAAGCTGTAAAATCATTAATATTAAGATTGGCAGGGTTGGCGGTTTAACGGAAGCAATGAAAATACATGAATTATGTAAAGAAAGGAATGTACCGGTTTGGTGCGGAGGCATGTTGGAATCTGGTGTGGGGCGTGCCCATAATATCGCATTGACAACACTTGATAACTTCACGATGCCTGGTGATACGGCAGCATCAGCGAATTATTGGCATCAAGACATCATCCAACCAGAGGTTACAGTGAATGATGGGGTCATAACCGTTCCAAAAGCAGCAGGTATTGGCTATGAAGTCGATTACGCTGCGGTCGATGAATTCACTTCTTATAGTAAAAGATATACAAATAAATAAGAGTTGGAATAAAAGAACCTCCCAACTTCATGGGCATCGGCCAGTTAACTTGAAGCTGGGAGGCTATTAAGGAACAGGATAATGATGAAAGGGAAGGTATTTCTTTTAAACTAAATTATCAGAATAATCATACAATTAGGGTGGTATTTAATATGAAAAACAGTATAAATCTTGCAGGAGCATATATTGGAATCATCATTGGAGCAGGTTTCGCTTCAGGACAAGAAGTGTTACAGTTCTTCACGAGTTTTGGAATCTACAGTGTATTGGGAATTGTTGTTGCTACAGCTTTTTTCGCGTTTTTGGGCATGCAAGTTACCCAGTTGGGGAGCACTCTCCAAACACGTTCCCATAAAAGCATCATCGATCATATTTGCGGCCGCTTTATAGGCAGGTTGGTCGATATAATCATCACATTTTTCTTATTTGGCGTTACAGTCATCATGATTGCCGGTTCCGGAACGATTTTTGAGGAACAATTCGGGATTCCAAGCATGGTCGGTGCAATCGTCATGACGGTGCTTACGATTGGTACGCTTTTACTTAATGTTAATAAAATAATGTCCATCATTAGTGCCGTCACACCGTTTTTATTCGTTATCATGATCATTATTTCAGGTTATTCATTTTTTACATCCGATCTAAGTTTCAATCAAATCATTTCATCTTCAAGTGAAGGAGCGGCTGCAACCGGAAATTGGTTGATGGGTTCATTACTTTATGTTTCATATAATATGACTGCCGGAATTGCCATGCTGGCCGTAATGGGCGGGACCTTCAAGAATAAGAAACAGGCTGGTATGGGAGGCATTCTGGGAGGTATCGGATTGGGGATCTTGTTATTCTTGATCAATTTGGGGATGATGTCCGACTTGAAGGGCATAGAAGGCTCAGGTATGCCTACCCTTCATTTAGCGAACCAGATTTCTCCATGGTTGGGATATATCCTATCAATCATCCTTTTAGGAATGATTTATAATACCGCTGTCGGGATGCTGTATGCATTCACCGCCAGGTTGGTGCTTGCCGAAACGAAACGCTTTAAATTATCCGTGATCATGATTGGGATCCTTGCTTTCCTTGCAAGTTTCGTTGGCTTTATTAAATTGGTTGGGACGGTATACCCAATCACAGGATACTTAGGTTTTGTCATCATTGCAGCGCTAATCATTTCCTGGATCCGTTCAAAAACGAAAAAAGAGGCAGTGAATCCGGAATTAGCGAAATTTTAATATCAAAGGGATTGAGTGCAGAACTGCATGAAACATTTGGCCTGACATCTTCTTCATGGAGGTGTTTTTTTTCTGTTAGCGAGGACCTTTACTCATGATCACGGCATTTTTCCTCCTTTTTTTCATACATTAGTTTAAAGGCGGAAGACAAGGGGGATATCGGATGAATGAAGCGGAGCAAAAGGCTCTGGAATATGCCATTAGTGAAATTACAGAAATAGCAACGGGGTTCGGGTTGGATTTTTACCCGATGCGCTATGAAATTTGCCCTTCAGAAATCATTTATACATTTGGTGCCTATGGGATGCCGACCCGTTTTTCTCATTGGAGCTTTGGAAAGCAATTTCATAAAATGAAGCTGCAGTACGACTTTGGATTAAGTAAAATCTATGAACTGGTCATTAACTCTGATCCTTGTTACGCTTTTCTGCTGGACTCCAATTCACTTGTGCAAAATAAATTGATTGTTGCCCACGTTTTGGCGCATTGTGATTTCTTTAAGAATAATATACGTTTCAATAATACCAAGAGAGATATGGTAGAAAGTATGTCGGCAACTGCAGAAAGAATCCGTGAATATGAAATCCTGCATGGCAAAAAGGAAGTGGAAACCTTCCTGGATGCACTTTTAGCCATTGAAGAACATATCGATCCGTCGCTGATGAGACCGAAGCTTGCCTGGACGATGGAAGATGAGGAAGAAGAAGAGGAAATAAAACCGACAGCCACACAATACGATGATTTATGGAACCTTGATAATAAGGATAAACCCAAGCAATCGAACATTAAAAAGAGAAAAAAATTCCCGCCAAGGCCAGAAAAGGATATTATGCTTTTCATAGAACAGTACAGCAGGGATTTAACCGATTGGCAACGGGATATCATGACGATGATCAGGGAAGAGATGCTATATTTCTGGCCGCAGCTGGAAACGAAAATCATGAACGAAGGCTGGGCATCCTACTGGCATCAGCGCATAATCCGTGAATTGGATCTATCCTCAGGGGAAGCCATTGAATTCGCAAAACTGAACGCAGGTGTCGTTCAGCCATCACGGACCAGCATCAATCCATATTATCTTGGATTGAAAGTGATTGAAGATATTGAAGAACGCTATGATAATCCGACCGAAGAAATGATCAGGATGGGCGTCAAGCCCGGATCTGGCCGGGAAAAGATATTCGAAGTAAGGGAAATAGAATCGGATATTTCCTTTCTCCGTAATTATTTGACGAAAGATCTGGTCATGCGGGAGGATATGTATTTATTTCAAAAACAGGGAAAGGATTATAAAATCGTCGATAAGGCATGGGAAAATGTTCGTGATCAACTCGTAAGTATGAGGGTTAACGGCGGTTTCCCCTATATCACGGTGAACGATGGGGACTTCATGCGCAATGGGGAACTTTATCTAAAACATTGGTATGAAGATATTGAACTGGATCTGAAATATCTCGAAAAAGTCATGCCATATATCCATCAGCTCTGGGGCCGCTCCGTTCATATGGAATCAGTCATAGAAGGTAAAGAAGTCCTGTTTTCCTATGATGGAAAAGGCATTCACCGGAAATATTTATAAAGCTGAAAAAAACTGCCGGTCACTCGGCAGTTTTCTTGTTTTTATATGGATGCTTTTTGGAGATGTAGTATTAAATTAGGAGTGGATAAACATTTTATTGAAAATTTAACGCTTGATTAGATAAGAATATGCTTATACAATGATATTGAATAATCGTATAAGCATATTCTTATTTGTTCGAATGTGCTAGGAGGGATGAAATGAATGAGGCGTTGGATTTGGAAACCACGGCAAACATTCTTAAATTACTAGGTGATAAAACCCGTTTGACCATGATTAAGATCATGTCTGAGCATGAATGCTGTGTCTGTGAATTTGTGGACCTATTCGAAATGAGCCAGCCAGCTATCAGCCAGCATTTACGAAAGTTGAAAGATGGCGGGATCGTGAATGAAGCGAGGAGGGGACAATGGGTTTTTTACTCGTTAAACCCGTCTTCTTCCCATTACACATTTATTCAGACGGTCATCAAGGATTTGCCAAGTCAAAACTTTAAATTAGAAAACTTAACAGCACAAGGAAAACGGATTTGTTGTGACTAACTAGGAGGTACTACTTCAGTGGGATCAGTTATTTTGGCAGTTATCATTTTTTTATTAACACTCATTCTCGTCATCTGGCAGCCGAAGGGATTGTCGATCGGATGGTCAGCTTGTGGCGGTGCGGTTTTGGCCTTACTTGTTGGAGTAGTGGATTTTACTGATGTCATAGACGTGACAGCGATAGTCTGGAACGCGACACTCGCCTTCATCGCCATCATCATCATCTCGCTTATTTTGGATGAGATAGGATTTTTTGAATGGGCAGCACTGCATATGGCGAGAGCCGCCAAGGGAAATGGAGTAAGGATGTTTGTCTATGTAAGTATCCTTGGTGCTCTTGTGGCTGCTTTTTTTGCGAATGACGGTGCGGCACTTATCCTTACACCAATTGTATTAGCAATGGTTCGAGCCCTGAAATTTAGTGATAAAATGATTTTCCCGTTTATCATCGCAAGTGGGTTCATTGCTGATACAACCTCACTGCCATTAGTGGTGAGTAATCTTGTAAACATTGTATCCGCAGACTTTTTCAATATCAGTTTTGCCGAGTTTGCTTCAAGAATGATCGTACCGGACATCTTTGCACTTGTAGCAAGCATCTTGGTTTTATATTTGTTTTTCCGAAAAAGCATACCGAAAAATTACGATGTATCACAGCTTAAAAAACCAGCGGAAGCCATTAAAGACCAAAGGATGTTTAGGCTGTCCTGGATCGTATTAGGAATATTGCTGGTTGGTTATTTTGCGAGTGAATTCATTGGGGTTCCTGTATCGATCATTGCAGGCATTGTCGCCATTTTCTTCCTCATGATGGCAAGAAGGAGTCCAGCGATCAACACGAAAACCGTTATTAAAGGCGCACCATGGGCCATCGTCTTTTTCTCAATTGGCATGTATGTAGTGGTTTACAGCCTGAGAAATGTTGGATTGACGAATTTATTAACGGATTTAATCCAAGTTACCGCCGATCAAGGATTATTTGCCGCAACGATTGGAATGGGCTTCATCGCCGCCATTCTGTCATCACTTATGAATAACATGCCAACCGTTATGGTTGATGCCCTTGCCATTTCCGACACCCATACAACGGGAGCAATCAGGGAGGCACTTATTTATGCAAATGTCATCGGTTCGGACTTGGGCCCGAAAATCACACCGATCGGTTCTTTGGCAACGTTATTGTGGCTGCATGTCCTTTCATTAAAAGGCGTGAAAATCTCATGGGGAACTTACTTTAAAACGGGAATCATCTTAACCATCCCAACATTGTTCATCACATTGGTCGGCTTATATATATGGCTGCAAATCATTCATTAAACACTTACTTACAAACAAAGGAGAGAAACAGCATGGCTAAAAAAACACTATACTTCTTATGTACAGGGAACTCTTGCAGGAGCCAAATGGCAGAGGCATGGGGGAAGAAATATTTAGGTGACGAATGGCAAGTGCTTAGTGCGGGAATCGAGGCCCATGGGTTAAATCCAAAAGCTATAAAAGCAATGAATGAAGTTGGATTGGACATCTCCAATCAAACATCGGATATCATCGACCCTGATATATTGAATAATGCCGATTTTGTCGTAACATTATGTGGCGATGCAGCAGACAAATGTCCAATGACGCCACCGCATGTTAAACGTGAACACTGGGGCTTTGATGACCCAGCAAAAGCGGAAGGCACAGATGAAGAAAAATGGGCTACCTTCCAACGTGTTCGTGATGAAATAGAAGAAAGAATTGCACGTTTCTCTAAAACGGGTGAATAAATGAAATTGAAATGCCATGGGTGTTAGCAGGCGGACCAAAGGCCATAAAGAAGAGCTGCCAAAATTCGGCAGCTCTTTTCATCATTAAATCTTAATATCGACCTTGGCATTTTTCTGAAGTTCTTCCACATGCTTCACAAGCTTTTCCTGTTTCTTTTGCAGCTCTAGTTGTTTCTTGATTTGCGGCTTCATTTCTTCCAGTTTCTGTACCTTCTGTCCGCTTGTTTTAGCTTGCTCAGCAACCTGTTCGTAATACTTTTGGATTTCTTCATCAGTTGCTTCTTCCACTTTAATCTCTTTTTCAACATACTTCGTATATGGGATTTTCTCTGCGATCTGGGCATTCAGCATTTCCGAATTCAGGCCTGCTTGCTTCATCGCTTCCTTGAATTTCTCTTCATTCTCATATGGCTTTTTGATTTCGGCAAGTTGCTCTTCAATTTCGGCCTTGGAAGCTGTGTAGCCCTTTTTATCAGCTGCTTGAAGCAGCAATGTTTGCCCCACTATAGAGTTGAGCGTTTGTTCTTTAATTTGTTTGGCGCCCTCCTTGGTTGTCGGGTCTTGTCCGAATTGCTGCATTTGCATTTGTGTGGTGGACAACACGGTATTATATTCCGCACCTGAAATTTTTTCGTCATTGACGATGGCTACCGTTTTCTTTTCATCCACCTTTTGCTTGTCTAGTTTCTTTTGCATTTCTTCCATCTGTTTTTGCTGTTCCTCAGTTGCTTTAGCCGTTTCTTTCTCAGTTGTTTTAGTTTCTTTCTCGTCATTTTTCTTATCAGCTTCATCGTTCGAACCACAAGCCGTCAGAACAACTGCCAATAATCCAATGATGATTGGGTACAATAGTTTCTTCATATTTCAGTCTCCTCTCGTATTCAATGCTAAAAAATCATCTAATGCGCATTATAAAGGAATTTCCTATTAAAACACAATATATTCATTCTTTTTTCCAGAAAACAGGAAGATAGTATAGGCATTATCTCATTATATAAGTGTAACATTCACGGAAATGAACCCATTTACCCTTCGACATGCAAAATTCTTAATGGGAATGCGAAGGCATGATACCTGGTGGGCAGTCAGAAACTTGTAATCAATCTCTTACTCACAAAATGATGCTTAGTAACTATTGTATACGAAAATTGTATGGTATTATATACCTTATCATCCTTATATAGTTCATTTAGCCTATCTAATGAAATGATCAAATCATGAATGGAGTGAGCCGTGACAATGAGAAAAGTGAACTAAGAGATAGTATTGGAATTCCAGAAGATTATTGGAGGTATAGATTTTGAAAGGGAAATCAAGGCTGCCAGGCGAATTGGCAGGGTATTTAAAGTTGGGGGATGCCGTCATCATTACGGATCAAGATCATCGCATACTTGATATTAATGCCTATTATGAACAGACGACAGGATATTCCAGGGGCAGCATCATTGGGTTCAAAGCTGGATTCTTGAAGTCAGGGTTAACACCTTTATGTACATACACATCCTTGAAAAACGAGTTAAGGATGGGGAAACCTTGGTCAGGGGTTTTCACCAATCGAAAAAAATCGGGTGAGATTTGGCATTCCTCGATTACGATTACCCCTATTCATCTGGGGGATCAGTGGTATTTCGTAGGGGTTTTCCGTGAACTGGAACAATTGAAAGAGGGGATCTACCTTTCGGAAAAGAAAAGGGCAGAGACTCAAAGGGAATTGTTAAAGGTGCTCGCCATTTCATGCGAAATCCGTGATCCAGGCATTGAGGCGCATTTATTGAGAGTTCAAAACCTGACCGAGCAGCTTGTTATCGTTCATAATCGAAGATGCCAGCTGGAACTATCTAAAAGCTATATGAATCATATCGTCCATTCAAGTATTCTGCATGATATCGGGAAAGCGGAGATTCCTGAGGGGATTTTATACAAACTTGGCCCCTTATCTCCATATGAACGAAAAATCATCGAGATGCATCCGTTAATGGGATCCGATATTTTGAATAAGATTTCAAGGGAAATAAACAATGATGTGATCAGCAGCCTGGAAGTTGCTGATCACATCATCCTCCATCATCATGAAAAATGGGATGGAACTGGATATCCCGATCGTTTGAAAGGTGAGGAAATCCCATTGGAAGCTCGAATCGTTGCCATTGTGGATGTGTTTGATGCATTGACCAGCAGAAGGCCGTATAAAGATTCCTGGTCAGTGGAGCGGGCATTATCTTTCATAAACGAACAAAAAGGAAAGCATTTCGATCCATCCATCGTGGTGTCTTTCTTTTCCTGTTTTGATGAAAAGGCGGCGCAGAAAAAAGGCTGCGATACCATTCGCAGCACAGGGATATAGTAAACAGCGAACTCGTCGCCTTCTGGATATGGTCGTTAACCCTTTGAGACCAAGGGCTAACGATTCTTTTAAATAAAAGGAGTTTGTAAAATGGTAAATGAATGGCTAGCAATTTACCAAAAAATAGTGAAGGTTTTTACTCCATGCCTTTTTTCTTATTTCTATAAAAGTAATAAACGACTGAGATTACCAGAATCAGCAGTACCAAAACAATTCTTATATCGTCCGATGCCTTCAATACTTGTGTTACCGAATAGGCCTCGATAAGGAGGGCAGGCAGTTTTCCGATGGATGTCGCGAGAAAGAAAATCATCATTCCCGTCCTGCTTAGTGCTGCTGTAAGGTTGATCGCGCCGGATGGTATAAAGGGAAGGAGCCTAAGCATCAGGATCATCCAAAATGCATGAAACCCTTGTGACTTTTGCAGCTTCATGATCCACCGGTTCTTCATGAACTTGGGTTTGAATGTTTTAAAGCCCTTTCGATATAACCAAAAGCTGAACACTGCACCGGCAATTTCTCCTATGTAAGAAAGGATCAATCCCTTTTCAAATCCAAATACGCTGATATTGGCGGCCGTGATGAATACGCTTGGAATAAAACCAAGCACACTGATCAATATATTGAATGCTAAACTTACAGCAATGGAAAAAGGGCCGCTGGATTGTAATGCCTCAGTAATGAAATCCATATCAATCCACAGAACTCCATTTATACCCGATGCCCCAGACCGTTTTCAAATGTTGATCTGCTGGAAAACCGGCATGACGCAATTTCTCTCTAATATTTCGAATATGGGAATCGATTGTCCGATCTTCGGTATCCGTTTTAAATCCCCATATGGTCGAAAGCAGGTGGTCTCTGGAATACACTTGATCTGGGGATTTTAAAAACAAGCACAGCAGTGAGAACTCTTTCGGTGTTAATGGGATTGTTTTGGTATCATAATGTGCTTCATAAGCGGATTCATTTAATTTTAGCCCCCTAAAGATCACAGAATCATCCTGATTATGCACTCGCCGCGTCACAGCTTCGATTCTGGCAAGTAAAACTTCTTCATGAAAGGGTTTCGTAATATAATCGTCTGCGCCCTTTTTCAACCCCTTCACCATTTCTTGTGCACCATCCCGGGCGGTGAGCATGATTATGGGAATGTTGGAAAACGCACGGATCCTTTCGCACGTTTCCCACCCATCCATTTCAGGCATCATTACATCAAGAAGTACTATGTCCGCATGTTCATGCGCTAAGAACTGTAAGGCTTCATGTCCAGATTTCATCTTCATGCATGTATATCCGTGAGGTTTAATGTATAGCTCTAATAGATCAAGCATTCTCTGTTCATCATCAACCAGAACTACTGTCATCATTTGTTATCTCCTTAAATGTGATAGTGAAGCACGTTCCTTGCTCCAAGTTGCTTTTAACCGAAATGGTTCCTCCTTGTACCTCCACTAATTGCTTGACGATGGAGAGCCCCAACCCGAATCCACCGGTATCTCTGGCGCGTGATTTCTCGACACGATATAAACGATCGAAGATATGGGGGATATCTTCAGGGGGAATGCCAACCCCTTGATCGATTATGGAGATGGAAATCCTGCCATTGCATTCAGTGGCTTTGATGGTGGTGACTGTATATTCGTTCGAGTACTTCAGCGCATTATCCAACAGGTTAAGAATGACTTGCTCAAACCGTGAGGGATCTACATCTATAAATAAATCATCCTTGCATTCCAGATTCAATTGAATTCTTTCATTTACAAAAGCCGGTAACACTTTTTCATGTATGTTTTGCAGGAATGAAGAGAGCTGGACTGTTTCCTTTGATATGGTGAATGTATTTACATCCATTCTGGCCATATTGAATAGTTCGTCCAATAATCTGTTTAATCGTTCGGATTCATCATGGATGATCTCTAAGTATCGTGTTCGTTCGGATGCATCCAAATCTTTCCGGCGGGTTATATCAGCGTATCCCTTGATATAAGTTAGCGGCGTCCGCAGTTCATGGGAGATACTTGCCAAAAATTCATTGCGTTCCTTCTTTAAATAGTTCAATTCATTAGCCAAGCTTTGAATGGATTGGGCAAGCTCCCCTAGTTCATCATGAGATCGTACCGGCACAGCCACTGAAAAATTCCCTTTGCTGAGCTTTGTTGTCGCTTCCTTCATCGAAATTAGCGGTCTAGTCAAAGCTTTTGATAGAAAATAGATGGTGATAAGCATGAATATAAGGAGCAATGCAGTCGCAAAAAGGAAATGCCTATTCAATTGTGCGATCAAATCCTCAACATCTCTAGTATCTTTGAACATATAAACATAGCCTTTTTTTTCTTTATTACTGATAAATGGCGTAACGGTGGCTATATATCTTTCATCCTTCCAACTTGATTGGATGACCATACCTTTTCGGGGTACTTGCGGGATGTTTTTTGCCAAGATTTTTTTCATTCCCCCATTAACCTTTGCGGAAGATATCAGATTATCTCCTCTTGTGTCCGTAATCACGACATCTGTATCGGTATGGTATTCCATCAGGCCGATATGCTGAAGGGTAGAGTCGGAATACGTGATTTCCAACACATCACGATGACTGTTGCCACGGGCCTTCAGTGATTCCAATTCTTGATTGATACGGGAATGGATCACTTTATTATGCAGGTAAATCATGGAGATGGTTTCCATCAAAAAAATGCAAACAAATATAGATAGTCCGAGTTTAAAGGATATTTTCAGGAGTATTCACCTTCTTATAGCATAAAGTCAGTTTAGCGAAAAAGTATGAAGAAAGTATGCAGTTTTTTTCAATTTCTTCGCACCTTTTAAACAACGATAATCCGAATGATGACTTGTTGCAAGAGAGACTATATTTTTAATGGGTCAAAACTGTCATTTTTTTCAGCCTTGTATAGGGGAAATGGGGAGGAATACTTCCTCCCAATAAACATGTACTTAGCTTTGCTATGCGGCAACATTAGAAAAATATTATTTTCCAGGAGGGAATCATTTAACATATTTCTTTTGAAAGTTGTTATTAATTATTTATAGCTGCTCTTATTTTAATTTAATCTATAATAAATTGAAACTGCCGGGAAAATAGGCAGTTTTTTTGATTTAGTTTATACAAAATGTTTTGTCTTAAGGAAACATTTTGTCGTGAATGAATACTATGTAAAAAAGGAGCTGATCCATATGAATTGTACAAACCGTACGCAGAAAAAAATAATGGCTTATTCCGCATTATTCAAAAAAATGGGCATTCTCAATGATGAAGAATACAAAAATATCGCAAAGACCTTTCAATCAAAGGATTGAGGAAGTGTCCATTGGATATTCATAAACTTTTAACCTGCATTAAAATGGCTGTAAAACCCCCGCCTTTCAATTTTCGAAGTAGGAGGGGGACTGCAGTCTATTAGGAAATCAAGGAAGTGTCGCGATGTTGTCAATTTGTCCGGCTCTGATTCCTATTGATTTCCATATTTTGGAGTATAGCCGTACAGCTGGATGAAGTGATGCACCTTTAGTTTGAAATACTACATATACGATGGACATTTCTTGGCAAATAGGAGGGAGTTCATTGAAAAGGAATACAAAAAAATTTCTTGCGTTATGAGAAGTGAAAAGGAAGATTGTTGTGATCCGATGGTGTTCTCTGCGATAATGGAATAAAGAAATTGAAAAGGAGTTACGTAGGATGGCAGAGGACTTTAAGATTCCCAGCTTGAAAGTTGATGAGATCGATAAGAAAATCATATCGGTTTTACATGAAGATGCACGAATTTCGTATACCGACTTAGCGAAGAAAGTGGAGCTGTCCAGAGTTGCGGTTCAGATGAGAATTAATCATCTTGTTGAAAACGGTGTGATCGAGAGGTTCACTGCAGTCATAAATCCAGCTAAGGTCGGCATCCATGTTTCGGCATTCTTTAACGTTGAGGTTGAGCCAAAATATCTGGAATCGGTCGCGCAGCAATTAGAAAGTGAACCGGCTGTTACGAGTTTATATCATATGACCGGTCCGAGTAAACTGCATATGCACGGAATCTTTACTGATAATCAAGAGATGGAATGCTTTCTTAATGAGAAACTGTATGCGGTCGTCGGTGTTGTCAGCGTTGATTGCCAAATTCTCATTAAACGTTATAAAAGCCGGATGGGCATGAAGCTTTAATGAAAAACCCCCCTATATAGGAGGGAGGATTTTTTATTATGATGTGAGCGGGATGATAAAGCCGCCGTATGCAAAGGCAAAAATGATTACGAATGCCGGGTGGATCTTGAATTTACCTAAAGCCAAGAAGGCCAATCCAGCGATGACGATTGAATGGATGTAGCCAATGGACCCGACCGCATCCGCGGCCATATTCCAGGTGAGCAATAACATCATGATCGCGATCACGGGCTGTACAAGCAGTGACATGCCTTTTACGATAGGCGATTGCTTGTATTTTCGCAGGATTTTTAATAAATATATCAAAGCCACGGCTGAAGGGATGATCGTGCCTGCCAATGCAGCCAGGAATCCTGGCCAGCCATATACATCATATCCGACATATGCGGCTATTTTCGTGGCGATGGGTCCTGGGAGTGAATTTCCTAACGCAAGCATTTGTGAGAACTCGGTATTATCAAGCCAGTCATAACGGGTGACGATTTGATCATACATAAGCGGAATCGAGGCTGGGCCTCCGCCGTAACCAAGAATATTGGCAATGAAAAACGCTAGAAAAACAGCAACTCCTATTGGGATAAAAATACCCATTAAGCGGATTCCTCCTTCCTATCAGTCTTTTTATTTTTCAATCTATCCTTTAATTTATAATGAAACGCCCCATATAAAAGAAATATCATAATGACAATACCCGGATGCAGGGAAATGACCTGCAGAAGCAAAAAGGAAATCGCAAAAAAGGTGATTCCGAGCACCCTTCCCAACCCTTTTACCGCCTTTTCGCCAAACTCATAAGCCATTTGACCAAGCATGACAGCGACAACCGGCATTACAGCAGCGATCATATTACTGATCATCGCCGAATTACTTAAAACATTAATGAACGCAATCAAGAAAACCATCGCAATGCATGAAGGTAACACGTGAGCGGCCACACTTACGATGGCTCCTGGCCAGCCTTTTAATTTATAACCAAGATATGCTGCCATCTTCGTGGCAATCGGTCCTGGGAGTGTATTGGCAATCGCCAAAGTGTCCCCGAATTCATCATCGTCAAGCCAGTGATAACGGGAAACTGCTTCGTGGCGGATGAGCGGAATGACAGATGGCCCGCCGCCGAATCCTAATATCCCCGTTCTCATCATTCCAATCGTCAATTCCGTATATGGATTTTTCAAAAACGATTCCTCCTTTGTTATAAAATTCAGCATTCATTTCCAAGATTATGAATTAATGATAACAAAAAATATTTCGAAATGTACATCAAACAATGATAATAATTACGTAATGAATGTATATTTAGGGATTTTCAATAAAAATAGGTTGAAAAAAACAAAAGAAAATATCTTTTTGTCTTAAGGGATGAAAATTGAATTACATAAGACAAACAAGCAATAATGCTATTACCATTAGTGCGGTGGGTTCTTGGACCCCGCCTTATTGAAGGGGAATAAGAGGAGAAATTATATACAAAAACAACTTTTCTACAATCCCCTTTTTCAAACCCAAAAAAGTACCCTATAGGCAGCCTTTTTCTGAGTGACTGCTCTATAGGGTACTTTTTATTATATAACTCTAATAAACATTTTTAATGTGGGTCATTCTTCCCGAATGACTAATAACACACCGATAAAAATTAAGATTGTACCGATCCAGAACGACAAGCCGATTTGTTCACCTAGTATTAACCAACCTAAAAAAGTACCGACTATAGGCTGTAAAAAGAAAAATAGTCCGCCACTTGAAGCGGTAAGCATTTGCAGTCCGCGATTCCACAGTAAAAAGGCACATGCTGTGGAAATAACGCCTAAGTATAGAAGGCCGCCCCATATGGATGGATGCGTGATTGCTTGAAAATCAAGCTCATCCAATCGACTAATCGTAACAGGTGTTAAAAAGACAATGGCCACAAGCACTGCATAGGTCGTTATAACAATTTGTGAATATTGCCCAGGTACACGTTTAACTAGAACAGACATAAGTGCCCAAGTTAACGCAGCAATAAGCAGTGATACGCCCCCAAGTTGGTGAGATGAGCCAATATGGGCATTTCCGACAATGATACCGACACCGATTGTCGCTAAAATAACAGAAATTGATTTTTTAAAAGTGATCTTTTCTTTTAAAACGATACGTGCGAATATCACCATGAATGCAGGTGTTGTTGAAGTGATGATGGCTCCCATTTGTGCAGTGGATAGCAGCGTACCGACTTCCTGGGTTACGATGGAAATGGTGTTTCCAACAAGTCCTATAATGAAAACCAAAAGCCAGTCTCGTTTTTCAATCCGCCAAGATTGTTTTGTTATAAAACCAATTGTCAGCAATGCTAAAATCGCAATTATATATCGTAATAATACTAATTCAAGCGGCGGAACAACGTCTACCACAACTTTTACCACAACATACATCCCGCCCCAAATGCTGGCAGCGAGTGATAGATATAAAGAACCTATTATAGTGTTTTTCATTTTGTACCCTCCGTTTTAACCAAACATTTCCAGTCCTTAACGGAGATGCAATTTTTCTGCCGTTAAGGAAGAAAAACTGCAGGTACATCATTTTCGAATAGTGGTGACCACAACATCAGCTTTCAGCTCACTTTCAAAAAATATTTATTTTCAATGATTTTAGCTAATTAAAAAGCTATTCCGGGCTGCTACTGATCATTCGTTTCAAACATCAGTAATTTAAAAAACATACTCATTTAAATATACAGGACTTTAGATTAATAAAACAACAAAATATCGTATTAAACCTAGCGTACCATTAAGATCATTCGTATTATACTAAAACTTAAAACACAGGAAAAACCCCTGCCTTAAAAACTGGTGGGGTTTCTATTGGGTTAATGGATTCTAGTTGGAATAAAAAGAGGGATTTATAGGGAAGGGAAACAAATGGTACAGTAATAATGCTGGCCAAATTGTCAGTAGCGGTAATGATGTAAGTAATAAGCTGGAAAGAAAAGGTGGATTAGGATTAATAGGCTCCCTTAAAGAGTTTAATCCTAATCCACCGTTAAGTTGAATTTAAGCATCACAATCCGTTATATTTTCTTTCGATTTTCCTGAACTCATCTGATAGTTCAAATAACGTGTGTAATACGGCTGTTTGAATATATAGATTCATATAATTATCATTGCTCTTCTTTTGAAATGATAAATCATGTTTTTCATTGATTTTCCGAGTTATACATTCATTAATTTCGCTCCACATTTCTTTCGTTCCTTCTTTAAGTTTAGTCTCCATAATCTCCCACTCCTTTTTTATTAGTTTATCCAATCTATTACATTCTTATACTTATTTTTTGGCCAGGCTGGTAACTTTTTTATCATAAAATTAATGTCTTCAGTTTTTTTTGGTATCCTTCTGTTTGAGTGCAAACTCGAAGAATAGGAGAAGTCATTACCCATTAGTGGTTATTAATTGCTGAAAAAATATTGTCGACTAACACTATTCTCTTCGCTCAGTTTGTAGACAAAAGGGCTCTATCTTAAAGTTAAAAGAAAGTTGTTCGGAACGGAAGGCGGCGAGTGCCTGGAGGCAACCTTCAAATTGTACAATCTCTAAAAAGGGGGGGCAGGGTGTCACTATCGCATTCCTTCACTAAAGTTTCTTTAATTGGGTCATATTCTGGAGTGATGTATTGTACAAATGACAGGAGTTTGGAATAATTAGCATAATGATATTAAAGAACATGTAAACCTGAATAGGAGATAGTTATGTTTAAAATTATGATAGTTGAAGATGATGAAAAAATTAGAAAAATTGTGGCTGATACGCTAACAAAATGGAAATATGACGTTGTGGGGATTATGGAATTTGACCACATTTTAGATGATTTTGAGAAATCCCAGCCTGATTTGGTACTGTTGGATATAAACTTGCCAACCTTTGATGGCTTTTATTGGTGTCAGCAGATCCGTGCAATCTCAAGTGTGCCCATACTGTTCCTTTCCTCTAGAAATCAAAACATGGACATCATCATGGCCATTAATATGGGAGGGGATGATTTTATCCAGAAGCCATTTGATTTAGATGTTCTTGTAGCAAAAATCAGTGCATTGCTACGCAGGAATTATACATATCAAAATGGACATAACCTAAAATTAACGCATCGGGACTTGTCTTTGCATGTAACAAACTCAACTATCCAATTTGAGGAACAGTCCATTGAACTTTCACGTAATGAGTTCATCATTTTGCAGTTGATGATGCGCAGAATAGGGAAAATTGTATCCAGAGAGGACTTGATGCAAGCTCTTTGGAATGATGAACAGTTTGTCGACGATAATACACTGACTGTTAATGTAAATCGATTAAGGCGTAAGATCTCGGGAATTGGATTAGAAGACTTTATTGTGACACGTAAAGGAATGGGGTATCTGATCGAATGAGGTTCATAAAATTTTTAAAATACGAGAAGCCTTATATAGTTTTATTCGTTTTTATCTTTTGCATGGTTTCTGCCGTGTTTTACACGGACCCCAATATGACATGGAGCTGGAACACTTTTCTATATGCAGGGGTATTAACCCTTTTCGTATTGATTATTTTCTTTTTGTATCGGTATCAGCAAAGTTTACGCGCAATCCGGGCAAGGGGTGACGAAGATCACGATAACCTTTCTTTGGAGGCAGCCTCTTTACAGTATTTGTTTGAAGAGAAGGAAAGGGAACATATTAGGTCTCTCAATGAGATTCATGAGAAGCAAAACGAGTATTATGATTTTATTGTATCGTGGTTTCATGAAATTAAAACACCCATCTCAGTGCTGCGATTGATGCAGCAGACAGAAATCGACGTCAAGAGTTTTCATGATGAGGTATCAAGGATAGAGCATTATGTAGATCAGGCACTTTATTATGCAAAGTTGGATAACTTCAATCAAGATTATGACATCAAGAATTGTGATTTGGAACAATTGGTGAAAGAGGTTATAAAAACGCATTCCAAAACATTTATTTCCAAGAAAATCCGCCTTCGGTTACAGATTGAACCAACCACCATCCAAAGTGACCCCAAGTGGCTGCAATTTATCCTGAATCAATTAATTTCAAATTGCTTGAAATATACGCAAGAAGAAGGGGAAATTAAGATTGAGACAGGTTCTGATTTAAAAGAAAAGCAGCTGATTATTAGAGATAATGGAATTGGTATAGAAAAGACTGATTTACCACGGATATTCAATAGGGGTTTTACAGGATCCAACGGGCGTACCTACACAAAATCCACAGGGATGGGGTTATATTTAGCGCAGCAGTTATCGAATAAGCTTGGTCACTATATCACTTGTACCTCTGAAACGGGTTTGTATACCGAGTTTGTCATGCACTTTCCCAAAAATGTCGATCCCTATTTCAATATGCAAAAAAACGCAATGAGACCTTGATGAAGGCCATTGCGTTTTTTAATTAATACTTCTGATTTACGATTTTGTAGTATAGATTCGCAGAAGACAGATAAAACAATACATAGATCACAAAGTAAATAGCAAAGATGAACCAGAGCATAGAGGTGAGCTGCGGAAAATCTTGTACAGAATCCAGGATATAGTATTTTAAAATGAGCCAGCTGTGTAAAATGCCTAAAACTAGCGGAGGGAAGAAAACAAAGAGTAGTTGTTTACGAATCACGCTTTTCAATTCACGGTCTGCGGTACCTATCTTTCGCAGAATGGAATATTGTCTTTGTTCTTCCGTCGCTTCCCGCAATTGTTTAAAGTAAATGACGCTGGCCAATGCAAACAGGGCAATGACAGCCAGGAAAGCAGCTGCAAATAACATTAAAGATGAACCTTCTATTTGCTTTGAATACACATCAGCAAATGAAGAATAGTAAGTGTCGGGCTTCTTCGTAACAATGGCATGTATATCAGTTGATAAGGATTCAGCCTGCTTCTCATTTTCGATTTCATAAATTTCAAAAGGGACCCTTTTGGCTTTGCTTTTTAAGTTTTGATAAGTCTCATCTGAAATAATCAGGACTGCGGGCTTCAATATCATAGATCGAACAGGGTCGCTGGCCCAGCCTAATAATGCGTAATCTTTCTTCTCTATTAGTTTTAGAGTGATATCTTCATTTACATTCACTTTAAAACGTGGCAGCTGATCGGAGGGGAAGGATTTTGGGGAATCTGTTCCTTGTGACAGAGTTACAGCTTCCATATCTTCTAAATGGATTTCCTCCTGATTTCCACGCAATGAGATGATTTCGTTATATGCTTTTTCTGGAAAAAGAAAAACGTCCTTTGAAAAATACTCAGGGTTTTCAAAAGCAAGGTCCATGTTTGTATTTGGCTTTCCTACCAAGGCTTCCAAAGTTTTGTGATACTCGATTGAGTGGTCGGAATTTTTTATCTTAGCATCAATTTTCTCGTTAGTTTCCTTATCCAATGACTGGAATGCAATATCATTCGGTAAATTCCTGCCGACAGCTTCAAACTGGACAGCGTAATTGATCGAAACGAATCCAATCAAGAAAATGATGGTCGCACTGAACAAAGAGATGAAGGTAAGGTTTAACGTATTAGACCGTATTTGGAAGCGTAATGAAGAGATCCACAATACCCGATTGCCTTCATGGAAATTATGCTTCTGGCGGATCTTTTGCAGCAGCCAGCCGGAGAACTGACGGAAGAACAAATACGTTCCACCAATCATGCCGACTGTAACAGCAATCATGGCAAAAGTTAAGTGTTCTTGCCATATGCTTGATTCTTTGCCCCGGCTTATCAGAAAGAATTCCGTTGCTAATAATACTAACGATAAAGCTGCCATAATGAACGAAGAAGGTATCGGTTTTTCCATTTTTTCTTTGGCATGAAACAACTCAACGAGTTGTACGCGACTGATCATGAAGAAACTTTGGATACTTGCAATGATCGCTAACAAAAGAAACAGGATGATTGTCGATCCGATCGCTTGATAAGGGAAATTCAGCGTAATGACATTGTCGTATTGCATTAAGTTCATTAATGCCATACCGAAAAACTTGGACAGCAGACCGCCAAGGAGTATTCCAATTACAAGCGAGAATGATCCAATAAGCAAATTTTCAACGAAAACCATTCGTGTAATCTGGCTTTCTTTCATACCTAGAAGCAAATAGAGTCCAAATTCCTTTTTTCTTTGCTTCATAAAGAAAGAGTTTGCATAAAGAATAAAGAAAATGATAAAGAGGAAGATGACCACCGAGGCAATCGACACCCCCGTTTGAAAACTCTCTTTATTATTGAGTACATCCAATATATCCTGGTTATACATCAGTGATGAGAAGGTGAAATGGACCATCACACCTGTAATCATGGCAAACAGATAAATCGTATAAACACGGAAATTGCGCTGAACGTTCCGGAACGTCATATTCAGTAAGTTCACCTTTGATTCCCTCCCATTGCACTCTGGATTTGAAGGATCCGATCAAAGAAGTCACTTTGACTTTGGTCACCTTTATAAAGCTCGTTAACGATTCCCCCATCACGCAAGAAGATAACTCGTTTACAGAAGCTTGCTGCATAGGAATCGTGTGTAATCATAAGAATCGTCGTTTGAAACGTTTCATTTAAGCTTGCTAACTGTTCCAACAATTGTGTTGCTGATCTCGAATCAAGGGCGCCTGTAGGTTCATCCGCAAAGACAATCGCAGGGTTTGTAATAATGGCGCGCGCAGATGAGGCCCGTTGTTTCTGACCACCTGAAACTTCTGTAGGGTATTTATCCTGAATTTCTTCAATATTCAATGCCTGAATGACTGGTCTCAGCCGTCTTTCCATCTCATCCGAAGAAAATTTCCTTAGTGAAAGTGGCAGAAGAATGTTCTCTTTAATCGTTAAAGTATCAAGCAAGTTGTAATCTTGAAAGATGAACCCCATTCGTTCTTGGCGAAATGTGCGCAACGCTTTTTTGTTTAAATCCAACAGGGCCTGTTCTTCAAGCCAGACTTCCCCGCCAGAAAATTTATCAATTGTCGATAACACATTCATCAGTGTTGTTTTTCCTGAACCGGAAGGCCCCATAATAGCTGTAAATTCACCCGAATTTATGGTCAGGTCAATATTTTTTAAAACCTGTGCCGTTCCATAGGATTTAGATAAGTTTTTAGTTTGTAATACTTTTTTCAACGTAAATCTCCTCCTCATGTTACATACTATAAAATTCATCCCTTTCCCCACCATAGATGTAACAGGAAGTAAGATTACAATTTTGTCACATTACAATTTAAAAATGAAAATAACACCGTGAACAGTGAATGTAATAAATGAAATTACCTATATCAATTATGCATTTTCAGCATCTTAGTGGCAACAAGTTGAAATAATGGGGGGATAAAAGGATAACAATTGAACTAACCGTCCTTTAATTCACTTTCGGAGTTGCTTTGGCAGCACACTTATGGAGTTTAAGGGGACAGGATAGTTGCAAAGGTGCTAGAGCAGTGGGGATATTATTGAAAGATAAGGAATAAAATCAAATTTTCTACAGAGAATACTTCTATTAATTACAAAATAGGAGTGTGGATATGGAACAAACACTTTATGAAAAAGTCGGCGGAGAAGAAGCAATAGCAAAAGTTGTGGACTACTTTTACTCCGAATTGGTTCTTAAAGATGAGACAGTTAATCATTTTTTTGAAAAAACGGATATGGAAAAGCAACGAAGTCATCAGACAAAATTCATTAGTTTTGCATTAGGCGGTCCAAAACAATATTCTGGACAATCCATGGCAAAAGCTCACCAAGGATTGAATCTGCAACCTGCCCATTTTAATGCCATTGTAAAACATCTTAATGATGCACTTGCTCACTTTGGAGTGAATGAAGCTGACATAGATACAGCTTTAACTAAAGTTGCTTCATTAAAAGATGATATTTTGTATAAATAAATATATTGAGTTAACAGATGCATTACCAACGGCTTTTATGGAAAGTGGCATCCAAGAATCGAGTGTGCGTGAATGATGTTGTTGTCGTCCTCTCCGTATTTTGCATAAAGGGCATATGCCTGGAGTATAAGAGTTCATCTGGTAATCATCCCCCATTATCTGGGGGCTTTTTTATTTGAATTTTTTATCCTTTTGTTACATGTTTTTGACTTCCATAAGGATGATTTATAAACGACTTTACGTTTTAGAAAATTACAAAGGTTTTGGTTGGTTTATAAAATTCAGAAAAATATAAAAAATATTATTGACTTATGTTTTGGATGTTGTGTATTATGTATACATAACACACATGAAATTTTATCCAATCATATAGATTCAAATTATTCAATTGAAAAGACTCATCAAAAAGGACGGATTAACATGGCAGGAATCCATTTAAAACCAATCGAAAAGGAAAGAACGACGCAAGATAAAGTTTATAAGCAAATTAAACAAGCAATTTTATTTGGTGGTATTACCGGTGATGAAATATTTACAGAAGTTCAATTAGCGGAAAGGTTAAATACTTCAAGAACGCCGGTAAGGGCAGCTATTCAAGATTTGGTGAAAGAAGGATTACTTGTTTCCATTCCAAGGAAGGGATTAACGGTAAGAAAGATTACACCAGAGGAACAGGATGAAATCTTTTTATTAAGAAGTGCTATTGAAGTTGAATCGGTGAAAAAGCTAACAGAAGAAATTACATCACCTGAACAACTGAGGTTACTTAAATTAATTCTGAAGCAACAAGAAGAAGCGTTGCAAAATGATGATGCAATTAGTTTTATAAGGCTAGACCATGAGTTTCATCTCTCGCTGACAAGACTGGCAAACTTCACCATAATAGAGCAAGTTTTGAACAATCTGCATAACCTTACTCAGCTAATGGGTTTAAAAGCAGTCAGTAAACATGGGAGAATGAAGAAAGTTTTGCTGGAGCATAGTCAGATTATCCAGGCTTTAGAAGAAAAAAATCCCGAACTAGCTTCACAGGCGATTTTAAACCATTTAGAAAAAACAAAAGAAACATTAATTATCGTAGATAATTCCTGATTTTCTATCAAATGCTTGAAGGGGGGGATTGCCCCTATTAAAAGGTGGTTTACTACATCTCTGGGACAAAAAATAAAGGGTTAAAATCAACTTCACCCTAAGAAATAGAAGATATACTGCAAGGTCAAACCAAGTCTTTTGTAACGTTTATAGCAAAAGCCTTGGGGAAATTCTTTCGAATGCCTTTACCTGAGTTTTTGCTATAAATTGTAATTCCTATTGTTGAAACTTATGAGAGATCAGTGTATTGTTCATTGGAAATGAAAGCGTTTACCCATCAGCCCGTTGTTAATGTTCATAGGTGAAAGCGTAGGTTTAAGGAATAAACATGAAATTCGATATGTAATGTCATTATCTACTTTAATTACAGATAGGAAACGGCGAAACCTCTAATGTATACACAATACATAATACATAACACAAAGTACAATTAAGGTTCGCCGTTAAGCTTTTAAATTGTTTCTTGTTTTTAAAACATGTACTTATTCAAACATATAGGAGGAATCAGGTATGGTCAGGACAGGTAAAGAATATTTACAAACATTGAAAGATGATAGGGCAATCTACATAAATGGGGAACGAGTACAGGATGTGACGACCCACCCAGCTTTTACAGGAATTACACATACCATTGCAGGCTTATACGATTTAGCATCGGATGAATCTCAGAATATGACATACAAAACTGAGGACGGTACAATAGCAAATAAAATTTATATGATTCCAAGGAGTCGGGAAGAACTTAAAGAGAGAAGATTGGCGATATCTAAATGGTCTGAAGCAACTTGTGGATTTGTCGGTAGAAGCCCTGATCATGTCGCCAGCTTTTTGGCTGCTTTTGCCAGTTCACCTGATGTGTTCGATCGTGGAGGAGAAGGTTATAGAAATAATGTTTTGAATTTTTATAAACATGTGCGAGATGGTGATCTATATGTTACATACGTTATTATTCCGCCACAAATTGATCGAAGTAAAGCAGCTCATGAGCAGGAAGATAAATTTCTCCCGGTTGGAGTGTACGAAGAAAGGGAGGATGGAATTATTGTTCGAGGTTCCCAGATGCTCGGTACTGCATCAGCCGTCTCAGATTACTTATTCGTAAGTTGCCTTACGCCGCTCAGACCAGGTGATGAAGATTATGCTTTGTCTTTTGTACTGCCGATTCATGCAAAAGGATTAAAATTTTATGCAAGGCCTGGTTATGCTGAAAGATCACCAAGCACATTTGATTACCCATTGTCCTCTCGTTTTGATGAAAGTGATTCATTAGTTGTTTTTGACGATGTATTTATTCCTTGGCAAGATATCTTTGTTTACAAGAACATTGACATCGTGAGAGCCCAGTTCCATGAAACACCAGCTCACGTATTAGGCAATAATCAAGCACAAATAAGATTTAGCAATAAATTGAAATTTTTGATTGGTGCTGCCCGAAAAGTTTCTGCTATGAATGGAATCGATAAAATCCCTTCAGTCCAAGAGAAGTTAGGGGAACTCGCTTCGATTGCGGCTTCTGTAGAAGGTAATCTTTTAGCTTCGGAATATAATTGTATCATCGACAAAAATGGTGTGGCCCGACCGAATCCACGTTTTCTTTATGGTGTAGTGGGGCAACAGGAAACTATTTATTCTTCCACTATTAAAATTTTAAGGGAGTTATGCGGTGGAGGTGTTTTACAATTACCATCCTCGTATAAAGAGCTCATCAATCCTGAAACGAAAGATGATATGTATCAATATATACGTTCTACGGGAGTTGGGGCTGAGGAGAAAATTAAACTATTTAAGTTAGTATGGGATATCATTGGTTCAGAATTCGGTGGTAGACATCAACAGTATGAATTGTTCTATAATGGTGCACCTTTCGTCACGAAAGGCTTTTCATTTAGAAATTACGGATATGATGAGCCGGTTCAAATGGTGGATAAATTTTTAGAAAGCTATTCTCTTCCCACTCAGGTGAAAGAACTCATATAAGAAATATAAAGAAAAGGATGTTGCAGAAATGAAAATTGCTTCAATACAATTGGAGATTAAAGATAGTGAATCTAAATCTGCTCGAATAGATCGTGTGGAGTCAATGATTGATGGATTAAAAGGACAAGATTTAATAGTTTTGCCAGAAACGTGGGCAACGGGGTACTTTTCTTTTGATCGTTATATTGACGAATCGGAAGAATTGAATGGGGATTTTGTACAACGTTTCTCCTCAAAGGCCAAAGAAGTTCATTCATATATTTTTGCAGGTAGTTTTATAGAAAAAAATAATGGAAAATACTATAACACAAGTGTTCTATTTGCTCCTGATGGGACACTTATAGGAACCTACCGAAAAATGCATTTATTTCGTTATGGTTCAAAAGAAGGTCAAATATTGACGAGAGGAAATGAAACAACTGTAGTAGATACAGAATTCGGGAAAGTTGGCTTATCAACTTGTTATGATTTGCGATTCCCTGAATTGTACCGTGCAGAAGTGGATTTAGGAGCAGAGTTACTTCTTGTTACATCTGCTTGGCCGCATAGAAGGCTTGAGCATTGGAAATTATTCAATTCAGTTCGAGCATTGGAAAACCAGTGTTTCTTGATTTCGAGTAATTGTGTTGGAAATACTAATGACGTCCTTTTAGCTGGCCATAGTCAAGTGGTTGATCCATGGGGGATTGTTGTGGCTGCTGGAGGAGATGAAGAAACGATTATTAAAACTGAGATTGATCCATCTCAGGTTACTAAAATTCGCGATGTATTCCCTAATTTGAAGCATCGAGTCTTAGATAGACAGGAGGAATTCAGTTGATAAACATTAATGTTCGTGGAAGAAATATTGTCGCAGACCCAAAACGATTGCTTATTGCCGGCTATACGGGAAAAGACCAGGAATCTGTAAAAAAACATATTGATGAATTGAAGGAGATCGGTGTTCCAGCGCCTCCACAAGTCCCGATGATTTATGATCTTTCAACAAATCTTATTACGACAAATAAGTCAATTTCAGTTATTCAAGAAAGCAGCAGTGGGGAAGCGGAAGTTGTCATCATGAAAATTGAAGGGAAATGGTATTTAGGACTAGGCAGTGACCACACGGACCGCGGGCTTGAAAAAGTGTCTATTCAGAAATCCAAACAAGTATGCAGCAAGCCTATTTCAACACAATTTTGGTCCTTGGATGACGTAAAAGATCGATGGGATGACATTGAAATGAGAAGCTGGATGATTGTTGACGGGGTGAAAAAAGAGTACCAAACAGGCAAACTAGGAGAATTCCTGCATCCAGAAGAATTGCTCAAAATTATCGAGGAACGCGGCTATGATAGTGAGGATATGATTGTGTTTTGCGGAACATTACCGATTAAAAATGGTGAATTTATTTATGGGGAAGCATTTTCAGCAGAATTATATGATCGTTTAACAGATAACAAAATTCAATTGAATTATCAGGTTCATATTTTAACGGATGCGGAGGTAGTTTGACATGGAAAAACCAAAAATTAAAATTGATAGAAAACCAAAAATTAAAATTGATAGAAAACCAGAAATTGAATTTATTGAGTATAAAACCTTTGAGGCTGTTCCTTCAAAAACTGTTGAAGGTGCATCCCAACGAATTATTGCGCAGATTCCGGATACTAATGTAGCAACTCGCATTCTTGAACTGGAGGCAGGTACTGATACATCCCCAGATGGCGTGCAAGTGCATGATTTTTGGGAAGAATTATATATTATTGAAGGATCCTTAATTGATTTACGTCTAAATGAGGAATTTACAGCAGGAATGGTTGCTTGCCGTCCTCCTGGGATGGAGCATGGACCATGGAAATCACCTAATGGTTGCAGGATTTTTGAAGTTCGCTATTATGCAGATCAGAAAAAAGAAGAACATGAATTTGTCGATCATACCACTTTTGAAGCGCAGCCTTTTAGTAAGGTTAAGAGCCTTTCTGAAAGAATCATTGCTTCTGACCCTACTACAGGAGTTGCTACAAGAATTCTTCATAACGGTCCCGGGACAGATACCTCTCCTAATGGCGTGCAAGTCCATGATTTTTGGGAAGAATTATATATTATCGAAGGATCTTTAATCGATTTACGTCTAAATGAGGAATTTACAGCAGGAATGGTAGCTTGCCGTCCTCCTGGGATGGAGCATGGACCGTGGAAATCACCAGATGGCTGTAAGATTTTCGAGGTCCGTTACTACTCCAAGGAACAATAAACAGGCATGTTTGAAAAAATAAGATCCTGCTTTCCTATAGGAATATGGCAATCCATCAAATGGCTTCTCGTGACATCAAACAACGAGGAGCCTTTTATCTCTGATATATTCTTCCACAGGGACTAAGTGCTGAATGCTCAAATTGATGGGATTGGATGATTTCAGGAAGTGAGTATCTGAATTTTCTGTGTAATTAATTGTGTATACAGAGTTCATTACACGGAAAAGGTTAAGGGATGTAATTGTCTAGATGAGTTGAAGGATAAGAATTTGTTTTCCTTGCCCGAAATAAGTGCTTACCAGTTGTACCTGGAATCTTTAAGAAATGGAGTGCAGTGCATATTCATAGTTCAAGTTGACTTAAAATGTACCTCATTAATGGTTGATTATCGACTGGGCACGAAACATGCTCCTTAGTACCAAATGGATACAGGTTTTTGGCATTACACTAAACATTTTAAAAGTCATTATCTTGATGACGGAGAAGGTGAAGCAAGTTGGAAGTTTACCATTTAACACATCCACTAAAGGGATCCCTATATCCAAGGGAGCCTCACGTAATGGCATTAGGTTTTTTTGACGGTGTTCATTTAGGTCATCAATCTCTGTTAATGCAAACCAAGAAAATAGCTGAAAAGAACAATCTTAAATTCTCGGCGATGACCTTCGATCCACATCCAAATGAAGTAATCAAATTGGAGAAAGACTGGAGATATATAACTCCCCTGGCTTTAAAGATTGAAAGAATGGCTGCCATTGGAGTGGATAAACTTTTTGTCATAAAGTTTAATTTATCATTTGCTTCCCTTTTGCCATCTGATTTTATTAAACAATATGTTTTAGGTCTTCAAGCTAAACACTTAGTTGTGGGATTTGACTTTACCTTTGGTAATAAAGCTCAGGGGACTGCTGATTATTTGCAAAAAATGAGCAAAAACAACCCTTTTGATGTAACCGTCATTTCAAAACAAGTACATAATGGCGAAAAAATAAGTTCAACCATAATCAGGAAAATAGTAAGGGACGGAGATGTCCACCTTGTTCCTTACTATATGGGACATCATTTTGAAATTAAAGGGATCGTTTATAGTTCAAATAGACATAAACACGAGAAAAAGAAAAATATGGAGTTCCATACCGAAAATAAGTATATCCTGCCAGCACCAGGTGTATATCGTGTAGAAATCAAAACCTGGAACAAAACTTGTCATGGGTTATTTATAAGAAATGGGTCCAGCAGGAAAAATGATGAAATAAGCGGTCAAGTTATAGAAATGCTGAAGGGAGGTGTTGTGGAAGAAGTGACGGTTAAATTTTTAAAACAGATACCTTTTGAGTCAAAGTCTCAGTGCAGTACAAATTTTAAGGAGGTTATAAAATGATGGATGATAGAAATTTTAGAAATGCGATGGGGAAATTTGCTACAGGAGTAACAGTGATCACGACACTTTTAGAAGATGAAGCACACGGTATGACGGCGAATGCATTTATGTCAGTTTCCCTTAACCCAAGGTTGGTCTTAATATCCATAGGCGAAAATGCCAGAATGCTAGATAAAATTAATGAATCTGGAAAATTTGCTGTAAATATATTGTCAGATGCCCAAAAAGAGTTATCCATGCATTTTGCGGGGCAGATTAAAGATAATCGCCAGATTGAATTTGGCTGGATAAATGAACTTCCAGTAATAAAAAATGCTTTAGCAAACATCGTATGTAAGGTCCATAGTAAACAAATAGCTGGGGACCATACACTCTTTATTGGAGAAGTAACTGAACTCGTCATTAGCGAAGGGGCACCACTAGCCTTCTATGAAGGGAAATACGGTAAAATACTCAGCTAAACTTATGGCAGGATTATTGTTTAAGTTTGATGGTTAAAATTGTGTGAGCTTTCTAAAAAGCGCTTTTGTTGTGGTTAAGGAGGGGAAACTCATGCAAAGCAAAAATAAGACAGTCGTCAGATCAATGGATATCCTTACTCTTTTCTTAACGCATTCAAAGCTAAGTTTTAATGAAATCGTGCATTTTTCAGGGATACCTAAAACATCTGTTTTTCGAATGGTAATGTCACTTGAAGAGATGGGTCTTCTCGATAAAGATAGAAATGGAAAGTATTCACTTGGGCTGTTATTTCTTCGGTTTGGCCATTTAGTAGCCGAACGCCTCGATATTCGGAAGGTCGCTTTGCCGGTCATGCATAAACTTCATGATGAGGTCGGGGAAGCTGTTAATCTCATCGTACAAGATGGCAATGAGGCAATCTGCATCGAAAAACTGGATACAAAACAGTGTGTAAGGCTTAATGCGGCAATTGGCCGGAGAATGCCGCTATATGCCGGAGCGTGTTCACGTGTTATTCTCGCTTTTCAGGTGAAGTATGAACAGGAACAATACTTAGAACAAACCGAACTGAAGCCGATTGCATCTGGAACGATTACTGTTAAAGAGAGACTTCGTATTCTTCTAGAAGAGTCTCGAAAAACGGGATTTACGGTCAGTCACTCGGAACTTGAAAATTATATATCTGCGGTAGCCGCTCCTATTTTTGATTATAAAGGTTATATCATAGCGGGCATTAGTGTTGCAGGTCTTGAGGTGAACTACGAAAAGGAGTTGTTGCCTCCATTGGTTAAAAAGGTTAAGTGTGCAGCACTCGAGATATCACGGAATTTTGGATATACCGATAAACATCTTTGCTTAGGCTGATATATCAATATGTCCACGCTTGAGAACAAATGGCGATTGTCTTTAAGCTTTTTCACGAGAACGATTTTTATCTTTATTGACTGTATTTCAATAATATATTGTGTATACACAATGCATTATACATAATACATATTGAATTAAAAGCTCATTAACTGCATGTTCAAGATGATTACGGATGGGAAAGCAATACGAGAGGTAAGAGTCAGACTCTCTTTATCGGGGGAGTAGTTCGTTATTAATGATGTTGCACCTTTTACCATCTATTAAAGAAAATGTGGAAGAATTATCGGAAGGCCATCTTGATAATTCTTCAACATCTAAGAAACCACATCCAGAAATATAACTAATTCGGAGGTGTGTTAAATTGAGTGGGAAAAAGAAACTGGACAAGAAATCAAAAAAGATATTGTTTGCGAGTTTACTTGGCAGTACTATTGAATTTTATGATTTCTTTCTTTATGGAACCGTTGCTGCACTTGTATTTAATAAACTGTATTTTCCTAATGATGATCCGTTTGTAAGTTTATTGCTTGCTTATGCATCATTTGGCATTACTTTTTTTATACGACCTCTTGGCGGGCTTGTATTTAGTCATTTGGGAGACAAGTTTGGCAGGAAGAATACGCTCGTGCTTTCACTTTTATTAATGGGAGTTTCTACTGTGTGTATTGGACTCCTTCCAACATATAGCATGATAGGGCTTTGGGCACCAATCCTCCTTGTTTTCTTTCGTCTCGTTCAAGGTATCGGGCTTGGCGGAGAATGGGGAGGAGCAATACTCCTAGCGGTTGAATCTGCACCTAAAGAAAGGCGTGGCTTTTTTGGAAGCTTTCCCGCAATGGGTATCCCTCTTGGGATGTTACTTGGGACATTCTCCATTTCATTAATGAGTTTACTTCCAGAATCCCAATTTCTATCATGGGGATGGAGAGTGCCATTTGTACTAAGTGCGATTTTGGTGGTTATCGGTATTTGGATAAGGAGAGGTATTGAGGAAACATCGGCATTCCAAGAAGAGAAAGAAAAAGGAAACGTCGTAAAAATTCCACTCATTGAGACACTGCGATATCATTGGAAAGCTGTATTGATTTCTTTAGGTGCAAAATGTGTTGAAGTGGGCCCATTCTACTTATTTTCCACATTTTTTATATCATATGCTACGGAAACACAAGGTTTTTCAAGGACTACAGCTTTAAATGTAGTTACTGCAGCAACAATTGTTACAGCAATTTGCATGCCATTTATGGGAATGTTGTCTGATAAAATTGGCCGTAAGCGTGTTTTTCTTATGGGGACAATCGGGATAACTCTTTTTGCCTTTCCATACTTTTATTTGTTTTCCTTACAATCCACTCCTTGGTTATACGTTATTTCAATAGTAGGCTTAGGAATTCTATGGCCTCCAATTGCGGCGACTATTGGGACAATGTTTACTGAAATGTTTAGTACGAATGTTGGCTATACAGGAATAACACTCGGTTATCAAACTGGCTCTGCATTATTTGGCGGAACTGCTCCAATAATTGCGACTATATTAGTCGGCGCTTACAATAATTCTTGGATTCCGCTAGCATTATTTTTAGTATTTCTTTGCATCGCCTCTCTTATTTCAGTATTATTTGTCCGAAATAGTCAAAGTAACAGTATTCCTCTCTCTGAAAGTAGAACAATCGACTAAAAGGATTCAGAAAATCCAATAGGTGGGTGATGGATTGTTTTCTACTGGGAGATCGTTGGTGAAAACTTTGAGTATGAAATTGAAATCTCGAAGTTAAGCAGAAAAAATTAAATATCATGATTCTATTATCAATTAAGGAGGGAGATTTTGAAAAAGAAACCAACAAGGGTTAGATGGGGACTTGCACTTTTTTTCTTTATCATCGGTGTAATCGCTTACATGAATAGGTCAAATATTTCTATAATAGCAAAGCCTATGATGGATGATTTAGGATTGGATAAAGTTCAGTTTGGTATGCTTGCATCATTATTCTCATTAGGTTACGCGTTAGTTCAAATTCCAGCTGGACTATTGGCGGAAAAATTTGGGCCAAGGAAAATGATTGCATTTTCTCTTATTTGGTGGTCAGTATTTACAGGTCTTACAGGTTTAGTGAAATCTCACGGTCTTTTGTATGTAGTGAGATTCTTATTTGGAATAGGTGAAGGACCAATGTTTCCATCTAACGCCGTATTTAATACAAACTGGTTTAGAAAAGATGAAAAAGCTAGAGCTTCTAGTGCCTTATTGGCAGGTTCATATTTTGGACCAGTTATAGCCCCTATCGTTACGGTTTATATCTATCAATACTTTGGCTGGCAAGCTGTATTTTACATTTTTGGAATTTTAGGAATAATGATTGCAGCTGTATGGTACGTTATAGCCAGGGACTATCCTGAAATTCACAAATTAGTTAATGAACAAGAAAAAGAATATATACTTGAAAACAGAGAAATTGTTGAAACTGCTAAAGTAAGGGCTCCTTGGAGTAATTTTCTGAAAAACTCTCAATTTTGGGCGTTAGGAGTGCAGTATTTTGTTGTTTTATATATTATTACTTTCTTTTTAGTTTGGTTACCTACTTATCTATTGGAAGATAGGGGATTCTCATTAAGTAAAATGGGATTTGCTGCAAGTCTACCATGGTTGGCAATTCTGATAACTGTAATGTCTGGTGGTATTCTTTCTGACTACTTAGTGCATAAAGGATTTTCAAAACAAATATCTAGATCCTCTTTAGCAATATCAGGCTTATTAGTATTTATTATTTCAATGTACCTGGCTGTTATGACAGAATCACCATATATGAATGTTTTGTGGTTATCATTATGCTTGGGCTCACTCGGATTCACAGTAGTGTGTTCTTGGGCCGCAGCTACAGACTTAGGGAGAAACTTTTCTGGATCAGTTTCAGGTTGGATGAACTTATGGGGGAATTTAGGAGCATTTGTATCACCGTTATTATGTGGATGGTTAGCAGAAAACTTTGGTTGGAATATCACTTTAGGAGTAACAGTAATCCCTGTGTTTATTGCAACTATATTGTGGGTGTTTGTGAAACCAGATACCTCTTTACTAAATACAACTGAGCAATTGCCAATGAATTTTTAGTATTTCAAGTGGATTAAATGGTTCAATGTCAAATTTTTTTTTAGTTCCTATAAAAATTTGAATACTAGGGTAAAAAAGAAAGGAAGAGATGATTCGAATAAGCCACTAAATACACAGTCTCAATCTTTTAAGGAACTGCTTCACCGATTTCCATTTTGGGTTATGGTCGTAGGCATCAGGGGATTTAAACAATATTTTAGGGAAAGCTTTAGCAAGATTGTTGGGTCGCTATATTAAACGCAGAGCTTCATCGAGTATCTTTTACAGGTATTGCCGTAAACATACATGACAGCAAATGTTAAGAGTGAGGGTGAACATAGGCTTGAAAGAAGCTATAGATTGGAACTATCTTAATTATTTTTTCAATATTGGCACAATAATTGTATTATTCTAGGTGAGTTTTTTAATCATCGAATAAAGGGTGGCTTTTATAATGAAAAAGGTCAATATCGCTTTGGCACAACTCAGTTGTGAAGAAGGGAGAGTTGAGAACAATCTCACCCGTTTGGATAATGTCATTGATGAATATGGGCATTCTCATGACCTCATTGTGTTTCCTGAGACATTTATAACGGGATTTCTTTCACCGAAGGTTTGCCGTACATTAGCCGAGCCATTAAATGGACCAATTGTTAAGCATTTAGAACGTCAAGCGAAGAAATCTAATACCTCAATCGTTGTTGGTTTATACGAAAAGGAGGAAGAAAACCTTTATAACACAACTGTTTTGGTTGGACCGACAGGATTATTGCTTTCTTACCGTAAAACCCATTTATGGGCAGGCGAATCTTCAGCCGTTGAAGCCGGAAATTATTACCGGAGCTGCAGCTGGCAAGGAACAAAAATCGGACTGCTCATTTGCTACGATATAGAATTTCCAGAAACGGCACGTGCAGTTGCCGGTATGGGAACAGAGCTATTGGTGTTGACAGATGGGAATTGGGATGGTCCGGTACACCGCCTTGCCATTAAAGCCAGAGCTCAAGAGAATCAAATGTTTGTCGCTATGGCAAATCGAGTTGGACAGCTAGAGGAAGCTGCGTTTTGTGGAGAGAGCGTTATTGTTGATCCATATGGAAGGGTAATTGCTGAAGCGGGACGTGAAGAAGAAGTATTATCAGCATCCATTGACTTGTCGCTTGTTCATGAAAGCAGACAACATCATAACTATTTGAAAGAGCGCAGGGTGCCATTTAATATACCTTCAACGGAGATTGGAAAGGGAATTCGGGAAATTAAAATCTAATAATTCGAATCGTCCTTCTTAGGGCTATAAGGAAAATGTGCAATATGCATTAATCGCATCTTAAATAATCGCGGGATTTGCGTGTCATACCAGATACAATTTATCGATGACGCCATTCCGGCACGTAGCTTTTTTCGAACCATATCCGTATGAACCAGATACATGGTGAGACATCTTCGTAGCCAACGACTATTATGCAATCATAATTAATTGATGCAATATTGCATAAAACTAGTGATCCATTAAATAGTCCATATATTTTAATTGTTAGGAATATACCGATAATTAAACCGTTAAATAATCAATCTCCGCTTGGTATGGTATTTGCATATAAGTTAATTAATCACGAATAAGGGTGGAGTGATACATGGAGAATGCAAAATTAAGACGTTCGTTAACAGTTTTTCCTTTAGTGCTATTTGGATTGGCTTATATGGCACCTACAACAGTTTTTTCTACTTATGGGGTTGTTGCGGAAATAACGAAAGGGATGGTACCTGCTGCTTATATCATAGCTTTGGTTGGTATGTTGTTTACAGCCTATAGTTATGGTCAAATGGTCAAGGCCTACCCTGTTGCCGGTTCAGCATATACATTTACTCAAAAGGCCCTTAATCCTCACCTTGGATTCTTAGTGGGCTGGGTCATCCTATTGGACTATTTATTCTTGCCAATGATCAATGGATTATTGATAGCCATTTACTTAAACGCATATTTTCCATCCGTTCCTTTTTCCGTCTGGTTAATTGCCTTTGTCATTTTAATCACTGCTGTAAATATAATTGGAGTGAAAATAGCAACAAAAATAAATCTATTATTAGTTGCCTTTCAATTCTTAATAATAGTCATATTTGCATTCCTCTCGATTAAAGGGCTACTAAACGGAATGGGTTCAGGAACACTATTCATGAGTTCTCCATTCGTTAATGGCGATATACCGCTATCTTTAGTATTAGCAGGATCTTCTGTTTTATGTTTATCTTTTTTAGGATTTGATGCAGTTACCACATTCTCGGAAGAGACCATTAATCCGAAAAAAATAATACCAAAGGCCATTTTCCTCGTCGCATTAATAGGAGGAGGTCTGTTTGTCACCATCTCATACATCAGTCACCTTGTTTACCCGAATTTCCAAGCTTTTAAAGATCCAGATTCCGCTTCCTTGGAAATTGCTATGTACATCGGGGGTAATTTATTTCAATCTATTTTTCTAGCAGGATACATTACCGGGGGACTGGCATCTGGTTTATCAGCTCATGCAAGTGTTTCGCGGCTTTTGTATGCGATGGGGAGAGATGGAGTCCTTCCAAAGAAAATATTTGGTCATATTCACCCAAAATTTCAAACTCCAACACACAACATCATCTTGGTGGGTATTTTTGCTTTATCTGCTTTATTTGTTGATTTAGTGACAGCATCATCCTTTATTAACTTTGGGGCGCTTGTTGCATTTACATTTGTCAATCTTTCTGTTATTTCCCATTATTTTATTAGAGAAAAACAGCGAAGCGGAATTGACACATTAAAATACCTAATATTGCCGCTGATTGGTACGAGTTTCACAATTTGGTTATGGACCAGTCTTGATTCAAAGGCACTCTTACTCGGACTGGGATGGTTCGGAATTGGTGTCATCATGCTGCTTTCAAATACGAAAATGTTTAGTAAGCGGCCGCCAGAGCTTTCTATTGATAGTGCGATTGAAAAAGAAATTCAAGCATAAAAGCTATATTCATCAAGGAGGATAAAAATGGTAAGTGCAGACGTCATTCTTTCTGGTCAACATGTTTTTACTGGGTTACAAGATGAGCCAATAAAAGCAGCTATCGCCATTAAAGATAATAAAATTATTAAAATCGGTTCTAAAGAAGATATCATGTCATTCCTTGGGGAACAAACAAAAGTGTATGACATCGAAGAGGGACTGATTATTCCGGGATTTCATGATTTTCATATGCACATTATGATGGGAAGCATTTTACAGAAGGATAGTGCCAAATTATTTGATGCAGATTCAGAAGAAGTTGCAGCCAAAATCGTAGCTGAATTTGCAGCAACGAGACCAAATGATGAGTGGATATTTGGTATTGGTTGGGACCATACCAATTGGAAGAACAAAGTGCTGCCACATAGAACAACACTAGATAAATATATTTGTGATCGTCCTGTTTTATTATTTAATGCAGAAGTGCATTACGCATGGATCAATAGTAAAGCTATGGAAATGATTCAATTAACGAAGGATACCCCAGATCCGGAATATGGAGAAATTGGGAAAGATGAAAATGGGGAACTGACAGGCCTTCTATTTGAACAGGCAATTGGGTATGCATCAGAACATGCATACAAATTACCGAAAGAAAAACGTGTAAACCTATTCCAAGGTTTTCTTAATGAAACAAAAAGGTTGGGAATTACATCCGTTAATGACTTATACGGAGCTAAAATTGCCCCGAATCCATTAGACGATCTTGAAATTTTTAAGGAATTTGAGAGAGAAGGATTACTAACAACCAGAATTCACTTTTCGCCGGAGTTAAAAATGGATTTAGCTGCCGCCAAGGAATTACAAAAAAATTATCAGTCAGACAAGCTCACTTTTTCTGGATTAAAACAATTTATAGATGGTGTTGTGACAAGTCATACTGCTTTTTTATTGGATCATTACAAAGACCGTCCTGAAACAAAAGGCGGAACCACTTATCCGTCTGAAACAATTAAACAATTAGTTAAACAGGCAGATAAGGAAAAATTTCAAATTCGTTTCCATGCGATTGGTAACGGTGCTGTCCGCTTAGCATTGGATGCATTTGAAGAAGCGAGAAACGTAAATGGAGTAAGAGATGCCAGACATGTCATTGAACATGTGGAGGTATTGCATCCAGACGATGTTCATCGCTTTAAGGAATTAGATGTAATCGCCTCATTTCAACCTAAACATATCGAATTAATGGAAAGTGAGGCATACACAGCCAGAATCAGTGAAAAACAACAACCTCTCTATTATCCAATCAAAACACTAGTGGATACTGGTGCAAAAATTGCCTTTGGTACAGATTTTCCTGTAGTGCCCTTAAATCCCATGATGGGCATTTACCAGGCAATCACGAGAAAAGATTTAACCGGGAAGGCGTGGCAAGAGTCGGAAGGAGTACCATTGGCACAAGCGTTGAAATATTACACGGCTACACCGGCATTCGGTTCTTTCAGGGAAAAGGAATTAGGCACATTGGAAGCAGGGAAGATAGCGGATATCGCAGTATTAAATAAAAATTTATTCAGCATATCAACAGAGGAAATTCTTGAAACAGAAGTGAAGATGACGATTATGGATGGAAAGATAGTATATGAAAACCAGATCGTCCAAACTGTATAAGATAATAAATATAAAAGGAAGGTAGTGAAAAAATGTCAAAAGTAAAAGTTGGTCTTATTCAAATTCATTGCGGGGAATTCATTGAGGAAAATATTCAAAAAACGATAGAGAAAATAAAAGAAACAGTAAATAATGGTGCACAAATCGTTTGTTTACAGGAATTATTTTCTTCGCAATATTTTCCACAAACGGTGAGTGTGAAAAATTATGAATTAGCTGAAGATGTAGATAGCGGTACATTGGCCGAAATGGGTGAATTAGCAAAGGAATTAGCCATTGTCTTGATTGTACCTTTTTACGAAAGAGCAGGTGCCGGGATTTATTTTAATAGTGCAGCTGTATTTGATGCTGATGGGGAATGTTTAGGGATTACAAGAAAAAATCATATTCCGGATGGCCCCCAGTATCATGAAAAATATTATTTCGTTCCAGGCAATACTGGATATCCTGTCTATGAAACGGCTTATGGAAAAATAGGAGTTGGGATTTGTTGGGACGAGTGGTATCCAGAAGTTGCCCGAATTTTGAGCTTACAAGGGGCAGAAATATTATTCTATCCTTCTGCTATTGGTTCAGAGCCAGATCATCCCGAGATATCAACAAGATCATCCTGGGAAAAGGCAATTTCCGCTCATGGCATTTCTAATGGTGTATTTGTTGCTGCGACAAATCGAGTGGGCCAGGAAAAGGACATGAATTTTTATGGAGGTACATTCATTAGCGATACATTCGGGAATATTTTAGCTTCACTTGATGATGAAGAAGGAATTATTGTGCAAGAAATTGATTTAAAAGAAATAGAAGAAACTAGAAAAATCCTGCAATTCTTTAGAGACCGTCGTGTCGATACATACAGCCCTATATTACAAAAAGAAATACTCCCGACTCCATCCCCTTCAAAAAAGGGAACAAACAAAGCGCTGTTTAGTTAATCATTAAAAGGAATAGACAAACCTTATCATGATCGGGTTTGCCGAAATCATTATTGCCAGGCACTAGCTTTCCGCCGACCGTCTGCCAAGCCTCCTCGCCAAAAAGTGTCTGTGGGGTCTCGGCTAGCCAGTTTATCGGCAGGAGTGTCGGAAATTTCTTCAATCTATTCAGGGTTTCATCTGAAATGAAAAACCAATTTTCCTATTATGGAAAGTTGGTTTTTTACGCTATTCAAATGGTCATTAATGTAACCAGGCATTTTATTTCTTGCTTCAGAGAAATAACGGGTGAATTAGCTTTTGATCGGCGCTGTCGCTAAGGAAGCTTTTTCTTTATATGACGGTTAGCAAAGAACAATATGGGAAATACTAAGAGAATGAAATTCTTACCGAATTTTCAGCAAAATACATTGACGGGAAAATACGATTGTTATATATTATTAATAAGCTAAATTTATTGTTATATAACAGAAGGAGGGACCCTAGATGATGAACATTTATGATAAAGCTTATGAAAGTTATTTAAAGATTTGTGAAAGGTATGAAATCGAGTCGATAAACATCGACCATTTCATCAAAAATTTAACTAAAGATCAGTTGGATGAATACAGTAAATTAGCCGTTTAAACGAAAGGACGTGATTGTACAAGATGGACCTCCCGGTTGATGTAGATGTAGAAGCCAGTTAGAAACCCCACCAGTTGCTATGGGAACAGGTGGGGTTTTGTCATGTGTTTTAAGAGGTTATTTTTTATTAATAGGATAACTCGGCTTGTTGCACGGATGTGTTTTGGCGATTTATACTCGCGATAGCCCTCTTTATTTGTTGTTAAGTACTTTAATGGCTCGCCAGAAGGCAAAGGTAACAATCAAAATGTTCAGCGTATTCATGGTCATGTTTGCGAAAGAACCCCTCTTTTGTTCGAGGACGTGTATAGGGTAAAGCCGTTATGATTTCTTTGTAAAATAGGTAGCTTGAAAATGCTGGTGTTTAATAAGTTCTTCTGCTCTTATAAAATCAAATATCACTTACTATTACATGACTAGTAAAAGAGAAAAGCTGTGTAAAAACTTTAGTGGGTAAAAATACAAAATTCAGAATTTTCTTGAAAGTGATTCATGCACATGTTAAAATTCATTTCAGGAAAGAGTATTATAAATAAGCTGATATTGGAATTTTGGTGAAACTCGGTTTCTTAATAGGCAACAAAAACCGCAAGGAAGGACTAAAGAATCCATATAGGAAATAAAGTCTACGGGGGTTGGAAACATTAAACGATGCCTTCTTGCCTATTACATTAAAACATCAAAAATCAGTACAATGATTGTTATATATATTGACATAACTAATCATTCTTTTTATACAGATTTTTGGTAATAGAAAGAAACAATGTTGTTTATTAAGAAACTTTGAGTTGTTGATTAAACATCTTCAGTTTTAATATTCTTCAAATCTATCTACAAGGGAGTGAGAAAGATGAATTGAAAGCGCGTCATTGAAATCAAACTATAGAAAATTTGACGGGAAATAATATTTAAAAGAATTAGCTTAAAACACCAATAAAAGTTATGTCGATGTAAATCTAATGATTTATTTTTTGAATGGAAGAAATGTAAGCGCTTGTATAAAAGTTATCCGTTGGTAATGTCCTGTGTTTTAGACTGTAACATCGTAACTAGTTTAGAAAAGGCAAAACTTTACATGATAGAGATGAAATCATTCAGGAGGTTTTTGTTTAATGCTTACAATTCAATTTTCATATTAATGATTGCAGCAATAATTGTAGCAGCAATCATTGCCCTTACGATTGGCAATAATACCGAAAAAGAAAATTTTATTAAATTCAGAAGCAATAGTAGAAGCTTAAGATGAATTGCAAATTTATCAGTAATTAAATGGGTTCATTTATCTTTGTTGAGAATAGTAATATTGTAAAAATGATGCGAATGTTTTTACATGGTAATAAAAGCGGCTGTCAGATAACGAATCCTCGTACATAGAAATGCAGACGCCTTTTTTAGAGTAGTGGGTAAGAAAGACGGGGGAAAGTGTTGTAATTCTCAGAAAATAAATTAGAATTATAAAGGAACATCGTTGCTTATTGGGTAACGGAAAGAGTATGAATGAACGAAATAAGTTAAATCATCTTTAAGGGAGTTTGAATGAATGAAAGTAAATTTAAAACCAAACAATGTTAGTTCATTAACAAAGGTACTTGCAGTAGCTACGCAAAATCAATTTGCTGTCGGTTCGTTTACTCCTAGAGCTACAAAGATGGTAGCTCCTATACTTAGAGCGGCCCAAGAAAAGAAATCTGCGGTCATTGTCCAAACTTCTGAGAGGGAGCAGGAACGATATGGCATCAATTTAGCGGAATTTAGCCGAGAGTTTTATCGTGTGATCCGAGAGGAGAATATTACGATCCCTGCTGTGTTACATTTAGATCATACGAAGGATTTCAATGTAATTGCTGAAGCCATCGAAGTTGGTTTTACATCCGTTATGATTGATGCATCAGAGCAACCATTTAAGAAAAATATTGAGATAACAAAAAAGGTTGTTGAGTATGCACATTCAAGAGGCGTAACTGTTGAAGCTGAACTAGGCAAGATAGGGACTACCGACTTTATTGAAACCGACGTTGATGAAGAGCTATTTACAGAGCCTAAAGAAGCAAAACAGTTTGTTGAAGAGACATGTATTGATGCATTAGCGGTTTCTGTCGGAACTTCACATGGGGTTTATCTTGTTAAAAATCCAAAAATTGATATTGAACGTTTAATAGAAATTCGTACATTAACATCGGTCCCCTTAGTGTTACATGGCGGTTCCGGCACTCCTTCAGAGATGATTAAAAATGCAATTCAAATTCCTAATGGTGGAATTAGTAAAGTGAATATTGCAACAGATTTAGAACAGATGATGATAAAAACTCTTAATCGAGAAAATTATGTTACAGAAAAAGAGTGGTCGGAACTGCCAACTGAAACATTAACTTTAGTCCAAAACGCAGTTCAGAACGTAGTAAAAGAAAAAATTGAAAATTTTTTAATAAGTAGCGATAGCGCTTCTTATTATGTTTAAGAAGTAATATTATACTAACTTTGAACGGGTACCGCCTTATTATAGACACATAAGATAAACCCTATAACCACATATTAGATGGCTATACAATTTATCGTCGAAGATAACTATTTTTAGAAGAATTGCTAAGGTAATAGGAGGAAAATAATATGTCTTTAGAAAGATCTAGTATAGTAACCTTTGCTGGTAAGCCAGTTACGTTGATTGGTAGTGAAATTCGTGTTGGTGATAAAGCGCCAAATTTTGAAGTATTAGCAAATGATCTCTCAAAAGTTACACTTGAAGATTCAAAAGGGAAAGTCCGACTTATTTCATGTGTTCCCTCTCTTGATACAGGGGTATGTGACGCACAAACACGGAAATTTAACCAATTAGCTAGCAATCTAGGAAATGACGTGGAAGTGTTAACAATTAGTGTAGATCTTCCATTTACACAAAAAAGATGGTGTGGAGCAGCAGGAATAGAACAAGCCCAAACCCTTTCAGATCATTTTAAGATGTCATTTGGAACAGCTTATGGCACATATATAAAGGAACATCGTTTAGAATGCCGTGCAGTATTCGTTGTGGATGAAAAAGATGTCGTACAGTATGTTGAATACGTTTCGGAAATTACGGAACATCCGAATTATGAAGCAGCTATAAAAGCAATTAAGTCATTTATAAAAGTTAAAAAGTGATATAAATAAGCAATATACACCTATGTTTTAAAGAACGCATTACGTATTAAAATCTTGTTTTCTCAGTTTATTATATCCTAATCTCAAAATAAAAAGGCTGCCTCACAAAAGGTCAGCCTCTTCTTCTATATGGTTTTAATAATGGGGTAGTGAGGTGCAAACATTGAGACAAAAAAGTTTTTATTACCTTAAAGGAATAGGGTGATAATAGTAATATTTGATTTTTCTTAATAAGGTGTCAGAAATATTCTGAATTTTATATTTTTTTGTTGGAAAACTAAATTAGGGGTGATATTATAAAAATGTGAAGAATTTATTAATTATGGGATTAAATGTTATATTTTTCTCATTAATAGAAACAATGTTGCTTATTGAGAAACCTAAAGAAGTGACAAACTTTTTGAATTTTGGCAATGATATTTGAAAACAGATAGATGAAGTATTTTAAACAACTTAATTTAAATGAACCAGATTGTATAAAATTAAGTATCAAATAATGATCCCATTCAAATTTTTTTTATCCTGTATTGTATACAATACTGCATTCAATTTTGAATTCTTCATTGAGAGGAGGTATAAAGTTTTGAATAGTTTAGAAATAGATATCTATAAAAAAATCAAGCAAGCTATTATCCAGCAAAGGCTTCGGCCCAATATGCAATTAATAGAAAAGGATCTTGCTGAATCGTTTGGCGTTAGCCGTACCCCTGTCCGTAATGTTCTGCGCAGATTGGAATATGAAAAATTGGTGAAAATTAAAGAGCATAAAGGTACCTTTGTCTCTTGTTCAACAATTGAAGAAGCAAAAGAAGTATTTGAAATGAGGAGAATCTTAGAAGGGGAAGCAGTGCGAAGAGCATGCAGACTCTTTAACGAGGAACAATTACAAGAACTAGAGACTCTAGTTGAAGAAGAACGACATATTTATGATAGTCGGGATTTTTATGAATCTTTAAAAATATCTGGGGATTTTCATTTGAAAATAGCTGAAATCGCAGGAAATTCGTATTTTTATCAATATCTCGAAGACTTAATTTCCCTAACTTATGTGATTATAGCAATCTATGGAAGAGGGGGAATGGGGACATGTGGTTATCAAGATCATTTTCAAATTTTTAATGCTATTAAGCAAAGGGATGGTGACCTTGCAGAACGCTTATCTCTCATTCATCTTAGGGAAATTGAGTCGAATCTTCATTTTAATGAGGAATTACAAATCTCGTCTTCCTGGTCAGATATATTTCTTTAATGTAAATTGATATACGATTCACTGAAAGCGCTTACTGATGGGGGTTTTAAGGAGGTGATACAATCCATCGAAATCATTTTCCAAATTAAATGTAGTTGTCATGCTGTTTTTTTTGTGATTTTTAAGGAACGTTGTTGCTTAATGCGCGACAATACCTCGATTCAAACACATTAAGATGGTGGAGGATCGATGGGAAATAGTACTTTTAACAAAACAAATTCGCATTTTATTTCCTTTGAATGAAGAACAGAAAAGAACACTTAGAAGAAAGATTGTATCATATTATAGCCTCGGCAAACATCTAAGACCTAACCTGTTAACCAATGCTTTAAAATGCGGCAAACCATAAAAAAGGGGTTGGATGTATCATGTCTACAAATTTAGAAAATTACGTTCCACAAGAAACGCAGATCCAACATGATACGGGTGTGGATGAATCACTTAATCCAAAAACCGAGGAGGGTAGGACGGTAAGTCCGTTAGACTATATTTTCATGTGGGTTGGTGACGGTGTTAATCTAGGTAATATGACGCTTGGAGCCAGTATGATTGTAGCGGGAATCGCTACGTTAAATATCTTTCAGACATTTGCCGCAGCTATCATGGCAATTGGTATCATTTCAACTGTTTTTGCTTTAAATGACAGGCTCGGATACAGAACGGGAATACCATATGTTGTACAGCTTAGAATGTCCTTTGGGCTTAAAGGTTCCGTAATATCATCACTGATGCGCGGTATTCCCGCCATCGTTTGGTACGGTTTTCAAAGTTGGATTGGCGGTACTGCCTTAAATGAAATTGCGAAGATTATTACGGGCGGCGCCTTTGATAATGTTGCCATTTGCTTTGTAGTGCTACAGTTGGTGCAAATTGGGCTTTCGCTGTATGGATTCCATGCCATTAAATGGGTGGAAACGCTTGCGTCTATTGTTATTGTACTAGCGCTTCTCTATGTATTTGGCGTTCTACTAACTTCCTATAGCGATGTTATTGCAGAAACATGGGTTCATGCAGAAGGATCATGGGGCTTGCCTTTCTTTGCATTGATCATGATGTTTATGGGAAATTATGCGGCTATCTTTTTAAGTGCAGCGGACTATTCAAGAGAGCTAAAGTCTGGTATTAGCGACACAAAACGCGGGTTTTTGTACTTTCTTCCTATTTTAATGGCGTACGGCTTGACACTTACAATCGGTGGAATGCTTGCTTCCGCAACCGGCATCAATAATCCTGTGAAAGCGTTTGCAGTCGTGGTGGATAACTCTTACATTACACTCTTTGTATCCGCATTTATTGTTTTGGGTGCGGTTGCAGTAAACATGGTTGCCAATATTATTCCGCCAACCTATGTTATTACATTGCTTACAAAAATGAAATATAAACCTGCAGTTACCATAACCGGACTGCTTGCATTTTGCTCATTCCCTTGGGTTCTTGTGCAGGATTCTTCGGCAAAGGGTCTTGGAATCTTCATTCTTATATATTCCGCATTTCTAGGACCGATTGTTTCTATATTATTAGTGGAATATTATATATTAAGAAAGCAAAAGGTAAATGTTGCAGACTTGTATAAGGAAGACGGTCCATTTGCCGGGTATAATCCAGCAGCGGTTCTTGCATTGCTTATCGGCGCCGGTGCAGCGTGTGTGAAAGTGGAGCTGGCATGGATTATCGGCGTTGTTGTGGCAGGTATTGCATATTTGCTTTTGATGAAATTTGCATTTAAAAATTCAAAATTCAAAAAGGGTACTATTTTTGAAAAGTAAACCTGTATTTCTATGTTTCCTGGGGTTATTCTCTCGATCTATTTATAATGGATTGATGCAATCTGAGGATGAAATAAACAAGGCAGTTGAGTAATGCCAATATACAGAAAATTTCAAAAAAGGGGTTGGGAGAATGAAGTTTGATTTAGTTATAAAGAACGGAAATGTAGTAATTGAAAATACAGTAGAACAACTGGATATCGGTATACTTAATGGTGAAATTGCAGAAATTTCAAAAGAAATAGTCGGGGAATCTGCTGAAATTATAGATGCCTCTCATCAATATGTCATGCCTGGGATGATAGATGCCCATGTCCATATTTGCGAGCCAGGCAGAACGGAGTGGGAAGGGTTTGTAACAGGAACTCAAGCACTAGCTGCAGGAGGAACAACATCATTTGTTGATATGCCATTAAACGCTTTGCCGGCAACGACTACAAAGAGTTCACTGCATTTAAAATTAAAATCTGCTGAAAATAAGGCGTACGTTGATTATGCTTTGTATGGTGGATTAGTTCCTGATAATCTCGAAGATTTAGAAGACCTTTCTAACGAAGGTGTTGTGGCCTTCAAATGTTTTATGGCAACATGTGGTAGTGAGGAAATTGGAGATTTTAAAAATGTTGATGATTTTACTCTATATCAAGGTATGAAAAAACTATCGGAATTGGGGCATATTTTATCTATACATGCTGAGAATGCAGAGCTTACTGATAAACTGGCAATTGAAAAGAAAAAACAAGGGAAGACAACAGCAAAAGATTATGCTGAGTCCCGCCCCATATTTACTGAGGTTGATGCTGTAAAACGTGCTTTGTTATTAGGTAAAGAGACTGGATGTAAATTACATTTTGTTCATATAAGCAGTGAAGAGGCTGTTGAAGAAATCCTTAAAGCACGTAAACTAGGCCAAGAGGTTACGATAGAATCGTGTCCTCACTATTTCACGTTAGATATTGAAACCTTTGAAAGGGTAGGACCTGTTGCGAAATGCGCCCCACCGCTTCGTACTAAAACAGAACAAGATAAATTATGGGAAGCTCTTAAGGAGGGGAAAATTGATATCCTGGCCTCAGACCATTCCCCATGTCCTCCAGAAATGAAGCAGAGCAACAGCAATAATATGTTTGATGTGTGGGGAGGGATTAGTGGCTGCCAAAATAATGTTGATTTAATGTTTGACGAGGCTGTTAAGAAACGTGGGGTTTCTGTAAGTGAATTTTCAAAGATGATTGCGACAAAACCTGCAGAAATATTTAACTTAAGAAATAAAGGAAGCATTAAAGTTTCCTATGACGCTGATATCATTCTCCTTGATCCAAATAAATCATACACCATTCAGCCAGAAGACTTGTATTACCGTCATCAACAAAGCCCTTATGTTGGAAGGAAAATTAACTGTCGAGTGACGAAAACGTTTGTAAGAGGACAACTGGTATTTGATTTTGAGCAAGGGATAGTAAGTCATCCAATCGGGAAGTTCATTTCGGCAAAAAGTAGTTTCGTACAAGCATAAAGTTATTTAAAGAAGGTTGACCTAAAAGGGCACTTAAGTTGCTCTTAATGGCGTCATACCTTCTTTTTGTTTTATTTTTTGAATGGTATTATGTCTGTGGATTGCTCTTGTGGTAAGATAAAGAAACAGGATCAGTAATTTAGGATTTAATCGGAGGTTAATATAAATGGTTAAGTCAGTAGATAGGGCGTTAACAATTATTTCATTAGTGAGCAAGCGTAAAGAAGGGATTGGGGTTACTGAGCTGGCCTCCAACCTAGATTTAAATAAAAGCTCTATATTCAGATTATTAAGTACTCTTGTAGATCATGGATTCATCGAACAAAATCCTGAAACTAAAAAATATAGATTAGGCTATAAATATTTAGAATTAAGTTCGATGCTACTTGAATCTATTGACTTGAGAACTCAGGCTAAACCTTTTCTGGAAGAGTTAGAATCACATATTAATGAAGTGATCCACTTGACCGTATATGATCAAGGAGAGGTAATCTATATTGAAAAACTTGAGGGAAGTGAAACCCTTAGAACACATTCGCAAGTAGGAAGACGGGCCCCAATGCATTGTACGGCAGTTGGGAAGGTAATCTTAGCCCATCTGCCATTAAATGAGATCGTAGATATAATTGACAAGCATGGTTTACCAAAACATACTGAACATACGATTATAGATAAGGAATCTTTTTTTAAAGAATTGGGAAAAATCAGGAACGAAGGTATTGGTAGGGAAGTTGAAGAAAATGAACAAGGAATCACCTGTATTGCAGCGCCAATTTTTGATAATCGGAAGAAAATTACAGCTGCTGTCAGTATATCAGGACCAAGCATCCGAATGACTGAAGAAAGATTAACTGAAATTAAACCAATTATAATGGATATTGGTAAAAAGATTTCCAAAAGGCTTGGTTACACAGACAATTAAATAATGTGAAAAAAAGAATTGGTATAAGGCCAGTTCTTTTTTTTGTAGACAAAAGGGGTTAGGAATTTTTCTTCCTTATCAAATTTATCAGGTGGAAAAGGCTTTTTTCCATGGTTTGTCCGATCTTGATTTATTTCATCTTGAAGGCGTCCTTGATAAGCTCTTGTTTCCTTACGAACGATTTTCTTTTTTAATTACCGTTTATTCGCACTCGCTTTCACATGTGTAGTAATGGAGACTTTAGGCAAAAAGGGTTTCTAAAAGTTAAAACAAAGTTGCCTTGGAACGGAGGGTGCGAGACTCCTGCGGGAAAAGCGAGTTCAGGGGAGACCCCTTAGGCGCGAAGGCGCCGAGGGCGGACCGCCCTCGGAAAGCCAGTGCCTGGAGGCAACGTTCGAATTGTCTACAGTCTGAAAGAATTGGTATAAGACCAGTTCTTTTTTTGTAGAAATTCATTGATTCAAGTTTATCTTCGAATAGGCACTCTGACATTTTGTCCTTCAAAAATATTTATAAAAAATTTAATGGCGAAAATACTTGAAATATTCAAAAAACGGTGATAATATCAAAATAAGAAACAAGGTTAGTTAATAAGCAACGAAATGCTTATTTTTTTAATTATTTAATGAAACTACGTTGCTTATTGCGCGACTAAAAGGAGGAGTAATAGTGGATTTTTCTAAAGAGAAAAGCAAATTTTATAATAATCTAACGAAAACAATTCGCCGGCACATAGTTAAAATGACGAACCATGCTGGAAGTGGTCATCCCGGTGGTTCTTTATCAGCAACTGAACTAATGTCCGTCCTATTTTTTGAACACATGAATGTTGATCCTAAAAACCCAGATTGGCAAGACCGAGATTGTTTCTTCCTATCTAAGGGTCATTGTACACCTGTATTTTATTCAGTATTAGCTGAAAAAGGTTTCTTCCCAGTTGAAGAGTTAATGACATTCAGGGATGTTGACGGCAGGTTACATGGACATCCATGTGGAGAGCATATTCCAGGTGTAGACATATCTTCAGGATCACTTGGTCAAGGATTATCAGTAGCTAATGGTGTTGGATTAATTGCAAAACTAGATGGTAGCAATAGAAGATCATATTGCATGATTGGTGATGGAGAATTACAAGAAGGTCAAGTATGGGAAGCAGCAATGACAACTGCACATTACAATCTTGATAACGTTTGTGCGATTATCGACTGGAACAAAATTCAACTTGATGATTTTGTTGAAAATGTAAAAGGTGTAAAAAATCTTGGTGATAAATTTAGAGCTTTCGGTTGGCACGTTGTTGAAATTGATGGTCATGATATTAATGCAGTTAATGAAGCGTATAAAGAAGCTAAACGCACTAAAGGCAGACCTACTGCAATTCTAGCTCATACGGTTAAAGGCAAGGGAGTTTCATTTATGGAAGATACACATGATTGGCATGGAATGGCTCCGAATGATGAGCAATTAGAAATCGCTTTAAAGGAGTTGGCTTAAGATGGCAAATCAAGAAGCACCACGTAAAGGTTTTGCTGATGCACTAATTAGACTTGGAGAAAAACATGATAATTTAGTGGTACTTGACGCGGACTGTGCAAAATCAAATATGACAAATCTATATAAAAATAGATTTCCAGAACGCTTTTTCAACATCGGTATTTCTGAATGTGATTTAGTAGGTACTGCAGCTGGTATGGCAGTAGCAGGTAAAGTACCATTTGCGAATGCTTATGCAAACTTCCTTACTGGGCGTGCATTTGATCAAATGAGAATTTCTGTATGTTATTCAAATAACAATGTGAAAATTGTCGGTCATAACGCTGGTACATCAGCTGCTCAAGAAGGTGCAACACATTTACCGCTTGAAGATATTTCTTTAATGCGCTCACTTCCACGTATGACTGTAATTGTTCCAGCTGATGCGGTTGAAATGGAAAAAGCAGTAGAAGCTGCTTATTACCATGACGGACCAATTTACCTGCGTGTTGGCAAATTACCAGTACCAATCGTTACAAAAAAAGAAGAACCATTCAAAATAGGTAAAGCAATTAAATACCGTGAAGGGTCTGATATTACAATCATCAGTACTGGAATAATGCTTGATGAATCACTAAAAGCAGTAGGTGAATTGGAAAAGCAAGGTGTTAGCGCTGAACTTTTACACATTCATACAATTAAACCTATTGATAAAGAAGCCATTATTGCATCTGCTGCGAAAACAAAACATGTTATCACAGTTGAGGAGCATTCAATTATAGGTGGATTAGGTAGTGCTGTTGCTGAAGTATTATCAGAAAGCCAACCAGCTAAATTAAGAAGAATCGGTACAAATGACCGTTTTGGGGTTTCAGGAAAAATGGATGAATTACTTGATTTATTTGAATTAAGAGCACACCGTATTGTTTCTACTGCAAATGAATTATTAGGGCATAGAGTAACTAGTTAATCACATTTTTAGATAATGAAAGGGGGAGGGTTTTTGTCAAACGCAACCCAATATCTAAGTTTAAAGGATACTTTAGACCTCTTCTCTAAATCGGATGATAGCCTTCGTGCTAAAATCCAAGCTCATTTAAAACAAACAAAACATAAGTTTATCGTTTTAGATGATGATCCAACTGGTGTCCAAACGGTACATGATATTTTTGTCATCACGGACTGGGGAAAAGACTGGATTAAAAAAGGATTATCTGATGAGAGAAGTGTACTTTATATTTTAACAAACACAAGAAGTTATAATGCAGAAAAAACGGAAAACATCAATAGAGAGATTGTCCAAAACATTGTTGGCGTTACTAAGGAAATGGGCATTAATTATTCAATTATCAGTAGAAGTGACTCAACATTAAGAGGGCATTATCCACTTGAAATTAATGTGCTCCAAGATGAATTATTAAAAACTGCTGATGTACAAATTTCAGGTCATTTAATCATACCGGCTTTTTTTGAAGCACATCGTTACACCATAGATAATATTCATTATTTAGGTATGGATGGTCAGCTTGTCCCAGTAAATGAAACAGAATTTGCGAATGATTCCGTTTTCGGTTTCAATACTGCTAATTTGCCGAAATGGATTGAAGAGAAGACAAATGGAAGTGTAGCTTCAGAGTCGGCTTTGATCATTTCACTTGAAGATATTCATAATGGTGGCATTGATAAAGTTTATGAGATTTTACTATCTGCTAACAATAATACTCCTATTATAGTAAATGCTAAATCTTACTATGATTTAGACATCGTATCATTAGCTGTCCTTAAAGCAATTGATTCTGGCAAGCAATTCTTGTTTAGAACTGCAGCATCTATTGTAAAATCGATTGCGGGAATTCAGGATCGTCCATATTTATCAGCTAATGAGATTGTTTCAAATGATGAAAACCAAAACAATGGTGGATTTATTATAGTAGGTTCCCACACGAATAAAACTACGGAACAAATTAAGGAACTAATGAATAAATACCCGATTGAACAAATCGAAATGAATGTTGTGAAAGTTCTAAATAAAGAAACAAGAAATGAAGAGCTAACACGAGTATGTCAATTAGTTGACCATAATATTTCTTCTAATCGCGATACGCTTGTTTATACAAGTAGGGATTTAATTAGTGCGAAAGATAAGGAAGAAAACTTAAAAATTAGTCAAACTGTTTCAAGTTCTTTAGTTAAAGTTATTCGCTCACTAAAAGTAAAGCCGAAATTTATCATTGCAAAAGGTGGTATAACTTCGAGTGATGTGGCAACTGACGGCTTAGATATAAAATATGCAAAAATTTTAGGGCAAGCGATCGCCGGTGTCCCAGTATGGTTAACCGGAAGTGAAGCTAAGTTCAAAGATACACCTTATATCGTATTTCCAGGCAACGTTGGGGATAAAGATTCAATTGCTCAAATCTTTGAAAATATAAAAAAGGATCAAAAGGGAGAGATATAAATGGCTAAACAAAAAATGACAGCTGCTGAGTTAATTGCCTTGTATTTAGAAAAAAGAGGGGTGAAACATGTTTATGGTGTACCGGGTGCTGCAATTTTACCATTCTATGATGCAGTAAAAGAATTAACTAAAATTGAATCATATATTGTTCGTCACGAACAAACGGGTGCTTTCATGGCTGATGGTTATTCAAGAGCAACTGGTGAAGTGGGCGTATGTGCAGCCACATCAGGTCCTGGTGGAACCAATTTCTTAACTGGACTTTACGGTGCATGGATGGATTCCATTCCAATGATAGCCATTACCGGTCAACAAAAAAATAGTTTAATTGGAACCATGCAATTCCAAGAAGCGCCTATCGTTGAAATGGCAAAGCCTGTAACGAAAGCTGCATACCGTTTAACTGACGGTTCGAAAGCTGCTGAATTTATCCATGAAGCATGGGTAACAGCTACTACTGGCAGAAAAGGTCCAGTTCTTCTTGATTTACCAGTTGATCAACAAAAAGTTGAAATAGAAGTCGACTTAGATGTGCTTATCGGTTCTACTCCAGTCGATAACTTACCACAAGCTTCTGACGCTGATATAGAGAAAACATTGGAATTATTAAAAGATGCTAAAAGACCGGTCTTACTTTCTGGTGGAGGGGTCAACATTGCAAACGCTACTTCTGAATTGAAAGCGTTAGCTGAAGAACTGCAAATCCCTGTAGTAACTTCTGGCATGGGGATGGATACATTCCCTAATGATCACCCTTTATTCGCTGGACGTATGGGAACGATGCTTGATACTCCATTCGGTAACAAAACAATTGTTGAAGCCGACTTAGTAATCAACCTAGCCGGACGTTTCGCTGATCGTTCAACTGGTAATGTTTCGGTATTCACACAAAACGGTAAGAAAATCATCCATGTAAATCTTGATAATAAGGAAATTGGTAAAGTTGTACCAACGGTTTTAGGTATTGTTTCTGATGTTAAAACATTCATGGTTAAACTTGCAGAAGCCCATAAAGCACTTGGTGCTCATGTAGCTGCAACTGCCGAAGTAGGTACTAAAGTTGACTTAACTGAAGAGCGTAAGAAATGGGCACGTAAAACCGATTACACAACACTTCCAATCAGACAAGAGCGTGCATTGCGAGAACTTCGTGAATTCTTGGATCGCGATGCCTTCGTATCACATGACTGCGGTATCAGCCAAATCTGGTCCTCTCAATTATTTGAAACGTATGTACCAAGAACCTACTTATTAACTGGTGGTGCGGGGACAATGGGTTGGGGCCTTGGTGCAGCAATGGCAGCGAAACTTGCATTTCCTGAAAGACAAAGTGTAAACATCCTTGGTGATGGAAGCTTAGGGATGTCATTGCAAGATATTGCTACAGCTGCAAAGCATGATATTCCGGTCATTATTTTCTGTATGAATAACTCATTAATGGGATTAATTCGTCAACAACAAAACTGGTTCTATAATGGACGTCAAATTTCTACGGACTTAATTTACAAAAATGAATTATGTGATAATGAAGAGCGAGGAATCGACTTTGTTAAAACGGCTGAAGGTATGGGTGTTCGTGGTGAGGTTGTAACACATTATGATGATATCAAACCAGCTCTGCAACGTGCAGTTGACTCAGGTAAACCATATTTAATCGAAGTTATAGTTGATCCAGATCCAAAGAACGCATGCGAATTCTCTAATAACGGTGCACTTAACGGCTTCAAATACTCTGAAAAAATTGATTATTCCAAATAATCGCTACTCTTGATCGAAGTGATTTTTTTGAAGCAATGGGATATAACCTATTGCTTCAAAAAACATAAAAGGAGGGAAGCCGAATAATCGGCGAAACAATGTCAGCAAATCTTCATAATTCTATGAAAGTCGGAATTGTTCACTTTATGGCTTATCCGGAAACAATGGGTGGAGATGGCCCAGCTGTTGAAACAATTAAGAAAATTGTACAAGATGATTTTTTCTCTGGAATTGAAATTACATCTATTAACAATCCTGAAGAACGTAAAGAGGCTAGTCAAATTTTACAATCTGGTGGAATGACTGTAGGTTTTGGTGCACAACCGATTTTATTAAGAAACAAGGGAAACCTTAATTCTTTTGATGAAGCTGAGCGTAGACGGGCTATCGATTTAGTTAAAGGCGGAATTGACCAGGCTTACGAAGTGAATGCTGCTAAACTTGGTTTCTTAAGTGGGGCTAAACCAGATACTCAACAAGATGTTGCCTTACAATTACTCACGAATTCTATCAAAGAATTATGCGATTATGCAAAATCTAAAGGTGATTTAGTACTCTCACTTGAAACATTTGATGATGAGACTGATAAGAAATGTCTAATCGGTTCGAATAAACTTGCTGTTGAAGTTGCAAAAGAAGTTCGTAAAGTAGATCCCACTTTCGGTTTAATGCTTGATTTAAGTCATTTACCAATGCAACGTGAAACATCTTCTGATGCATTAACGGTTGCTCGTGATTATATTAACCATGCCCATATCGGAAATTGCTATATTAAAGATACTTCTGATCCTGCTTACGGAGATCAGCATCCCCGTTTCGGATATCCAGGAAGTGAAGTTGATGTTCCTGAATTAGCGGAGTATTTACGATCTTTATTAGAAATTGGTTACATCGGTGAAGGTATAAAGAATATAGTCGCTTTTGAAGTGAAACCTGTAGGTACAGAATCATCAGATATTGTAATTGCACAGTCAAAACGTACCCTCATTGATGCATGGTCATTATTACATTCAAAAAAAGGGCGTTTAGTTGGTTAACCTGTCTATAACTATAAGTATTAAACGGTGACAAGCACTTTTGCTTGTCACCGTTTAATCTAAGATTTAATTAGCTTATCATGCAGGATTCCTATTGAGCAACGACTAAATAAGGTGTTAATATGACTTTGCATTAAAAAACTGGATTTTGTAATAAATAACAAATTTTCTTAGAGATTAAATTGGCAAGGAAGTGATCGATTGGTTAAACTTCAGAAGGATGTTGATGCTATAAGAATCAACACTAGAACCGAAGAACTTGCTGCTTGTTCATCTACATCTGTTGGTGTCACTAGACTACCTTTCACAGTGGAAAGTTTAAAGGCAGAAAGACTAGTTGAAGAGTGGATGAAAGCAGCTGGGATGACGGTAAGAAAAGATGCACTTAACAATATAATCGGACGTTATGAAGGGAAAGATCCTACAGCTCCAGTTTTAATGATTGGTTCACATTTAGATAGCGTGATTGAAGCAGGTAAATATGACGGTATTTTAGGAGTTATAACTGGAATAGAAGTTGTTCAGACTCTTAAGGATAATGGCATTATATTATATAATCCAATCGAAGTGGTGGGTTTTTGTGATGAGGAAGGAGTACGGTTTCACTCAACTTTCCTCGGTAGTAAAGCGATTGCAGGAACTTTTACTGCTGAAGATTTAGAAAGAGCAGATGAACAAGGAATAACAATTGCTGAAGCGTTAAAAGGAATTGGTATTGCTGACCCATATGCTTTTAGTAACGCTAGTCGAACTCCAGAAGAACTTCTCGCCTATTTGGAACTTCATATCGAACAGGGGCCAGTGCTTGAGAAGGAGAATGAACCTGTCGGAATAGTTCGTGGGATTGCTGGTGCTACAAGATTTTATTTTGAAATTATCGGGAAACCTGGACATGCAGGGACAGTTCCTGTTGCCCTTAGACAAGATGCACTTTTAGGAGCTAGTGATCTTATTTCCTACATTGAGAACATCGCTATCCAAAATGAACCATTAGTAGCGACTATCGGTAAACTTACTGTAAGTCCGGGTGCTAGTAATGTAATACCTGGCCTTGTAACAGGGACGCTGGATATCCGCGATTTAAATGTTGATCGTAAGAAAAAAGCTATTGAAGCCATATTAACTGAAAGTGAAAGGGTAGCAAAAGCTAGAGGACTCCAAATTCATTTTGAACAAGTCATGGAAGCCGATCCTGTATACTGTGATGAACAATTGATTAAAGTAATCGAAGAGTCCATTATCGAAGTGGATGGTAGCGTTATCAGTCTTGTAAGTGGTGCTGGTCACGATGCAATGGCTATGGCGGATGTAACGAATGTTGCAATGATTTTCGTTCGTTGTAAAGATGGTCTTAGTCATCACCCTGATGAATTCGTTACTGTAGAAGATATGGGTGTAGGAGCTAGAGTTCTTTACTCTACAGTAATTAAAATAGCCACAAAACAATATTGAGTGACATAAAAGATTTTATAGAGAATATAAGACTATCGACTAAAAGAGAACATACAAAAAAACTCGTGATCCGCCTGTATCGGATCACGAGTTTTTTCAAAATGAATACATTTCAATTAGTACCTCTTGAACAAATCAGTCAACTGTTATCAGAAGCATTTTTCTATAAGATTGAATCCTTCGAAAAGCTCATTAGATAAAAAGTATATTAAAGACAGGTATCCTTCATGCGATGAAACAGTCATGCGTATCGACTCAGATCCAATGGTTACAAAGGGAGTTCTGTCGGACTCTTTAACATGTTCATAAAAAAGCCACTGAAATTCCTGGATTCCTCCATAATCGAAGGATTCTGTACCGTCACTTCCAGAAAATAAAGTCGAGATTTACTCTTCATATTGATCTCTGTCTGTGTGGGCAGTTTACATTCAGTCAATACCTGCTTTAGTAGTAATTATAATTTTTATTAATCACTGATATCTCTGAAAATTGAACCCATGAGTAAAGCTATACGTAAATGAAGTGAGTTTTTTGAATCATGGACGGAATAATTCAAAATGTCCTCACATTTGGCAATTCGGTATTTAACGGTATTACGGTGAACAAACAGTTTCCTGGATGTAATCGCAAGTTCACAATTATTATCCAAATATACCAATAAGGTATTAACTAAGTCTTTTTCATCTTTATTTTTCGGATAGGATAGAGAACGTAATGTATTTTCATAAAATTTTTTTAAATCTTTTTCGGGAATTAACCGAATCAGTTCGATTAATTGTTTGGTCTCGTAAAAGTTTATAAATTTATTTTGAAACAGTTTAGACCCATGTGTCCATGCTTCCACTGCTTCTTCGTATGATAGGTTGATATAGGTTAGGTCATTAGAAAAGTTACCAACTCCAAACGACAACGAAATTTTTAGATTTGAATATACCTCATTCTGGAATTCCTTCAGCCTTTCTTCTATTATGCCTTTAATCGAATCATTAATATTCAGAGGAGATTGTATCAAAATAACAAAATAACCATCTTTCATAAAAACGATGTTGTTAGTATCTATTTTTAAAAATGATTTATGTAAAAATTTATATAAATAGTCGTATAATCTATTCATTATTTCTGCACTTTTTTGTAAAGCGTTTTGTTCATCATCATCAATCTTACATACAATGCATGCGTATTTCATATTGTCGATTAAGCCATGCTGTTTTCCCCTATGAATAATTTCTTGTTTGTTAGAAATCTTTCCATCAACAAGGGATGCAAAAAAGTTATTTTCTAACAAACGACTGTTTTCTCTAATAGCCTCGTTTTTAAGCAGCGTGAATGAAATGACTGTTGATGCTTGCTCAATAGCTAATTGGGAAGAGGGGTATGAAAGCTTCTCAGGATGAAGAATTATTAGTAAATATGGATAGGGACGCATTGTTTTCACCCGAAACAATTTTATAGAAATGTCAGTATTTTGGATGTCGATTGTGAGCTGGTTTTTTTCTAGGTATGTTTCTATATCACTTTTAATGTATTCCTGAACATTTTTCATAACGATTTTCATATTTCCTGTACGAAAATGATGAGAAAAGGATGTCACATCACCAATAGGATCAAGTAGGAGAACAGGACATTTTAATAGGGAGCCAAGATTTTCAATTAAAGAATTCAGACTGTAACCTTTTATCATCATATTGGTAAATTCCTTGTGTATATGCATCGCATAAAATAACTCTTCAATTTGGTTATCCCATATAAAGCTTAATAATTGATGAGCAACCGCACCTAATGTTAATGTCTCTGGAATTTGAATAATTGGAAATTCTAATGAGTCAGCTAATTCGATTACATCCGGCGGTATCTTATCAATGAATCTTTTAAGTTTAATGGCAATCCCTGCACATGGAAGTTCATTAATTTGGGAAATGAGATTACATAATGCATGAGGATCGTCTTTAAAAGCGTATCCTGTTGTCAATAATAGGGAGTTCTCAGCTAAAAAATGGATGGCATCTGGAGTTTCTGAAATCTCAATTGATTCCACTTTCCTTTTAAGTCCGGCATGTCCAGCAATAATTTTGGCTTCTCGAAACACATCAACGATAAATAAATCTTCTACTTTTTTCATCATACACCTTCTAATTCTGCATTTTGTCAGTTTTTATTTCTAGAAAGGGAAGCAAACGAATGTTGTTAAATTTGGACAAAAATTTAAATGGGAATTGTTTACATTGCATAATGATTTTGTGAATTACTCCGCTTATAATCAATTGTATAGAGGATTGAAAATTAAGGAAACTGTTTTTAAGATTTTTTTTACATTCCATAAATCTCAAGTTTTTATTATATTTAGCAACTATATTTATATTTAGAAGCGCATAGCATCATACGTTTTTTTGCAATGGTTACTATAGCGAAGCCGGGTTTTAACACCTAAGATCTTAACAGACCTTTTAAACCTTTATATATTTCCAGTTTGTATTTCGGTGGATAGTAAGCGCTATCACTGCTGAGGAGGAAACCTTTTGGAACAAACTAAAGCTCCATTGGAGCAGAAACAGAATTTAGCAGAGACTTATTGGCAACAAAACCCGAAGATGGAAATTGGAAAGTAGGGAACTATTTTCTATAGGGATGGGTTCTGTTCATAATGTTCCATCCTACGTTACAATTGGTGTTTTTTTTTGCGCTAGGACTATCGGTTGGACAGGTATTATACACTTCAAGAAAAGTGGAAACGAGAGGATGTGGTTAAAGGGAATTAATTGATGGGAAAGTTAAATGGTGTGAATATTCAAAAATCACTTTAGCATGAATAAACGTTTTGAAGAAAAGTACTCATTATTGACCGTCTTGGTGAGAAAATGCCATACAAAACAAGATAACAGCCAAGGCTAAAGTTGCGCATCTCGATTCCTGTTTCCATAAAGGTGGATGTCTAAAAAAATGCGATTAAGTTGGGGAAATGGATTGTAAGGTTCATTACAGATTAGCTTGATAGAAGTTTTAGAGAGCTATTAATTCTCAAAACGATGTTCAGAATGTAATGGTTGTATCTTGTTCCGAATATTTTACGATTACAACAGCCCAAAGCAAAATGTTCGTTTCTTCATCATGGAACGGATTGGTATTAATAGTAATTATAAAATTTGATTTCTGAAGAAAGGAATGAACCTATGGCTACATATGATTTACTCATTAGAAATGGAAATCTTGTAATGTTTGATTCGATTGTTCAAGGAGATATTGCAATTAAGGAAGGGAAAATTAAAGAAGTGTCTATCGGAAAAAATATTGAAGCTATAGCAACAAGAGAAATTAATGCTGAGGGGCAGCACATCCTCCCAGGATTAATTGATACTCATGTTCATTTCAACGAGCCAGGCAGAACTGAGTGGGAAGGTGTTCAAACTGGTAGCAGAAGTTTAGCGGCAGGTGGGGTAACAACCTATTTTGATATGCCATTGAACAGTACACCGCCAACAATCAATAAAGAATATTTGGCATTAAAGAGAGCTTGCTCCGAAGAAAAGTCGGTAGTCAATTGCCGCTTTTGGGGTGGACTTATACCAGAAAATATTGAGAATATTAAGGAACTTGATGAAAATGGAGTAATTGGATTTAAAGCTTTTATGTCACCGAGCGGAATTGTCGATTTCAATCATGTCGATGATATTACGATTTTTAAAGGGATGAGAGAAATTGCCTCTGTAGGTTCACTTTTAGCCGTTCATGCTGAAAGTACAGTCATTTGTGAACAGCTTGCACAAGAAAAACAAAGACAAAATAAGACGACTGCAAAAGACTTCGTCGAATCAAGACCGATAATTTCCGAGATTGAAGCGGTAAGAAGAATAATTTCATATGCTGAAGCTACAGGTTGTAAACTGCATATTGTTCATGCGAGCAGCCGGAAAGTAGTGGATGTCATCAATCAGGCAAAGCAAAGAGGCCTAGATATTACGGTAGAAACATGCCCTCATTATTTATCTTTGACATTAAAAGACTTAGAGGAAAAAGGCGGATTGGCAAAATGCTGCCCTCCACTGCGTGATGATGAAGAAGTAGAACAATTATGGGAAGCTGTAGCAAACGGTGAAATTGACGTAATAGCATCCGACCATTCACCAGCACCTGCATCTATGAAAGAAGTAATAAATGAAGACTTTTTCAGTGCCTGGGGTGGGATTTCCGGTGCCCAATCTACGCTCAATATTATGTTGACAGAGGGGCATTTTAACCGTAATCTTCCTCTGGGGAAAATTGTTGAATTAACATCAACGAATCCAGCTAAGTTATTTGGCCTTTATCCCCATAAAGGGATAATAGCCGTTGATAGCGACGCTGATCTGGCGATAGTTGATCTGAACAGAAGCTTCGAGCTGAAAAAGGAAGATTTGTTCTACCGCCATCAACAGTCGCCTTATGTTGGCAGGACATTCAAAGGGCAAGTAACGACAACGATCGTCAATGGGGCAATTGTTTTTGAAAATGGAAGCATTACCACTGTGGAAAAAATTAAAATCTAGGATTGTTAAGCAATAAAGGACTGAGAAAATCTTAATTGATTTTATTAGCTTATTATGGATGAGTCGCTTTCAGTCATTTATTTTAGGCATACACAATCTTAAAAGCAAAAGAAGCCTGTAAGGAACTTGGACCTGAGTACCTAAAAGAGAAAAACATAGATGAAGAAATAAGAAGATAATATGCTTTATCTATAATAAACAAAAATATAAAACGTTTTTATCGATTAGGCATAAAGACTAATTAAATGAAAGCGGTTAATATTTATATAAGAGACTTAATTGTTTCTAACACAAGCTAATAATATATGAAAAGAAGCTTCAATTATAATTAATCTATAGCGGGGACAGGGCACACCATGATTCACATATTTTCAAATGGCGCCTGCTTATGAACGTTGATTGGTGTCATATGAATTAGCTCACAAAATACGATTAAAAGGAGAGTTTAAAAGATGGGTTATCCTAAAGATTTATTAGCAAGCAGATCAATAATTGAGCACGGTAAATATGCTTTAATTGCACCTGAAGGATTGGTTAATAATGTTGTTCCAGGATTTGAGAATTGTATCATTTCCATTTTGGGTTCTCCAAAGCTTGGAGCAAGCTTTGTCGATTACATTGTGACAATGCAAAAGGAAGGAAAGAACAGCGAGGGGTTTGGTGGACAAGAAGATGTAGAGACATTTGTCTATGTTATTGAAGGAAAAATAAAAGCTGCTGCAGGTGAACAAGAGTTTGTCCTCGATGAAAGCGGTTATTTATACTGTCCGCCAGGAACAAAGATGTATTTAGAAAACCAATTGGATGGAGATTCTAAACTATTCCTATATAAGCAAAAGTATCGTCCACTTGAAGGACGGAGGCCATGGGTTTATTCAAACCATGCGAACAAAATTGAATTTAGGATTTATGATGATATGCATAATGTCCATCTTAAGGATCTATTGCCTGCTGATATAGATTTTGATATGAATTTTCATATTCTTTCCTTTGATCCTGCTGCATCTCATCCATTCATCGAAACACATGTGCAAGAACATGGCGCCTACTTACTCTCGGGAGAAGGGATGTATAATCTGGATAATCAGTGGGTTCCTGTAAAGAAAGGAGATTACATTTTTATGGGTCCATATGTACATCAAGCAGCCTATGCGGTAGGCAGAGAAAATTTAACATATGTTTACTCTAAAGATTGTAATCGTGATGCATCCTTGTAAAAGGTCACATCAATTAGAAGGAATGCGTAAATGCCAACTTCAAGAGATTTAATGCGGGCAGAATTGTATTTTAGGGAGATCTGGTAAGTGTAATTCAAAACCATTAAATATGAAAGAGGTGCTGAGATATGGACCAGAATGTAATTTCGAACAAAAAGTCGATAATAGAGGAAAGAGTTTTTGAAATCGATAAAATAGCAAAATTCGATTCTAATGCACCACAAAAAAATTATTTCTATGAAACGGATAAAACTGTTGGGGCAGTTTGGTGTCTTGAACCTGAGCAGGAAGTATTTTTACATTCTCATTCGAATGTTGATGATATTTGGGTTTGCATTGAGGGGGAAGGAACATACTTTCCTGATCTAGAGAATGAGATTACGATCAGAAAAGGAATGGTAGTATTGGCCAAGCCTAATCAAATCCATGGAATGCGTAATACAGGAAACAGTCGATTCATGTTTGTAGGCTTTGCTGCAGGGGCATTGCCTATGGATATAACAAGATATTAGAAAAAGGCTAAGGTTATTAAATAATTACAAAATAAAAGTTTCTTCTTTCAAAAAACAAAAAAAGTGATTAAGGCGAAGCGATTGTAATGAAAACAGCGCTTCGCTTATATTTTTATTTATAAAAGAGATGATTTGTAATTTTTACGAAGAAACTATGGATTCCAAAGGAAATCAATACTTTTAAGAATTCTCGCAAACAGATTTTATAAAAAATCCAGAAATCGGAAATGGTGATGATTAAGATGACACAGCAAGGAGTTACTGTAACATTATTGTCCTCTTTACAGTGGCTTTTTTTTATTTTTGCCAATACGGTTGTCGTACCAATTTCTGTAGGGGCAGCATTCCAGCTTCCTGCAGAAACAATTGAAATGACGATAAGGTGCTCCTTTATCTTTACAGGAATAGCCTGTATTCTGCAGGCATGGATTGGGCATCGTTATCCATTATTGGATAGCCATTCGGGGCTAATGTGGGGTCTGATGATAAATATGGGCATCTCTGCATCTGCACTCGGATTGGATTTTGCAACCGTAGGAGGAGGAATTGCAACAGGCATTTTGCTAGCTGGAGCTGTAACCGTACTGCTTGCGGCATTTAACCTGATTTATATCATACAGAAAGTAATTAAGCCGATGGTGATAAGTGTTTATATATTCTTGCTAACCTTTCAGCTCATCTTTATTTTCTTCAAAGGTATGTTTAAAATAACCGAAAGTGGAACACTTGATCTCCCTGTCAGTTTGTTTTCAATCTTGATTGTCATATTCGTTGGCTTTTTAAGGATTAAAGGAGGGAAAATACTAAGCAATTTCTCAATCCTAATCGGAATTATCGTAGGATGGTCATTATATCGAATTATTTTCCCTTCAGATCTTCAGACGGCTAGCTCTTCAGGTATGGCATTCACTTTCTTTCCCCTTGGAACTCCAAACTTGAATATTGGTATTATTTTTGTCTCCTTTTTTGCGGTCCTTTTGAATTTAACGAATTCTTTCGCTTCCATTCAAGCTGTTGCAGATGTTTACAAGGAAAAGGTGGAACATAGTCAATACAGGAGATCTATTTTTGTAACAGGTATTTTTGCGTTTATCACTTCAATTTTTGGCTTGGTCCCTTTTACACCATTTACATCTACAATAGGGTTTTTACAAAGTACCAAATTATTTAAACGAGAGCCATTCATTATAAGCGGATTCTTGTTTACTCTCCTTGGAGTTATTCCGCCATTAGGGAGATTCTTAGGAACGATACCACTAACAATAGGTAACGCTGTTTTATTTGTCGCATACCTACAATTGTTTGGGACAGCATTAAACAGCCTAAAAGGAACGTTATTCAACTCTGAAACGATACTCCGTTTAGCTGGACCAGTCCTAGTTGGAGTTAGCATTATGAATATCCCTCCAGCATTATTCGGCAGTATTCCTGTCCTCTTGCAGCCTTTCATTACAAATGGTCTCATTATGGGTGTCATTCTATCGATCTTTTTGGAAAAACTTATTGATTGGAATAAGTTAACAAATAAATTGGAAGTCGGACAGTGACCGATTTATCTACCTGAAAATGGATAATGAGCAACAACAAAAGGTGATTATTAAAAAATGGACATGTGTTGAAGGCGATGTTTAACTTTCTAACGATAAACTTGAAATTGATTATAAGAAAACAAAACGATAAATTGAAAACTTGATTAATCGATAACAAATTAAGTATTGAACCCATTCAAATGTAGAAGAGATCACCTGGTTTAAGAAAATTCTTCTCGGCGTATGCCGGGTGTCAAACTAATTTTTAAAGGAGGAATACACCATGGGGGAATATGTAAAAGTTGGTAATCTTCAAGTGGCTCCGGTCCTTTTTGAATTTATCAATAAAGATGGGCTATCTGGAAGCCAACTGAATCAGGAACAATTTTGGGTTGATTTTGAAAAATTGGTGCATGACATGTCTCCAAAAAATAAAAAATTGTTAGCTCGTCGTGATGAAATTCAAACCAAAATCAATACATGGCATAGAGAAAATAAAGAGATTGACTTTGCTAAATATAAATCATTTTTACAAGAAATTGGCTATCTCGAACCTGAAGTAGAAGACTTTCATATTACGACAGAAGGGGTAGATGATGAAATAGCCTTCCAAGCTGGGCCGCAGCTAGTTGTTCCGGTTGATAATGCTCGTTATGCTATTAACGCTTCAAATGCAAGGTGGGGAAGCCTTTATAATGCCCTTTATGGAACAGATGTTATTAGCGAAAAAGGAGGAGCCTACCGAGAAGGGAGCTACAATGAAGTACGCGGTGGAGAAGTCATTTCATTTGCAAAGGATTTTCTTGATCAAGTAACTCCTTTAAAGGATCATTCACATAAAGATGCTGTGAAATATGCAGTAGTAGATGGGAAATTAGCTGTTACACTCAAAGATGGAGAAATTACGAGTTTAGAAGAGGAATCAAAGCTAGTTGGCATTCAAGGTGAATATGAAAAGCCATCGGCTATATTATTAAAAAATAATGGGTTGCATTTTGAAATTCAGATTGATCGAAGCCACCTGATCGGTAAAGTAGATAAAGCAGGCGTTAAGGACATTCTAATGGAATCTACTCTTACGACCATAATGGATTGTGAGGATTCTGTTGCCGCAGTGGATGCCGATGATAAAGTCCTGGTATATCGAAATTGGTTAGGGCTTATGAGGGGTGATCTGACTGTAACTTTCAAAAAGGATAATAAAAAGATGACACGTACAATGAACCCGGATCGTTTATACAGAGCACCAGATGGAGAAGAATTCTCTTTGCCTGGTCGTTCACTTATGTTTGTCCGTAACGTGGGACACTTAATGACTACAAACGCTGTCCTAGATGCAAATGGTGAGGAAATTCCTGAAGGGATTATGGATACAGTCATGACTAGTTTACTTGCCAAACATTCCCTGTTGGGGAATGGTAAATATCAAAATTCATCTAAAGGATCAGTCTATATCGTTAAGCCAAAAATGCATGGATCCAAAGAGGTGGCTTTTGCCAATGAACTCTTTGATCGTGTGGAAGACATGCTTGGTCTACAGCGAAATACACTGAAAATTGGTGTTATGGACGAAGAACGCCGAACTTCATTAAACTTGAAAGCTTGTATCCGCCAAGTTAAAGAAAGAGTGGCATTTATTAATACCGGATTCTTAGATCGAACGGGAGACGAAATTCATACTTCTATGGAAGCGGGACCTATGATTCTCAAAAATAACATGAAAAGATCAAAATGGCTACAAGGTTATGAAAAATCGAATGTCAATGTAGGTCTAGCAACCGGTTTTCAAGGTCGAGCTCAAATTGGTAAAGGAATGTGGGCAATACCTGATATGATGGCGGAAATGCTAACGCAAAAGATTGGCCATCTGAAAGCAGGAGCGAATACAGCATGGGTGCCTTCACCAACTGCAGCGACATTGCATGCTCTTCATTATCATCAAGTGGATGTAAAAAAGGTACAAGAAGAGTTGAAAAAGAATCCAGAAAATTTACTTGATGATATTTTAGAAATCCCAGTGGCTCAAAAGCCCGAATGGAGTCCGGAAGAAATTCAGCAAGAGCTAGATAACAATGCTCAAGGTATCCTCGGTTATGTTGTACGTTGGGTAGAACAAGGAATTGGTTGTTCTAAAGTACCCGATATCAACAATGTAGGTTTGATGGAAGATCGTGCCACACTAAGAATTTCGAGTCAGCATATCGCTAACTGGCTTCACCACGGAATTTGTACAAAAGGACAGGTTTTGGAGACTTTACACCGAATGGCTAAAGTAGTGGATGAACAAAACACTGGAGATTCAGCATATCAATGTATCGCGGAAAACTACGACAGCTCAGTGGCGTTTCAAGCGGCATGCGACCTAGTGTTTCAAGGCTATAACCAACCAAGTGGGTATACTGAGCCTATCCTGCATCGACGACGCATTGAAGCGAAGAAAAACAAGTTGTAACAATAAGTGATTTCTGGGGCGTTCAGACCAACCGGGATGCAGTGTTATTACATTCATAAAGCTTTGCGTAGGAAAAAATAATTGTCTCATTCTATTTATTTAGTTAGGGTTTTAGGTTAAAGTGTTGGGGTATCCCGCAATAAAGTTACGATAAAGCCTGAACTAAAATCAAGATGTTGAATCATTAATCATAATAAAATGTTTTTAAAGTCAACATAAGAAATTTGGGTCAAAATAAGTGATTATTCGATAAAATGGGGAACAAGTGATCAAGATTACTTGTTCCCCATTTTGGTCTGATTTTTTATAAAAAGAAAGAAGCTAAGTATACATATGTGAATTAGATGTAACAAGATTAATTCACCTTTTTAGGTTCGCAGACCATCAGAATTTAATTTGGATCGCATAAGTAGAACTAGTATCTTAATTTATCAAAAAATAGCCGTGAAATATGATAAGGTGCTAACTTAACAATAAGTACCACTTCTTTTGATCATAGAAATCTGTATATTATACACATTATTGTTTTGCTTTCAGTTGGTTATTTTGCACAAAAAAACACTGAAATACTAACAGAATTGTCAATGAAGTTAAATGCGAAAGCAAGTAAAATAATAGATGACAAAAATTTTGTGAATATTCTTACCGTGAATGGGTATTGTGGAGGGAAGCGATGTGATGGTCAATCAAAACGAAAAATTCATTGATGAAAAGGATGATGTTGCGTTCGATGATAGACTGCTTTCGGGTCAACAGAGAGTTATGGGGTGACCCGGTTATTATATTTCAAGGAATGGATGAGCGCTCAGCAGGCAATGAAAGCTGAGATAGAAAAAGAAAACCTTATACATATTTTTAAAGTGTAGGCAACTTGTTTGGCAGGCATAAGGGAATGGATCCCTCCGGTGGAATCATTCATATAGACACGGTCAAGGATGGGGGGAATATGACGTCGCATATGGGGTCGTCAGCCATATTGTCGGGCAGTGACGTTACAGGGTGAAATTCATTGGTGAGAGTTATCATGCAGGCACCACTCCCGTGTCATACGAGAAGGATGCTGTCGGTTCTGCTTCGGAATTCATTTCTTTTTTAAAGAAAAAAGCGAAAGGCATGGACCGGGTTTAGTTGCGACAGTTGGCCATACCAAGATATGGTCAGCGGAGCCGGCCATGATGCACAGGTATTTTGTTCGTTTTGTCCGACTTGCTTGCTGTTCGTTCCAAGTAAGGGGGGATCAGCCATTCACCTAAGAAGTTTACGAGTGTTGCGGATATGAAAAAGGGAATCGAAGTTTTAAGTGAAATACCTTATAAATTAGCCTATTGAAGGAGTTGGTTAAAATGGCATATTCAGAATTGAATGCACCGATGAGAACGATCATGACACCAGGGCCTGTCGAAGTTGACCCGCGTGTTTTAAGGGCGATGAGCACACCGATATTAGGGCAATTCGATCCTGCATTCACCACTATCATGAATGAAGTGATGGAAATGCTGCGATTGGTTTTTCAAACGAAAAATAAATGGGCGTTCCCGATTGATGGCACCTCAAGATCCGGTAATGAAGCGATTCTATGCAGCATCATTGAGCCGGGGGATAAGGTCCTGGTTCCTATATTCGGAAGGTTCGGTCATTTATTGGTGGAAATTTGTGAGCGATACGGAGCTGAAGTCCATACGATGGAATGTCCTTGGGGAGAGGTGTTCGAACCGCAAGCAGTCATTGCGGAAATCAAGAAAGTCTCCCCTAAAATAACAGCAATCGTCCATAGGGAAACCTCCACTGGTTGTATGCAGCCTTTGAAGGAAATCGGATGGGCCTGCCGTGAATTGGGTGTCCTGCTTGTGGTGGATGCGGTTGCCTCCATCGGGGGCACCGATGTTAAGGTGGATGAATGGTGCATTGATGGATTGATAGGAGGGACACAAAAATGCTTGTCCGTTCCTTCCGGTATGGCACCGATTACGTATAATGAGCGAATAGAAGAAATCATCCAGTCCCGTAAAAAGGTGGAACGTGGTATTGCGACGGATGAAGACAATCAAAAGGTTTCGCTCAGCCGTCAGATCACCAGTAATTATTTCGATTTAAGCATGCTGCAGGATTATTGGGGACCGCGCCGTTTGAATCACCATACAGAAGCTACTTCCATGATTTATGCGTTACGTGAAGGATTGCGCCTTGTGCTCGAAGAAGGTTTGGAAACACGCTTTGCCCGTCATGAACTCCATGAAGCTGCTCTCGTTGAAGGGATCAAGGCAATGGGACTTACGTTATTCGGGGATGGGAAAAACAAACTTCCGTGTGTAACTTGCATCGAAATTCCAAAAGGAATCGATGGAGAAGCTGTAAGAGCCATGCTGTTGAATGAATTTGGTATCGAAATCGCTTCCTCGTTTGGTCCGCTTCACGGGAAAATCTGGAGGATTGGGACCATGGGATTCAGTTGCAGGAAAGAAAACATCCTGTTTGTATTGGCCTCCTTGGAAGCTGTCCTTTTGCGCCTGGGGTTCCAAGTTAATCGGGGAGAGGCTTTGCAGGCTGCGCTGGATGTATATGCAGGAAAGAAGGAGAAAATGGTAGCATCAGGAGGATCTCTTTGATTAATTGATGTCCATGTGCATTTCAGCGAACCTAACCGCGCTCATTGGGAAGGCATAGAGGAAAATCGTTTATCAGACTGATGGGATAAGTGAAAGTGAGCGTGGGGAGTGGTTAAAGTGATAGATTCCCGTATTGCGGTCAATAACTAAGAAGAAGGCCTATCCGGTTTGGAGCAATTGAATTCATTTTAAGGAGGGGGATTCCGGACCGGAAATCCCCCCCTTTAACTGCTCTGAGTAGGTATCATGGGCCAAAAAAGAAACCGGACAAGTGGATTGCTTGTCCGGTTTCAAACGTTACTTATTCACCTTGGTCGACAAAATATTGATTTTTCCTGAATACCATCGCTTCCATGGTTGCAATCAGTTCCCTTTCATTTAACACCTCTATTTTATACCATGCCAGTTTATGGTTTTTCTTGATCTCTTCCGCTCTGGCAGTTAAAGTCTCACCGCGTTTGCCAGCTGATAAGAAGTTGATGTTGTTTGAAACCCCGACCGCTATTTTGCCATATGAATTGCTGGCTGCTGCGAACACGTAATCAGCAAGTGAAAAGATAATGGCACCATGAACCGTTCCGTGGCTATTTAGCATGTGGTCACTTGGAATCAATTCTGCTTCCGCTGTGCCGGGACCGAGTTTCGTCAATCTCATCCCGAGAAAAGAGGCATATGGTTCGTCGACCAGTACTTGTTTGATTTGATCATAATGCAATTCGTGAATATCCTGATCTAAATGTGTGGTCATGGAAATCCCCCTTCTTTAATGGTCTTTTGCGGAACTTATCCCGTATCCGGTGTTAGATTTGAACAGTACTTCAGGAAAACTATTTTCCTCATCTTTTGCCTTTGACAAGATTGTACCTAAATAAGCTCCAATAAAGCCGAGCGGTACGGTGAAAATGGTAGGGTTGCTCATCGTGAAGAGGGGATCGCCTGTGAAAATACCCATTCCAGGTTCCGGATTCCATACATTGGGGCTGAGCATCACCAGTATGATGGAGCTAAGTAATCCGAATGACATTCCTGTGATTGCTCCAGTTGCGTTGAAGCGTTTCCAATATATTGTGCAAAGGATGATCGGTAAATTGGCACTGGCAGCAATTCCAAGCGCGAGGACTGAAAGAAAAGCGACATTCATTGATTGTGCAAATAAAGCAAGTAGAATCGAAATGACCGCTACGCCAACAGAAGCCAATCGGGCAACGAGCACTTGCTGTTTTTCCGTAATATTTCCATCCTTGATGATTTCACCGTATATATCATGTGCAAAAGCGGATGCCGACGTTAAAACAAGACCGGATACAACCGCTAAAATCGTGGCAAATGCCACAGCAGAAACGAAGGCGAATAAAAATTCACCGCCCATGGTTAATGCAAGAAGGGGTGCGGCCATGTTTCCAGCCGGGTTTGCTTCGACGATCCGCTCAAACCCGACGAAAGATGCAGCTCCGAAACCGAGGAAAATCGTCATGATGAAAAATATCCCTATAAACCATGTGGAATAAACGACGGATTTCCTTGCAGTAGCTGCATCCTTTACTGTAAAGAAGCGGACGAGTAAATGCGGGAGGCCTGCTGCCCTGAGGACAAGCGACATATTAAATGAAATCATGTCAAGTCCATCGGTGTATTTATTTCCAGGATTCAAAAAACCCCTTCCGAGCGGTGTTGCAGTTTGGACATGATGGAACATCTCTGAGATGTTGAAATTAAAACGCGAAAACACGAAAACACGATGAACGTCAACACGGCGGAACCTCCTAGTAAGAGAACAGCTTTGGTGATCTGCACCCAGCTTGTCGCTCTCATCCCGCCGAAAATCACATAAATCGTCATCAGTACACCGACAAGAAGAACGGATAGCCAATAATCGATGCCGAGCAGCAGTTTAATTAATCCTCCTGCACCGACAAGTTGGGCAATCATGTAAAAGATTGAAATGACAAGTGTGTTAGCCGCAGCTATCCCTCGGACTTTTTTTGATTTGAAGCGTGCTGAAATCATGTCTGCCAGCGTAAACTTACCTAGATTGCGAAGTGGTTCCGACACAAGATACAATAAGACAAGAAAGGCAACAAGGTTCCCGATGCTCATGTAAAAGCCATCAAAACCAATCAGTGCGATTGCACCCGTAATTCCCAGGAAAGAAGCGGCTGACATAAAGTCACCTGCTACGGCCAATCCATTCTGCCATGCTGTCAATCCACCGCCGGCAGTATAAAAATCACTGGCATTTTTCGTTTTCTTGGAAGAATAATAGGTTATTGTAAGCGTTAATAAAATGATGCCCAAAAAAAGCGTGAGGGATAAAATGCTCATTCGCCAAGCTCCTTCTCATATTTATTCAAGATATTTTTAGCCATCTTATCGTACTTCGCTGCTTTTTTAATATAGACAATTCCCCCTAACCAAACGACGGCGAATTGGAGAAGCGCATATACCCAAGCCCAAGTAATATTGAAAAAAGCTTCACCTTTCAACACTTGGCTATAAGCAGCTAAAATAGGAAGAACAAAATAAAAAGCAAGAAAGAAGAGAGTGACAGGTACGATGAAAGCCTTTTTCTTTTGAAGCAAATGCTTGAATTCTTCCGTTTCAATTAATTTACGATACTTATTTCCGCTGTCATGTCCTGATGATGAATGCCTGCTTTTAGCTGTTGATTCCATAGTATGCCCCTTGTTGATGTGGTACGTTTTTAAAACGAATGTTTGATAAAGTGATATATCATTTTTAAAATTAACATAGTCTGAAAATTTAGTAAATTAATATTTTGTTTGTACGGTCATTTGTGCTTAATTATAAAAACATGATTGACAACGTAAAAATGACGTATTAATCTTAAAATGAATCATAACAATAATCTAATATCCGTTTTATTACCGTTATGTATGTCGGTGGGACAATAGTAAAATTGAGGGGGACTGAAAAAAATGTACAATCCGGAAGTTGAAACGGCTTCGCGTGCTGAAATGGAGAGTTTACAAATGGCACGCCTAAAAAAAACGATAAGCCATGTATATGAAAATGTACCTTATTACAGAGAGAAATTTAGAGAGATGGGCTTGGAACCAGAAGATATTCAAACTCTAAACGATGTGATAAAGCTTCCCTTTACAAAAAAACAGACTCTTCGCGATCAGTATCCATTCGGTTTATTCGCCGTTCCGATGGAGGACGTTACACGCATTCATGGTTCTTCCGGAACAAGCGGAAAGCCTACAATTGTCGGGTACACGAAAAATGATTTGGAAAACTGGGCAACAATTGTCGCACGTGGAATTGTAGCTGCAGGAGGTCGCAAGTCGGACATTTTCCATAACGCATATGGATATGGTCTATTTACAGGGGGCCTAGGTCTGCATTGCGGTGCAGAAAAGCTGGGAGTTGCGACAGTACCCATTTCAGGGGGGAATACCGAGCGGCAGATTACGATCATTAATGATTTTAAACCGCGCGGCATTTGTGGAACGCCTACCTATATTTTGAATATCGCTGAAAAGATGGAAGAGATGGGAATTGATCCTGCTGATAACGGGCTTGAGTATGGGATTTTCGGAGCTGAGCCATGGTCAGAGGCAATGAGGGCAACACTTGAGAGAAAACTGAAATTGAAAGCCATCGATATTTACGGCTTAAGTGAAATCATGGGGCCGGGAGTTGCAATAGAATGCCATGAAGCACAGGATGGACTGCATATCGCAGAAGACCATTTTCTTGTTGAGGTCATTAACCCGGACACGCTGGAACCAGTTGAGGACGGCGTAGATGGGGAACTTGTCTTTACCAGCCTTACAAAGGAAGCGCTCCCAATCATTCGTTACCGTACAGGTGATATCGCCTCAATTACCCATGAACCGTGTAAATGCGGTCGTACCACAACTAGAATGTCCCGTGTTAAAGGCAGAACGGATGATATGATCATAGTCAGGGGAGTGAATGTATTTCCATCGGAAATAGAGCGTGTGTTATTCCAAATGGAGGGAATTGTCCCTCATTATCAGATTCATCTCGTGAAGAAGGGGAAAATGGACGGTGTTGAACTGCACATTGAAATTGAAAGCGGTTTCTACAAGGAGATTGAAGAAGACTTAACGCATGGGAATGTAGAGATATTAAGGAAAACGATTCAGCATCATTTGAAATCCGCATGTCTTGTCACGATGGATATAGTTGTCAACATCCCAAAAAGCATTCCTCGTTCAGAAGGAAAAGCCATTCGTGTCGTTGATAAGCGGAAGGATGAAGTCATTCGTTTATAAATTCCGTGACCATGAACAAAGCTTTTTTTGCTTATGTCCCGATTGAAATAAGCGGAGTTGAAGAAATCGAACAAGAAAACGCGATACATAAAGAGGATGCGGTCGCTGTTAACTATGGTTTTTTCTCTTAAAGGAAGAGAAGATGGATCCAATCATGCAATAGAGAAGGAGGAGGCATCATGGCTAAATATACAGTTGTGGATCAAGAAACTTGCATTGCTTGCGGTGCTTGCGGTGCATGCGGTGCCGCTGCGCCGGAAATATTTGATTACAATGATGAGGGAGTGGCATTCGTCATCCTGGATGAAAATGAAGGAACGGCAGAGGTCGCGGAAGGTTTATTTGATGATCTGGATGATGCAGTGGAAGGTTGTCCGACAGATTCAATTAAAGTGGAAACTTCGCCCATTAAAGTTTTAGTGGATTAAAAGATTCGTGAAATTCCCTGATAATTTCCTTTTATTTTGAAAAAGACAGAATAGTCTTGCATTAAATATAACAATAAAATATAATAACGTTATATAAACGTTACATTATAAAAAGAGGTGATTTGAATGAACGTTCTTTTAAATGATATGGCAGGAGAAGAAAAGCTAAATCAATTCATTGCCAGAATCGAAGCAGGAGAAAAGATAGAAGCGGATGATTGGATGCCGGAAGAATACCGGGGAACGTTAATCAAGTTAATATCGATGCATGGAATCAGTGAAATCATGGGGGCACTTCCAGAAAAGGAATGGGTACCTAAAGCCCCGACCTTAAACAGAAAACTTGGAATCATGGCAAAGGTGCAGGATGAAATGGGACATGGACAATTATTGCTTCGAGTCGCCGAGGATTTGCTAAAGCCATACAGTAAAAAACGGGATGACCTAATGCAAGATTTATTTAAAGGAGATTTAAAGTTTCATAATGTTTTCCATATGGAAGCCAAATCCTGGGGCGATGCTGGATTGATTGGCTGGTTGGTTGATGGTGCAGCGATCATTTCCCAGACGAATATGCTTGGAGCCTCATACGGACCTTATGCCCGGGCATTACAGAGGATTTGCGCGGAGGAAGTTTTTCACGCCCAGCATGGTGAAGCGATAATCATGGCTTTGGCTGAAGGGACGGAAGAACAAAGGAAATTGGTTCAAGACTCCATCAATTATTGGTGGGAATCTTTATTACTCTTTTTTGGACCTCCCAGCAAGAATGAAGTGGGCACATCCAAACAGGATATAACGATTAAGTACAGAATTAGAACCAGTACGAACGAAGAGCTTCGACAAGCCTTTTTTTCTAAATATGTGAAGCGGATCCTTTCACTCGGATTTAGCATTCCAGATGAAACGCTTAGGTTTGATAAAGCATCTGAAACCTGGATTTATCAACAACCCGATTGGGGGAAATTGAAGGTATTCGCAAGGAATGAAGGTCCCCGTTCGCAGGATCGCTTAAGTCTTCGGAGAATTTCTTATGAAAATAATAAATGGGTACGTGAGGCATTGGCGCCAAAGGTCATCTAAGGGAGGGGGAAGGACGATATGGAAACTAGGCAAGGAAATTACTTTGAAGAATTTGAAGTATTCAGCCGTAAAACGCAATCATCACCCGTTCAATACCACTTCAGCCTGCTGGCCCCAAATGAGGATATTGCCATCATGATGGCACAAGAAAACTTCATGAGACGTGAAGCGGTTGATGATATTTGGGTCGTTAAAAGACAGAATATACGGAAAATGACGGTCGAGGAAAAGAAAACGCTTCAGCGTATTGATAATAAAGATTACAGGACCACAAAAGGGTACGGGTATTTAAAGAAAAAATGGCGGAAGTATGAGCAGGGAATGCTCGATGAAAAAGAGATAATGTCTTGGGCTGGAGGTGTGAAAAATGAAGAATGAATCATTGAAGAACATCGCAATCAAGGAATTACTGCTACAACTAGCGGACGATGACTTCATCCATTCATACCGTGGTGCAGAATGGCTTGGACTCGCACCGCATATCGAAGAAGATGTTGCATCCGCTTCGATCTCTCAAGACACGATGGGGCATGCAGCCATTTATTATAAGTTACTTGAAGAACTCGGTGAAGGGGATGCTGATAAGCTGGCTCACGACCGTCCCGCCAAGGAACGGCGCAATGCGATCATTCTCGAATTGGTCAATGGCCCTGGTAACTATATGAAAGACCCGGATTATGATTGGGCGTTTGCGGTAGTGCGGAATTATTTTTATACCCAAGCCAAAGCGATTAAGGTTCAATCCCTTCATTCATGTTCATATGAACCGCTTGCTGAAGTGGCCCAAAAGGTACAAATGGAACTTTACTATCATTTGATGCACTGGAAAACATGGTTCGTCCAATTGTTGGGATCTGGCCACTTGGAAGCGGTTTCGAGAATGAAAGCGGCTATTGGGAAAACAATGCCGGATTTTGCTGGAATATTTTCACTGGGGCAATATGGGGAGGAAATGATTGAGCTCGGCTTGATAGAGAGCGAAGCTGACTTACAGAAAAAATGGATCGAGGCTATCACCCCAATTTTTGAAAGTGTAGGCTTGGCAACAACTATTGAAATAGGAATGGCAAGAGGTGATGGCCGTAATGGCCAGCATACGGAAGATTTGGAAAAGGCGCTAAAAACGTTAAGTGAAGTGTACGCAACAGATAAAGTAGCTTCATGGTGAATCAATAGAAAGGGGAGGGGTACCATGGCGACCGTACAGTTAAACACAGAAGAAATATATAAGCTCCTGGAAGACGTTAAAGATCCCGAAATCGATACAGTAAGTATTCTGGATTTAGGGATGGTTGAAGACGTGACGGTTTCGGGCCAGGACGTCTCGGTAAAAATGCTGCCAACTTTTCTAGGGTGCCCGGCATTGTCGATCATTCAAAAAAATGTGGAATCAGCCCTTCGACAGCTTCCTGCCGTAAAAAATGTAAGTGTGGAATTTTTACGTTCCCCTTCCTGGACATCCGATCGAATTACGGAAAAGGGGAAAGCTGGATTGAAGGTTTTTGGAATCTCCCCTCCTCCTCGACAAATGAAAAGTGATGGATCATGGCATGTGGATTGCCCATATTGTGAATCGACATATGTCACGATGGAAAATATCTTCGGTCCTACTGCCTGCCGCAGCATTTTATATTGTAAAGCATGCAAAAATCCGTTCGAAGCGATGAAACCGATGATAAAAATAATCTAATAAAATGGAGGTTATAAAATGGTAAAGTTAATCGCCCTATACAAACAACCTGAAAACAAGGAAGAGTTCGATGAGCACTATTTCAATGTACATGGTCCGATAACGGAAAAAATTCCAGGTCTTCAAAAAATGGAGGTCACTAAAATTGTAGGGACCCCAATGGGTAAAGACTCCGAGTATTACATTCTTTGTGAAATGTATTATGAAGACCACGAAGCATTGCAGCAAGGAATGCGTTCGCCGGAAGGAAAAGCATCAGGGAAGGACCTAATGGGCTTTGCCGGGAAACTTGTAACGATGATGATCGGCGAAGAAATGAAATGAATGCGCTTCAATTCATTGAAACGTCAATCGCGGAAGGCATTGGCTATATCTTCTTAAATCGGCCGAAGCAACTGAATGCGCTTAACAGGAAAATGGTTAGGGAAATAGTTTCAACCATGGAAGAGTTCGACCGGGACCCACAAGTGAAGGTGATCTTGCTATCGGGCAATGGAAAAGCATTTTCCGCTGGAGCTGATATTGACGAGATGGTGAACGATGACCCAATCAGTATGGAGTTGACGAACCAATTTGCCGATTGGGACCGAATAAGCCTAGTCAAGAAGCCTGTGATTGGTGCTGTTAAAAGTTTTGTATTCGGTGGTGGTTTTGAACTTGCTTTATCCTGTGATTTCCTGATTGCCGCCAGTGATACCCAGTTTTCTTTTCCCGAAGTGACACTAGGGGTCATGCCTGGGGCAGGAGGAACCCAAAGGTTGACGAAATTGGTAGGCAAGACGAAGGCACTTGAATGGATATTGACGGCTGAAAGGATAAAGGCAAAGACAGCCCTGCAATATGGTTTCATCAATAAGATCGTGGCACCTGAATTGTTGATGGAAGAATCGATTGATTTTGCTAGAAAGATAGCAATGCAACCCCCGTTGGCAGTGAGGCTGATCAAAGAATCCATCAATAAGGCCGTTGATTATTCCTTAAATGAGGGCATGCAATTTGAACGGAAGAACTTCTATATCCTTTTCGCATCTGAGGACCAAAAAGAAGGAATGAATGCATTTGTTGAAAAAAGGGAGCCGAAATTTACAGGCCGATAAGGGGTGCTCTATGTACGAAACGATCAAATATAGGGTTGAAAATGGAGTGGCTTGGCTTACTTTGAACCGCCCTGATAAACTTAATGCCTTTACGTCTCAAATGAATAAGGAAATACGGAAAGCGATCAAAATATCTGCGGGGTCAGATGAAGTGCGGGCCATAATCATTACAGGGGAAGGCAGGGCCTTTTGTTCGGGGCAGGATTTATCGGATGTTGACGAGGACATGAATTTAGGCCAGATGCTGCTTGATGACTACGGTCCGATGATGGAGCAATTAGCAAACTGTGAAAAACCGATCATTGCAGCAGTCAATGGAGTGGCTGCAGGAGCTGGTTTCAGCCTGGCGCTGGCATGCGATTTTCGGCTTGTTTCTGAAAAAGCCAGTTTTTTAAATGCCTTTGTCAATATCGGATTGATTCCTGATTCGGGGAATCTGTATTACCTTTCGCGAATCGTTGGTCATGCGAAGGCCTTGGAATTATCTATATTGGGGGAAAAGGTTCCGGCTAGCGAGGCGAAAAATATCGGCCTCGCTACAAAAGTGATCGGTGTGGATGAATGGAACGAGCAATTGAAAGCCTTTGCAGAGAATATCGCAAACAAACCAACGAAGGCAATCGGATTAATCAAAAGATACTTAGAGGCGTCCTATCATCTTTCATTGGAAGAATACTTAAAAGAAGAAGCGGAGGGTCAGCGCATTGCTGGCTTAACGAAGGATTATGCAGAAGGTGTGGCAGCATTCACTGAAAAAAGGAAAGCTCAATTCATAGGCAAATAATATAGAAAAGGGAGTGGGATTACATGGTTAGAGTACAGGAGGCGGCATTTGAAAAAGCGGAAATGAAGCGGGATTATTATCATCTGATCATAAATGGAGAAAGAGTGGAAAGCTCTGATGGTTCCACAATTGATGCGTACAATCCTGCGACTGGTGAAATCATTGCCAAGGTAGCAAAGGCGACCAAGGAAGATGCAGAAAAAGCTGTTCAAGCTGCACGTGAAGCATTTGATAATGGGAAATGGAAGAGGACTCCGATTAATAAACGTTCACGTGTTTTGAACAAAATTGCAGCAATCATGCGTTCACGCTTTAATGAATTGGTTGAATTGGAGGTACTGAACAGCGGCAAATCCATTTCTGCAGCGCAAGGCCAAGTCATGCAGGCAATTGAAGATTTCGAGTTTTATGCAGGAGCTATAGTTGCACACCGCGGATCTGTAAATAATGTGCCTGGTCAATTCCATAACTATACGGAAAAAGAGCCAGTAGGTGTTTGTGCCCAAATCATCCCATGGAATTACCCTATGATGATGGCAGCGTGGAAAATTGCACCTGCAATCGCAGTTGGCTGTTCAGTCATTGTTAAGCCAGCTTCGTTAACGCCGCTGACGGCCATTCTATTAGGGGAAATCTGTTTAGAAGCCGGTGTCCCTTCAGGCGTGGTCAATATCATTCCAGGTCCTGGATCGGACGTGGGGAATTACCTTGTTCAGCATCCGAAAGTGAATAAGGTCGCCTTCACGGGTTCTACGCCAATCGGCAGGGATCTTATGGGCAAGGCTTCACAGACATTAAAAAGGGTCACATTGGAGCTTGGCGGTAAGTCCCCTAATATTGTTTTTGAAGATGCAGACCTTGAAGCGGCCATCGATGGATCATTGTATGGAATTTTCTATAATACTGGGCAGTCTTGCGAAGCTAGATCCCGTTTATACGTTCACGAAGACATATACGATGAGTTCGTTGCCAGATTCGTAGAAAAAACGAAAAAATTGAAATTGGGCAATCCGCTCGACAAAGAAACTCACGTCGGTGCAGTCATAGATCAAGGTCAATTGGATGTCATCGACAATTATGTACAATCTGCCATTACTGATGGAGCAAAGATCCTGACAGGAGGAAAGCCAGCGGTCATTGAAGGTTTCGAAAACGGTTATTGGTATGAGCCGACGGTCATAGCGAATGTCAATCATGAAATGGATGTAGTGAAAGAGGAAATATTCGGGCCGGTCGTTGTCATAATGAAATTCAAAGATGAAAAAGAAGCTGTGAGGCTCGCGAATGATACGGAATTCGGTTTGGGTTCAGCCCTATGGACAAAAGATGGCGGGCGTGCGACTAGAGTGGCCAATCAAATAGAAGCGGGAATCGTCATGGTGAATTGCCCATTCTCCGCATTTCCTGGAACACCTTTCGGAGGGTATAAACAATCAGGATTCGGCAGGGAACTTTGCATTGAAACACTTGATCTTTATACAGAAACGAAAAGCATCATTTCCTATCATGGAAGCCGTCCCTTAAATCCCTTTGGAATTCAATAAAACAAAAAAATAGGCGGCTGGCTGAACGGTATGTCGGAAAAGTAATTCAGGTATGGTTGAATGCTGATCTGATTCATCCGCAGCCAGCCCTATTTATTTTTGAAGGAGGAATGAACGAATGATTAGTAATCTAGTGATTGTCGGATCTGGTGTCATGGGCAGGGGAATAGCTTATGTAGGGGCAATAGGAGGCTTTAATGTAGTATTGGTGGATGTAAATCAGGATGCTTTGGAAAGTGCAAGAAACGAGATCGATTCCATTTTTGAGAAGGGTGTGCGCTACCAAAAAATCACCGAAGAAGAAGCGGCAGATGCAAAAAGCAGATTTACCTATTCTACCAATTTGAAAGAATCGGCAGCATATGCCGACTTGATCATAGAGGCAGTTCCGGAAAAGGCGGAAATTAAGAGGGCAGTCTTTGAAACGATTGAAGTCCATGCAAAAGAAGATTGTTACTTTGCAACCAATACTTCCACGATGAGTCCGACAGAAATTGCTTCTTATGGAAAGCGCCCCGAAAAAACGATTGCCATGCATTTTTTCAATCCTGTACAAAAGATGCCGCTCGTTGAAATTGTACGTGGTCTTGAAACAAGCGATGAAACGGCAGCCATAATAAAAGAGGTAGCCCAAAAAATGGGGAAAGAAACTGTAGTCATAAATGAATTCCCTGGGTTTGTAACCAGCAGGATCAGCTGTTTGGTAGGTAATGAAGCGTTCTTTATGCTTCAAGAAGGATTAGGAACACCAGAAGAAATCGATAAGGCAATAAAGTTAGGGCTGAATTACCCAATGGGACCGTTTGAGCTAGGCGATTTGGTGGGATTGGATGCCCGTTTGAATAATTTAAAATACCTACATAGTAAACTTGGTGAGAAATACCGCCCTGCTCCCCTTCTTGAACAGTATGTTAAAGCTGGCAGGCTCGGCCGTAAGTCAGGGAAAGGTGTGTACGATTATACAAAAGATGGCGAGCTGGTGAGGAAATGAAGGATGTTGTGATCATTGATGCTGTGAGAACACCAATCGGAAGATATAAAGGCGCATTGAAAAGCGTTCGCCCGGATGACCTCGGTGCAATTGTAATCAAGGCGCTGATAGATCGCAATCCAGAGCTGCCGGCTGATCAAATTGAGGATGTCATTTTCGGGAATGCAAATCAAGCAGGGGAGGATAATCGCGATGTGGCCCGGATGTCCGCTCTTTTAGCTGGTCTTCCGGTAAATGTAGCTGGTACGACAATAAATCGTTTATGTGGATCCGGACTGGATGCCGTTATGTATGCTGCACGCTCCATTGCTGTTGGTGAAGGCGATATTTATATCGCGGGCGGTACTGAAAGCATGACAAGGGCGCCGTACGTCATGGCCAAACCTGAGAGTGAATTCCCACGGGGTTCAATGGAGCTTCAGGATACTACGATCGGATGGCGCTTCACGAATGAGAAACTTAAAGAAATGTATGGCACGGATTCCATGCCTCAAACGGCTGAAAACGTCGCCCGGCGTTTTTCGGTTTCAAGGGAGGACCAAGATCAATTCGCGTATCAAAGCCAGCAAAAGGCGAAAAACGCAGTGGAAAATGAGCGTTTCATTAATGAGATCGTACCTGTTCGATATACGGATCGTAAAGGGAATGAGGTCATTTTCGATAAAGATGAACACCCACGTCCTGACACGACCATCGAAAAGCTGGAAAAACTCAAACCAATCTTTAAAGGCGGCACTGTAACCGCCGGTAATGCTTCAGGTGTAAATGATGGAGCCTCGGCATTACTTTTGATGAGTGCACAAAAAGCACGGGAGCTTGGATTGAAGCCTCTGGCCAAATATGTTGTAGGGGCGGTAGCCGGCTTGGAACCGTCCATTATGGGCCTTGGTCCGATTCATGCCACTAAAAAAGCATTGGAAAGGGCAAGTCTGACGATTGAAGACATCGGGCTAGTGGAATTGAATGAAGCATTCGCTTCCCAATCCTTGGAGTGCATCCGCCAATTGAAATTGGATCAGGAGAAAGTGAATGTCAACGGCGGTGCAATAGCGTTTGGCCATCCACTCGGTGCAAGCGGGGCGCGTATTTTAACGACACTTGTCCACGAAATGAAAAAGCGGAAAGTACGTTATGGTCTTGCGACAATGTGTGTGGGTGTCGGCCAAGGCATATCCGCCATTATAGAAAATATTGAAAAAGATTGATTATGGGCATGGCCCTTATTGATTTTATCTGCATAAGGGTCATTTTTTCAAAAAGGGGAGGAGACTCATGTCCAAGGTTATTTATAAAGTGATAAATCAAATCGGCTATATAACAGTGAATCGGCCCGACGTATTGAACTGCTTCGACTATGAGACACTATATGAACTGCAGGAAGTCATCGATGCAGTTTATTATGACGGCGATATCCGTGTCGTCATTTTCACCGGTGCAGGGGAAAAAGCATTCAGCGCGGGAGCTGATTTGAAAGAAAGGAAGTCTTTGAATGATGCCGAAGTAAGAAGGAACGTTAAGGCGATTCGCGATGTTTTTAATAGTATCGCAGGGCTTCCGCAGCCGACAATAGCTGCCGTCAATGGATATGCATTGGGGGGAGGGTTTGAATGGCTGCTTTCATGTGACTTTGCAATTGCTGCGGAAGGTGTTTCTTTGGGGCTCACCGAAACTAGCTGGGCCATTATTCCTGGGGCAGGCGGGACACAGCGGCTGCCGAGATTGATTGGGGAAATGAAAGCGAAGGAATTGATTTTCACCGCTAAAAAATTGACTGCAGAAGAGGCATGTCAATTAGGGATTCTTTTGAAGGTCGTGCCAAGGGATCAACTAATGCCAGCCTGTGAGGAATTGGCAGCCAATATCATGAAAAACGGGCCGATTGCAGTCAAACAAGCCAAATATGCGATTAACCAAGGAATAAATACGGACTTGCAAACCGGAATGGCCATAGAAGGAAAAGCCTATGAATTGACCATCCCGACTCAAGATAGATCGGAAGCGCTCCTAGCATTTAGTGAACGGAGAAAAGCACGATTTATTGGTGAATAATATTGCGCTTTCATTTGAAAAAGATATAATAATTATTATGTCTTCCGTGTGAAAATAGTAACAATGTTAGGACGAGGTGAGAAAGATAGGTACTAATACACAATCCATGATTTTTACGATATACGGCGATTATATCCGTAACTATGGAAATAAAATCTGGATAGGCAGTTTAATTCGTTTGTTAAAGGAATTCGGCCATAATGAGCAGGGCGTTCGTGTAGCCGTTTCACGAATGGTCAAGCAAGGGTGGATTCAGTCAGAGAAGCAGGGAAATAAAAGCTATTATTTTTTGACTGATCGCGGTGTGCAGAGAATGGATGAAGCGGCCAATCGCATATATAAGATGAAACCGAATGAATGGGACGGTAAATGGCGTATCTTAATGTACACGATCCCTGAAGATAAGCGGCAATTACGGGATGATCTCCGTAAAGAATTATTATGGAGCGGGTTTGGCAGTTTTTCTAGTGGTTGCTGGATTTCCCCCAATGATTTGGAGAAACAAATCAATCGCTTGATCGAGAAATATGACATAGATGAATATGTCGATTTTTTCATTTCGGAGTACAAAGGTCCAAAAGAAAACCAATCGCTTGTAGAGAAGAGCTGGCATTTAGAAGAGATTGAAAATAAATATGAAGAATTCATCGAGAAATACAGCAAACAATTCATCGTTCATCAAAGCATCATTAGCAGGGGCGAAATGTCCGATGCTGATTGTTTTGTGGAACGCACGAACTTGGTGCATGAATACCGTAAATTTTTATTTATCGATCCGGGCCTGCCAAAGGAACTTCTTCCTTCTAAGTGGAATGGGAATCATGCTGCTCTTTTATTTAGCCAGTATTATCAAGTCTTGGCTGAACCAGCAAGCCGTTTCTTTGAAAGCGTATTTCAGGAAAACAATGATTTATGCCGGAAAGATGAAACCTATGATGCCAAGGACCATCCACTTATCATTAAGTGAAAAAGAGCTTCAGCCAGCCGTTAATGACGACTTGCCGAAGCTCTTTTCAAATTCCTTGCAATAATTAATCAAGTATCCCTTTGAAGTCTTTCCCTTTTTGAACATATGTATCGATGGAAAGTTGGATCAATTCAAGATCTTTATTATTCAATCGGCGAACGACTTTCCCCGGGGAACCAATAACCAGTGAACGTGGAGGTATGATTTTGCCAGAGGAAATCAATGTGTTCGCTCCGACGATGCATTCTTCGCCGATCTCTACATTATCCAATATCGTGGAACCCATACCAATAATGGATCGTTTGCCTATTTTACAACCATGCAGGATGACATTGTGACCAACCGTCACTTCATCTTCAATGACAACCGGGCATCCTTCAAATAAATGAATGGTGGAGTTATCTTGAATACTGCATTTTTCCCCTATTGTAATTGAATCTTCATCACCGCGCAGTACCGCATTAAACCAAATGGTCGAGTCTTTCCCAATCGAAATATCACCGATTAAATGAGCACCAGGTGCGACGAAAACGGTATCATCAATGGATGGTTTTTTATTATTGTACGGAATAATCATAGTCTCGCTCCTTTTTCAAAAAGTCTGAATTGTTTTTCTAATGAATATAGTATAACATTAAATTGACAGGGAGGGATGAAAGTGAAATATATTTGTGAACTTTTTACGATAAAATATCCAATTATTCAAGGCGGCATGGGGAATATAAGCAATGCAAGTCTTGCGGCTGCAGTATCCAATGCAGGAGGCCTGGGAACAATAGGGTGCGGTACCATGACTCCTGAACAGGTAGAAGCCATCATTCTCGAAACCAAAGATAAAACCAATAACAATTTTGCGTTGAACATTCCAATAAACGTTAGTCCATATACAGATGAGTTAGTGAATCTTGTCCTGAAGCATGATATACCTGCAGTTTCCTTATCTGCAGGAAATCCTGCCCCTTTCATTCCACTATTGCAAAAAAAGAATATAAAAGTGATTGCCATCGTTGCGTCGGTCAAGCACGCACAAAAAGCGCAAGATGCAGGGGCAGATGTGTTGGTCGCAGAAGGGTTTGAAGCTGCCGGCATTAACTCGAACTTGGAAATGACGACGTTTACACTCATTCCGCAAATCAGCAAGCATGTGACGCTTCCCGTTTTGGCCGCTGGCGGAATAGGCAATGGGCAGGGGTTGGCAGCTGCATTGATGCTGGGGGCTTCAGGAGTCCAATTGGGAACCAGGCTGATTGCTACACAAGAAGCACCGTTCCATCCGTCATATAAGCAGAAACTAATCGAAGCGATGGGTAATGATACGGTAATTTTGGGCAGATCATTTGGACAGGTCAGAAGGGTATTGAAGGACCCCTATACGGAGAAAGTGCTGGATTTGGAGAAACAGGGACTTTCTCCAATGAATTATCGTGAAATGACCTCTGAAGTACATCATATAAATGGGGCGATGAACGGGGATGTTACCAATGGATTTATGAACAGCGGCCAGGTTGCCGGATTGATTGACGATATTCCCACGGTAAAGGAATTACTCGATGGCATGATGAAAGATGCGAAAAAACACATGGAGGATGGATTGAGCAGGCTTTCTGCCCCTTTTATGATTTGAGTGCGGCAGGTACCAATCTTGCCATCCGTTCAAGTAAAGAAGAAGGTATTCCCTTGGTTAACATCAAATTATTTGATCATTCCTCATACAACAATATGGATTCATGGAATAATGTGCGTGTTTTGAAAATCGTTTTTTTAATGGATTCAATCTGGAAGCCCCATTTTTAATAAAAGTTTGAAAAGGGAAAGCCTTTTTGGAAAAGTAAAAACTATAAAAGTCAATCCATAACAAAAAAGGCGCCATGATTAGGCGCCTTTTTGATTTATATCATTATTAGCAACATCCGCCGAAGCCGCCGCCGAATCCCCAACTGCATCCAATGATGATCAACAAGATGAATAATACGATCAGCAATGCGAATCCGTTATCGAAACCGCCGCCGCAACATTCGTTACCAATTCCACCCATTTGATTTCCTCCTTATATATATTATGAATTACATACCTAGCAAAACATCTTTACCGGGAATACTTCATACTATGTATTCTAGGCCGAAGTGTTTGCTTATTCATAAAAAATGGGCGTGGGCAAATCAAGGGATTAAGCCCGAATATTTTTTTGATTTCGTTTTAAATGTTATAATATACCATGTGGATTGTGGAGGAAGGGAGCTGAACTAAGTCATGAAAGTTGCCATTATAACGGATGTGCATGGTAATGCTTCAGCGCTAAAAGCCGTCCTTAGGGATATTGATCAAAGGGAAGAAATAGATCGTCTCTATTGTTTGGGAGATATGGTTGGAATTGGCCCGGATACAAATGAAGTCCTTGAACTTTTATTTTCAAGAAATGATTTATCGATGATAACTGGAAATCATGATGAAGCTGTCCTGGCCATCATTAACGGGGAGCCGCATCCGGACGGTCATATTCATGTTAAGGAACATCATGAGTGGATAGCTGAAAGGATGCACCGGAAATTCATAAGTGAATTGGGAAAATTGCCTCGAACCATACATCATATCATTAATGATCACTCCGTTTACTTCACCCATTATCACATGGAATCGAAGAAATTGGATGAGCACATAAGCCAAAATCCATATAGTAAAATCGTTGAACCGAGTTTAAATAACTTGGAAATGCTTTTCAATGATCAGCATCACGATTTAATAGGCTTTGGACATCATCATCCTATCCACTTTTTTAAAAATGACCGAACGATATTCCTGAACCCTGGTTCTCTTGGCTGTACTGGTGAACCAGTTGCTCCTTATGCCATTGTTTCAATCGAAAATGCGGGTATTCAGGTAAAGCTTGAAAAAGTCGCCTATGATAATACATCGTTCTTGTCATCGTATCAAAGCTTACAAGTTCCAGAGCATGAATTTATTATACGTGCCTTCCATGGCGGCCAGCAGGCCTAAGACATTTATAAAAGATGAAGTATGGGGAAATGTTGAGCATAAAGGTACATGCCTGCGGATACGCTAATAGGCAAACATCATGAAGCTGGAGGTAGGTCATGAAGGAAAATGAACAGGTATTTCAAGAGCAGGAAGAGATGGAACGGCACAGTCTTGTCTGTAATGATGAATTGTTTAATAAGGATCTGTACGCCATTGTCGATGATACGATGCAAGAGGAGAAATAAACGGGAAAAACGCTGCAGGAAATGTCTGTAGCGTTTATTTTTACTTTGAAATGGTTGAAGGCATAATTTTGGTTTTTTGTAAAAGATCACGTGCTTCCCGTTTCATCATACTTTTTACAGTCAGTGAATCCCGGGAGTGAATCATTTGAAACCATTCTGGATTTATCCCATACTATATATAAGTTTCAATACGAGAGGAGGGATGGCATGGGACATCATCATGGTCACTCCCATGATCATGGGCACGGACACCACCATCATTCTAACAATAAAAAAGCATTGTTGGCATCTTTCTTATTAATCTCCACGTTTATGATAGTCGAGGTCATTGGTGGATTCTTGACAAATAGTCTGGCTTTACTGTCGGATGCAGGTCACATGCTTAGCGATGCGGCAGCTTTAGGACTTAGTTATACAGCGATAAGGTTGGGGGAAAGGAAAGCGACATCATCCAAATCGTTTGGATATAAACGGTTTGAGATCATTGCTGCTTGTTTGAATGGAATGACCTTGATCGTCATATCCGTATTCATTTTCGTAGAAGCAATTAAGAGATTCCTGGATCCTCCTGAGGTTCAAAGCATGGGAATGCTAATGATTTCAATCATCGGGTTACTTGTTAATGTCATTGCAGCCTGGATATTAATGAGCGGAGATAAGGAAGACAATCTGAATGTACGAAGTGCTTTTTTACATGTTATCGGTGATATGCTTGGATCTGTGGGTGCCATTGCGGCCGCACTCTTGATTTATTTTTTCGATTGGGGAATTGCAGATCCGATTGCGAGCGTCATAGTCGCGATTTTAATTATCATCAGCGGTATTAGGGTAGTGAGGGATTCTTTCCATATCTTGATGGAGGGCACACCAGACCAAGTCGATATGGATGAAGTGAAAGCATCCATGCTGGAATTGGACGGTGTATCCGATGTCCATGATCTCCATATCTGGACGATCACCTCTGGTTTTTTGACAATGAGCTGCCATGTTGTTATAGATGAGAGTGGTGATCACGATTCCGTTTTAGCAGAAGCGCAAAAACTTCTTCATGATCAGTTTGGAATTGAACATAGCACGATCCAAGTGGAAAGACAGGAAGCGGGCTGTCCCAATCCACACGAGACATGTAATTGAAAAGGGCTGGCTCAGTTTAGAGCCAGCCTCTTAAGAGTGTAATAAGCTGATCATAGTTTTTTCTGCATGATTTTTACGATCATGTAGCGGCATTCCTGTTAAAATGAATCGAGATCACTTACACAAAGTTACTAAGTGAAAACATCGATTAATTTTACTGCGAACATAATCCTGACACATAAAAAGGGTAAGATTGAGGGAAAATGCTTGGTGTTTTTTAATAGTTAGCATATACAAAATGATTCCACTATAATTCAGGGAGGAGGAGTCCATATATGAAGAAAATTCTTGTAGTAGAAGATGAAATCGCCATATCGATGGTATTGAAAGCATATTTGGAGCGGGAAGGTTTTGATGTAGTCCAAGTGTACGATGGGCTAAAGGCCATTCCGGTGTTTGAAGAAACGAAGCCAGACCTTGTCCTGCTTGATGTCATGCTGCCGGGAAAGGAAGGCTGGGATATATTGAAGGAAATCCGGGATGACGATACATGTCCGGTTATCATGTTGACTGCGTTGACAGATGTCGATTACAGATTATCGGGATTTAAGTCAGGTGCGGATGATTACATCTCGAAACCCTTCGTTGCTGAAGAAGTCGTGGCCCGGGTTCATGCCGTTTTAAGAAGATCATCATCGGTTGTTACGGAAGATGGTCATGTACATGAGTTTGGGAGTTTAACCATCGATGATCTTTCTTATATGGTGCATTTGAATGGCGAAGAGATAAACTTGACGCCGCGTGATTTGTCCCTGCTCGTTTTTTTCGCTAAACACCCTAATCAAATTTTCACGAGGGAACAGCTGCTCGACCAAGTGTGGGGCATGGATTATGACGGCAGTGACCGTGCAGTGGACCTGGCGATCAAGCGAATCAGGAAGGCGATAGATGCATGGCCTGTAACTGAAGGGGAAATAAAAACATTGCGTGGATTGGGGTATCAATTAAGTGTCTATGAAAACTAAAAAAAGAACCACTTTACAACGCTATTGGACAAAGAGATACGTATTGACCTTGATTTCCGGTTTGATATTATTGTCTGTTTTTTCCTTATGGTGGATGGAAAAAACGGCTTTGGAATATAGGCTCAGCCTTCTTAAGTACTTAGCGGACGAAACATCCGATCGGGCGATTAAGGAGAATGGCCAGATTGTCGTTGGCCCGATCCTTTCGGAAATTGTTGAGGAAAGGGAGAAAATCCTCCATCTGAATCAACAGCCAATCATCTATATCGTCGATCCCGATGCCACCATCATATATACGATGCCACAGTTGTATATCGATCCGGATGAAAATAAACTCCCGGACGTCATCATGAAAAATACGGAGTTGGTCCAGAAGGTCAAGATCTCCGACAATAAAGTATATGTCGTCAAATCCCCCATTACGTTCAATGATGAGACGAGAGGCTGGGTGGTCATTGCCCAGGAAGAAGGGGCATTAAAGGAAATCAACCAAGATCATGGCTTGTTGGCGATCATGATTGGAGGGCTTCTGATTCTGGGAACGGGAGTCATTTATTTTCTTTCCAGGCAGATTTCGCGCCCCATCCAAGACGTAGCTAACGCCGCGGTCCAGGTTCGTGAAGGCAACTATGATATCCATTTCAAAGAGGAAGAGGAAATCAAGGAAGAAGAAATTTATGAATTGATAGAATCATTTAAGGAAATGACCAATCGATTGAAGGTCATGGAGAAGTTGCGGGCGGAATTGCTTGCAGGCGTAACCCATGATTTGAAAACGCCAGTCACTTCCATTAGCGGACTGATACAAGCGGTGAAGGATGATGTCGTTAAGGGAGAGCAAAGTAAGGAATTCCTCGATATTTCCTTAAAGGAAACTCAGCGTTTACAAGGTATGATAGAGGATTTACTCAATTATAATGCCATATCGGCAGGCGCTTTTAAAATCCGGGTGCAAAAAGAGAATATCAATATATTCATCAAGGAAATCGCCTATCGCTGGCAGGTGACCCAGGATGATGATCAAGCGTTCGCTTTTGAGATAAAAGTTCCTGATGAACCAGTCTTCGGTCAAATTGATTCTTTGCGGATGCAGCAAATCGTCATTAACCTTTTGAATAATGCCAGACATGCACTTGACGGCAAAGGGAAAATAGCGATTCACCTTTATGAAAAGGATGAAGAACGAATTTGCATTGATGTTCTGGACAGCGGGCGGGGGATTCCAAAACATGAACAACAATATGTGTTCGAACCATTTTATCGAGGCGAAAACAAAAAGTTGAAGGTACGTGGTTTAGGTTTGGGACTGCCATTCAGTAAGATGCTCGCAAAAGCGCAAAAGGGAGATCTTGTGCTTAAGGATAGTGATGAACAAGGCACCACCTTCACGATTGTCATAGAGAAAGCGGATCAAATATAAAAAAGGGTTGTCTGATGTAATGGACAACCCTCCAGACTGTAGGCAAACTCGGAGAAAAGCCGGTTTGCCTACAGTTTTTTATTTGAAAAAACAATCCAGTTGATTGGTGGGGTGTTCGAGACTCCTGCTAAGAAAAGCGTATCCAAGGGAGACCCCACAGGCGCGAGAACGCCCGCAGAAAGCGAGTCCCCTGGAGTGTCAATCAAGAAAAGTTTCATCCTAATTATAAAACAGTGAAAAATTATGGAGTATGACCGAGGGTATTTTAATCATGGTCGACAAACTAAAGGGTTGTCCGTTGTAATGGACAACCCTCTCATTATGCAGAATGCTAACTAATTAAGCTAATTGGCTGATTGCACGCCATAATTGTACATGACGGACCTTCCTTGGAAGGAAGCGTCCCATTTCCTCTTCATTATATCCTGCATGCAAGTTCTTATGGTCGAAAATGATTGGCCGGCGAAGTAAATCCGGGTTATCTTGAATAAGCTTGCAAAGATCATTAAGCGGTGTATTATTTATATCGATATTCAGGCTTTTGAATTTCTTGGAGCGGGTTGAGATGATTTCATCTGTCCCGCCTTCCGTTTTACGTAAAATCTCTTTTATTTCTTCTATAGAAAGAGGTTGCGAATATAGGTTACGTTCATTAAAGGAAATTTCGTTCTTCTTAAGCCAAGCTTTTGCTTTACGACAGGCTAAACTGCTTGGAGTAGTATAAATTGTTACCATTAAAATCGACTCCTTCAAAGTTTTCAAGTTTATTGGAATGAAATTATTTTTATATTTGTGATACTCTTACTTTAACGTTTCTTTGTGTCAGCAAGATGTCAAGAAAAATAAACTTAAATGTTATTTTAAAAGAAAGGGAGAAAATGAAATGAAATCTGCCTTTAATGAAAAAGAAACCATTTGGGTAAAGATGCCGAATAAGGACATGCAAATGCCGATATTTAACAGTGATGTGAGAGTGGTATCATGACAGGGGATTTTTGGTCACCAGTCAGGCTATCGATACAAGTGGCGGGACTATCGGGTCTCCTTGTTTTCATTTTAGGAATTATCCTGGCGCGAATGATGGCTAAAAAGCAATTCAGGGGAAAAGTCCTGTTGGAAACAGTGTTTTTATTGCCACTTGTTTTGCCGCCGTCCGTCGTTGGTTTTTTATTGATTGTGATTTTTGGCAAGAATGGAATGCCGGGACAATTCATTGAAAGGGTTTTTGATCAGCCCCTGATGTTCACGTGGTGGGCGGCAGTCATTGCATCTACCGTGGTGGCTTTTCCGCTTATGTACCAATCCGCTAAAACGGGCTTTGAAGGTATAGATGAGGAAATTGAAAATGCAGCAAGGGTTGACGGGGCGGGCGAATGGAAATTGTTCCTGTTTGTATCCCTTCCATTGGCGGTCAAATCCATCGTCACAGGTGCCATTATGAGTTCTGCGCGTGCATTGGGGGAATTCGGGGCCACACTCATGTTTGCCGGAAACATTCCCGGACAGACACAAACCATACCGACCGCGATATATATCGCCATGGACTCCGGGAATATGACATTAGCCTGGCTATGGGTTGCCGTAATCATTGTCATTTCATTCATTATGCTTTTTATTGTGACATACATAAAATGAATGCTGCTTCTCCCTTTCCGTACATAATAATGGAAGAGGGAGATTATTGTTTCTAATCAGTCTGTGTTATAATCGACAAACAATATGAACTAATGAAATGAGGAAGAAATTTGTTAACATTTGAAGAAAAATTGAGCATCATTGAAACTTTTCCGGAATTACAGCGAAAAGACGTTTCATTGGGACGTGTGAACTTCCATTATCCAGATAGCGTCCAGGAGAAAAAAATCGTCGTTCAGCACTTGCATCCCAATGGAAATGGATTCGTTTATGCAGGGCATATGAGAAAAAAAGACACTGACCGTAAAGGGTTTATCAATATACGTGACTATAATGAAGCGGAATTAAAAGAATTGATTCAAAGAAGCGTGGACTACCTATCTGAACCTCCGGCTGAATTCGAAGAAGAGGTAAACGAGTTCGCTAGGTTGGAAGGGGCATGGATTGGCCCTGAAAAGCAAGAGCTTACACTTGAAAGGGAAGACCTGCTTTGGAATGTTTATTCAGGGTCGAATCTTGAGGAATGTTTCGAAAGTCCGGTAGAGGCGGAGCGCTACTTATTGGACGAAGGCTTCCGACAAAGCAAGAAGAGGAATATGTAGAATTTTAGGATAATTTGTCGGTTGATTTACTGCGATAATCTTGTTTTTTTAGGATTTTCCATGATATAATATGAGTAATTATTTTTGTTCGGAAAAGTTTGAAAGAAGGATTTACTGTAATAGGATTCCTCTTGAAACATTATCCAGAACCAAAAATAGTAATAAAATGGATTTTTCCAAACACAGGAGGAACTATCATGGTACAAGGTAAAGTAAAATGGTTTAACGCAGAAAAAGGTTTCGGTTTCATCGAAGTTGAAGGCCAAGACGATGTATTCGTACATTTCTCAGCTATCCAAGGTGAAGGCTTCAAAACGCTTGAAGAAGGCCAAGAAGTTTCTTTCGAAATCGAGCAAGGCGCTCGTGGACCACAAGCTGCTAACGTTCAAAAATAATTGAACGCATATAAAAAAAGACTCCTATTTTGGAGTCTTTTTATTTTTCTTTTTTTTCGGCGATTTCCTTTAATGCTTTGTCCAATTTTTCTTCGATCCTTTTAGAACGATTAAAATGCCCTGACAGGAAAAACACGATGAATATAACGAATGCGACAAGCACTAGCATAAAAAGGATAGGCAGGAACTGGGTTATATTCTCAGTCATTGGATATCATCTCCTTTTTTCTTCCATTATACTTCATGCTTACCGCTGCCATGATAGAGGGAGCCAATTTTTATTAAAAGTACTGAAAGGGGATATGCGAAAACGCATATCCCCTTTCAGTCAGTTCTGGAATAGCGAGGCGAACTTTTGAAGTCTGGGCAGGTCTGATTCTTGATACATCTGTTCTATCTTCAATGTAACCAATAACTGGCTCTTGGCAAATAACATGTCCCGGAAATGATCGACCGCCCCACAAAAATGATTATAGTTGGTTTCACCAGTGCCGAAGACTCCCGTTTTCAGGTGAGCAATAGGCAACTGTTCCAGTTCTTTATAAAGGGCTGCTGATTTAGCGGGAAGCTCCCCATTGCCCCATGTATAGGTGCCGACGATCAATGCATCGTAATCCGGCAATGTACATAAATCGAATTCATTCGTTCGATATAGTCCTGCTGCAGGTAAAAGGGAAGCCAGGGCTTCAGCAAGCGCTTTTGTATTGCCGCCGGCAGAATGATAGACAATGGCAACTTTACAGCTCATCGAACCCATTGCTGGCATTTACTTGACTGTATGTCCTGGACTTCTGTTCGAAGAAATCGGTTTTGGTAAGACCGATGGATTCATCATCGAATGTTTTGATCCATGGCATCGGGTTTTCGCCATACTCTTTATACAAATTATCAAGGCCCAGCATACGTAACCGTTTATTGGCGATATATTCAATGTACTCATTGAATTCTTCCAAATCGAGATCGGCTTTCGTTTGGATATCTTCGAGCATATATTCAGACCATTCTTTTTCGAGATCGACTGCTTTTTCAATCGTTGTATAGATGAACTTCGTGTTATCTTCATTATTTAACTCAGGATATTCATACATCAAGATTTGAATGAGCATACCAATGAAATCGAAATGGACCATTTCATCGCGATGAATATAGGATATCATCGTAGCGGAACCGGTCATTAGATTTTGGCGTCCTAAATTATAATAAAAGGCGAAAGCCAGATAGAAATAAATCCCTTCAAGGTTCGTTGAATGGATCAGTGCCTCGAATAAATGCTGAGGGCTGGGATCGTCCACGAACGTTTGATAAGCATCAACGATCGGTTGGTTACGCTTAATCACTTCAGGATGTTCTTTGATGCGGTCGAAAAGCTGTTTTTGCTTACCTACCGGAATCAAGGAAGCAAGGATATAGGAATAAGACTCATTATGGATCGATTCCTGCTGAGCCATGTTGGCCAGGATAGCTTTTGCCGCCGGATCTTTGATGTACCGAAGAATTTCTACTAAAGTGGGCGTTTGAAGACTGTCCATTCCAGCAATCATCGTAAGGATATCGAGAAAAGCATCCTGGATATCTTCATCCAATTCGCCCCACTGCTTTTTATCCTGAATCATGTTCACGCTCGAAGGCTTCCAAAAGTTATTGATGAGCTGTGTATAGGTATCATAGAATTTTTCATACTGAATATCGTTCCAAAGGAGGAAGCCTGAAGCTTCTCCTTTGAAAACACCGGTTGCCTTGGTTGGATGCGTCGGTTCGAGCATCCGAATTTTTTTGATATGATTGGTCATTCGTGAAAACTCCTTTAAGAATAGATTACTGGGTCATGATTGTCGTTAACTTGAACAGCTTTCGCAGGCATTGTCATATTCGGAAGAAGTCGAACGAACATAATACGTCGATTTCAACCCGCTTTCCCATGCCGTTAAATGGATATCCAAGAGAACCTTCGCTTTGATTGTATTGTGTACATACAGATTAAAGCTGATTGCTTGGTCAATATGGCGTTGGCGGGCCGCATTTTGCCTGATGCTTTCCAGTTGGTCCAAATTGAATCGCGTCTTTTTATAATATTCATACGTATTTGGCGTCAAGCCTGGTGCGGTCACCTTGAATTTGAAGTTTTTCTTTTCTTCGTAAAATTCAATTTCATACAAAGGATCGATTCCATCCGTTGAATTACCGATTTTGGCTGTCGATGAATTGGGGGCAATCGCCATTAAATATCCATTACGGGTCCCGTGCTCCTGCACGTCTGCTTTTAAATCCAGCCATTTTTGATCTGTATAGTCACGCAGTTCGAAATAGTCCCCTGTATGCCAATCTGAACCTTCAAAATATGGGTAAGATCCTTTTTCCTTGGCCAATTCGTTGGATGCCTTGATTGTTAAGTAAGCGATCTTTTCGTATAAAGCATCTGCATAGTGAACAGCCTCATCGGATTCCCAATAAATATTCTCTGTGGCAAGTAAATGATGCCATCCAAACGTTCCTAAACCAATTGCCCGGTAACGCTTGTTCGAGATGGATGCTTGTTTGACAGGAAGATTATTCACATCAATGACATTGTCCAGCATACGGATCTGAATGGGAATCAATCTTTCCAAAACATCGCTGCCCACCGCTCGGGGCAAGTTAATGGATGAAAGATTGCAGACAACGAAATCGCCGCTTTTACGAACGACAACAACATCTCCATCTTCTGTTTCATATTCATCCGTGATCGTCGAAGGGCTTAGGTTTTGGGCAATCTCCGTGCAAAGGTTAGAACAATAAATCATACCTTTATGTTTATTCGGATTCTTCCTATTCACCTCATCGCGGTAGAACATATACGGTACGCCTTCTTCTAATTGAGAAATCATGATGCTTTTCATGATGTCCATCGCATTGATTTTTTCAAAGCTATAGTTTGGAAGTGTGCCATTTTCTGCGGCCTCGACTGCAAGTGCATAATGATTCCTGAAGCTTCCTTCGCCTTTCTTCTCGTCATAAAGATCTTCAAGTGAAAATCCAAGGGTTTGCTTAACGGTATGCGGATCGAAAAGATACCATTCTTTTCTGTCGCGTACAGCCTCCATGAATAAATCGGGAATGCAAACACCTGTAAAAATGTCATGGGCTTTTAATCTGTCATCCCCGTTTTGTGTCTTCAAATCGAGGAAGCTCATGATATCTTTATGCCAGGCATCCAAGTAAATCGCGATGGCACCTTTACGTTGACCCAATTGATCGACACTTACAGCTGTCTGGTTGAATAGTCGAATCCAGGGCGTCGTACCGGAACTGTTTCCAGAGAAACCCCGGATATCAGAACCAAGTGAGCGGACCTTACCAACGTAAAGGCCGACACCGCCGCCGAATTTAGATACTTTTGCCGCATCGTAGTTTGATAGGTAAATTCCGTCAATGGAATCTTCAATTGCGTCGATAAAGCAAGAGCTTAACTGCCCATGTGTTTTACCTGCATTGGAGAGTGTAGGAGTCGCAACGGTCATATAAAGGTTGGACATGGCCCAGTATGCTTCTTTTATAAGTTGCAGGCGATGCTCCGTTTTTTCCATTCGCATGATTTCCATTGCGATGATCATGAAACGTTCTTGTGGAAGTTCGTAGACCTTGTCCTTTTTTGGGCGGGCTAGATAGCGGTCGTTCAATAAGTAGATGCCTATGTAAGAGAATAATTTATCTTTTTCCGGGTCGATCACCGAACCCAATTCCTCAATTTCCGCTTTCGTATATGAAGATAGCAGTTCTGGTTTATAAATGGGATAACGCTGACCTTCCGAAAGCTGGGAAAGTTCCGTGATCAGCTCATAGAATGGGCCATAACTCTTGCCTTCATAACCTCGATTGGCTTGTGCATCCCTATACATTGTATTCAACAGTTCTGCTGCAGCAACGAACGTCCAATCCGGAGCATCGATATCCACACCTTCAAGAGCGAGCTGAATCAGTTTTTTTGATGCCTGTTCTTCGGTTGAGTCACTTTTGCGATCAAGCCATTTTGTAAAACGCTTTTTGAACTTTTCCATATCGAGACGGCCTTCGAATTCCTTCGATAACGTCTCAAGCTGGATGGATTTCGTTTCTGTGTCATTTTCACTTATGGTAGAGTTATATGTTTGAGTCATTAATAATCCTCCTTGGTAACTTCCGCTAAAATAAAAAAAAACCGCCCAAAGAATTGAGGCGGATCAAACGATAGAATAAAAGAGCCATGAAAAAATGGCCGTTATACTATCGTTTCATCATCTCAATCCCCGAAGAATAAGAAACGTGAAAAATTCAAGGCAGGTCTCCTGACTCATGATCATCCTACTTTGAGTCCTTCCCGTATAAAGAGCTATACAGTGGTTTTCTCATTTCGTCACATTTACAGTTGCGGGGACAGTTCCGGGTTTGCACCGGATTCCCTTTTCAGCCATCACTGGCACCTTGGATTATAATAAATTCTATATATAGTTATTGGTATTGTTTATGTAATCAATATCTAGTATTTCTGCTTATATTATCGTAAGCCATATACGATGATAATTCAACTAATATATTTGAAAAAAACCAACCCTTATCTATTGACAAAGTGATGGCAGAGAGTCAAGGAATGAAAGATTTTATTGGGGAAAGGATAATTCAAGCGCTGATTTTACGGGATTTTGTGTTAAAATAAAGTGTCTAGTAAAGGTGGCTCTCCCTTATTGCGGTGAGGGGATTCGCGGAAAAATATTTATGAAAAAGGGGATAAAATCTTGGAAAAAGTATTAGTTTTTGGACATAAAAACCCGGATACAGACACAATCTGTTCGGCAATCGCTTATGCGGATCTGAAAAAGCAGTTAGGTATCAACGCTGAACCAGTTCGTCTGGGTGAAGTGAATGGTGAAACTCAATATGCATTGGACCAATTCAAATTCGACGCTCCCCGTCTTGTGGAAAAAGTTGCAGGGGAAGCTGACGGCGTAATCCTGGTCGATCATAACGAACGCCAGCAAAGTGCTGAAGATATTGACCAAGTCCGTGTGCTGGAAGTTATCGACCATCACCGTATCGCTAACTTTGAAACAAGCGATCCTTTATATTACCGTGCGGAACCAGTTGGCTGTACGGCAACCATTTTAAATAAAATTTATAAAGAAAACGGCATTGAAGTTCCTAAAGCAATCGCAGGTCTTATGCTGTCTGCCATCATTTCCGATTCTTTATTGTTCAAATCACCGACTTGCACGGAGCAAGACGTTGCAGCAGCAATGGAATTGGCTGCCATTGCGGGAGTTGACGCCGAAACATATGGCTTGGAAATGTTGAAGGCGGGAGCTGACTTGAGCGATAAAACGATTGCCCAGCTTATCACTCTTGATGCAAAGGAATTCTCCATGGGAATGGCTAAAGTGGAGATAGCACAGGTCAATGCTGTTGATCCGAACGAAGTTCTTGCTAAGCAAGCGGAATTGGAAGCCGCGATTGAAGCGGTCATTGCTGTGAAGGAATTGGACTTGTTCCTATTCGTCGTAACGGATATCTTGACTAATGATTCCGTTGCCTTGGCTCTTGGTAAAGCGGCTTATGCAGTGGAAAAAGCATACGACGTTTCATTGAACAACAACATCGCCGTCTTGGAAGGCGTTGTATCGCGTAAAAAACAAATCGTGCCGGTCTTAACGGACGTATTCAGCAAATAATACAGGAAAAGGGGTGCTCATTAAATACATGGGCACCCTTTTTCTGTACATGCAAAAAGAGACTCAACCATCCATTAAGGGTGTTTGAAGTGAACCCAAAAAGTTAGACACTTTATTTAATTAGGAAACCTTGAGGGCATAAACCCGGTAATCTACTGGGCTCATGCCTTTTAATTTCACTTTGATTCGTCGGTGATTATAATAATGGATATAATCTTCAAGTTCTTGTTTGAAAT
>NZ_JBIWEU010000009.1:0-255952 GCF_044762675.1 Peribacillus sp. NPDC096448 | reverse complement strand
TTGAAGATTATATCCATTATTATAATCACCGACGAATCAAAGTGAAATTAAAAGGCATGAGCCCAGTAGATTACCGGGTTCATGCCCTCAAGGTTTCCTAATTAAATAAAGTGTCTAACTTTTTGGGTTCACTTCAATATATGGGCCTATTTTACTTTCTACATGACTCCGATTATTTCATTGAAGGAATTTTCCGTTAACTACGATTCCTTCTCGCCTGTTGAACCACTTCCTTGAACCTTAGGACAGAATCAACAACATCTTTCATATATTTATTTGATGATTGCACGATTGCATCTATTTCAGCTATCGACTTTTTAGACTGTTCTGCAAGTTTCCTGACCTCATTCGAAACAACCGCAAATCCATTACCATGTTCACCTGCCCGTGCTGCCTCGATGGCTGAGTTCAATGATGGTAAATTTGTCTGTTCGGCCATTCCCTGTACAAGCTTAATACACTCGGTGATGTTTAAGAAAGGTTTGTTTAATAAAACGATTTTTTCATCAACATTTTTCATGAAATTAACAAGGTTTTGTACCTTTTCCGTTAAGATCTGCATACGATTCTGCCCCTCTTCTGCCATTTTTTTTAACGAAGTGATTGTTCAGCACGCGTTGCGATCTGTATTTTGACAAATTGCCCGTTTTCTATCAATTGCTTAACGGAAGCATCCGTTCTTCACTTAAATACAAGACTTCTTCACTATTTTCCTTTTCACTTCCTCTTTTATTTCTTTATATTGATTTGAAGCTTTTAAATTTTCCACTTCATACTTCCTCAAGGGACTAATTGCTGTTCTATATTGAGCATTTTTCCTATCGTAGATATTAATGCCCGCTGCTCATCTTCATTCTTGGTTTGTTCAAAGGAAATTATTTACAAGTGATTCTGTACATTTTGAAAAGCGGATGAATACCGCCGCGACTGTAAGCCAATACGATAATGAGTCTTCGCCACCTTTGTCCGCAATTCAACAAAATCATCGTAAATCACACCATCGAATAAAGATAACATATGAGTAATTAACGTTTTCCTCCATTTTCCCACTGTGCTGCCCCGCCGTGATAATCCCTTTCAATTCAGGAACCTGGAGAACCGTTGGATAAAAGGCATCAACAACTCCCTCGATCTGGGGTTAGATTGCCTCTCTAAAAGCATGGATCAGCTTTAAATCGCATTCGGTTATATCGATGATATTAACCTGAAGTTTCACCTGTTCACTGCTTATATCCAATATGCAATCTGTTTCTTTTGCTTTTTGAAACCAGTTTGCTTTTTTCGCCTTCACTTTTATGAAAATCCCCATATCCACTCCCCCCTGATTTGTAAATCACGACAAAGTAAATCCAAGATATACCAACAAGGAAACATGATCATTTTTATCCATTTAAATGAAAGTAAATCAGATTAACTTCAAAATAAATGATTCATTTAGACTATATATTTTTTTATTCCAGCCTCAATACAATTCCTTTGTCAAGGTGAAAGGACCTAAATTATTTCTATTAACTTTCAATTGAGAGAATAGTTTGGATTTCGTTTAACAAGTAAGGATTGAATTATTGTAGAACAGAGGCTACACTGGAACTAGCAATTACGTATCGATAGGAGAAAGTGCCATGAAGCCATTGCAAATATCACCGGAAACCGCTTTAAAGTTATCCAAGTCACTAAACTTGCCTTTAGAGCAAATCATGCATATGCCTACACCAGTTTTGCTGAGAAAGCTTGCCGAGGCTGAAGCAAAAGAAAAAGACAATACAAAATAGCTGCAGGAATCTGCAGCTATTTTTGTGTGTCATATGTGTACGTACGACCTTACGGATTACATCTTGAAAGGTATTCCATTATTCCATTGCTGGATATAACATGCCTTTATAAAGTAAATCACCATCACACTGTTTGCGCTGATCGCATCTCATACCCATACATATGCTTTTGAGCCAATAATGAAAGCAACAGCTTTGCCGTCCTCCCTTTTACCTGCTCCGATTTCCGCTAATCAGCAGCTCCCGCTTTATAAGGAAATTAAACAGATGGCATTCCATTTTATCTCCACAATATATAATTTCGACTTTGTGATATAGCTTAGCTTAGGAATCAAAAAAAGTAAAAACCGCACATGGGCGGTTTTCAATTGAAAGTCAATTCTTTTGCCATATCAGGCAAAGGCTTCTTATTGACTGATATTAATTGTTCATTTTCATAGGTACAGGCATATTCCAGTGGTGGTTCATCCTCTAATATATCTTTTAGATAATACTTTATGTTGGACACAACTTCATTTGCCTCCATAACCCATTGATATGGCTTCCAGGCAAGTTCCCCTTCATCACAGGCAGATAGCCCGCCCCCTGCATCTTTAGCTCTGTAAACATACATTCCACCCGTTTCATTCCATGTCACGATCCCTCGAAAGGTCATCCCCCTCACTTTCAATCCAGTTTCTTCAAGAATTTCGCGTTCCATCGATTCATCGATGGTTTCACCTTTTTCTATTTTCCCGCCTATACCATTCCATTTATGCCTATTGGGATCCTTTTGGCGAAATAGCATCAACACTTCGACTTCGTTGGATCTTTTTCGAGTTATGAAACAAATATTATATATAATATCCATGGTTGTTTCCTTTCTTAAACGCACATTATTCGCATCTACTTCATAATTACTTTATACTTAAATAACGAACCTCTAGGAAGGAGAATTAGTATGAAACTGACCATTTCCGATCAAGCAGCTAAGTGGTATATTGATGAGCTAGGGCTTCAAGAAGGCTCTTATTTACGCTTTTATGTAAGATATGGCGGGCATAGTACCGTCCAAAGCGGCTTTTCATTAGGTATCATGCAAGAAGAACCTGAAACTGCAGCGGCCGCAACAACTATGAATGAGATTAATTTTTATGTAGAAGAAAAAGATTTATGGTACTTTGATGGTCACGATTTACTTATTACCTTTAATGAAAAACTGACTGAACCAGAATTTCACTATGAAAAGAGTGCTTAACAACTAAGCAGCGGTGTAAACTGCTGTTTTTTTCTTGTTCAATCGAGCAGGCGCTCTTTAATATCTTCGGCCCTAAGAATTTCCGCTTGCTTATCCCCTAAAAGATCAAAATGAGAATAGCCATCCTTCCTGTGATGAATCCACTCTTTTTTAAGCCCGTATTTCTTACCCCATTCCGATAAACGCCTTAAATCTTTGCATCCGACTTTTGTAACCGTCTTGCAACCGGGAAATCGGTCATCCAGCCAATAATGAGTTAAAAAAGCTATTTGGCCTTGATCGATTTTCTGCTTCCAGGCTACTACATCTACCCGTTTAATCCCAAAAGCCATTTTTGATCACCTCAATACTTGTAGTTAAACCAATTCATCCTGCTTTTTATTTTTCTCATAGGCCTCATGCCATTCAGGATACATGCGTTTAATGGATATCGGGCGGAAGCTCTCCTTTTTAACGCAAACGTGGGAAGAATGACCTGTAGCAGCCACTTCATTTTTCCCATTAACGATCTCATACCCATAAACGACCCGTAAGCCGTCATATTTTTCAATCCAGGTTTTAACTTTTACCTTATCACCATATCTAACAGGGGTTTTATACGAAGCCTGAATATCCATAACAGGTGAGAGGATGCCATCCGCTTCCATATCGGCATAATAAAATCCTAAATCATTTATCAATTTTGTCCTGCCTAGTTCCATCCATATAAAATAATTCGCATGGTAAACAACACCCATTTGATCTGTCTCTGCATACCGCACTTCAATTTCGTTTTCAGCTATGAACATTTTGTTTCCCCACTTTCATTTCTGTTGCAATAAACATTTTACCATAACAATTGTGGAAATTTCATTTAAGCTGTTTCCCTGCGATGGACCTTAAATAAAAGAGGAGAAAGATTTTTCACCTCTTTCTCCCCTTTTTGTTTAAATATTATCGTTACTATAACCGTTTTCCCGGGCTTCTTGCTCATCTTGCATTTCTTCCTTCATTCCATCAATGCTCTTTCTTCTTCGTTCATTTTTAGCCTGAATTGCCTGTTTTTCCTCCCCTGAAGAGAATGATAACGTTTCATTTGCAGCGATTATGTTTTCTTCTGTATTTTGAATTGCATCCTGAATTTTTTCAACATTATCCAAACGGTTATCTTGATTGTGTTTATATGAGCCCATTTATTTCACCTCATGTTATTTTATTTACATAATATTATTACGATTAATTTATTAGCTTATCCCTTGATTACTCGCCTTTAGTTTGAATGACCTGAGCATGTTTGCCGGATTTGTCCTGCATTTTCTTACCGTTATTCCCACCCGCTGCTATTGGTTGTGTTCCTTGGTGACTCGGTCTAAAGTGTTTGGAATCTTTTTTTGGATTACCCATTCTATCGCCTCCTTCTCTTATCATGGATAAAAAAGAGGAAATTCATGAATGCCAGTTTTTGAAAAAGCCATGAAAAAAGAGCCAGCACCTTGAAAGGACCTTCATGGCACTGGCTCTTTTTAAGCAAAAACTATTCAGCCTTTTGCATATGTTTTTTTTCAAGACGTTCCTCAAGTCTTTCCATTTGTTTAACGTCCATCAATAATTCCCTTTTATTTTCTTTAATTAATTCTTCAAATGTCCTTTTTCTTTTTTTCATGCTTTTCACCTACTTATTTTTAATATACAATTCAGTATTGCCAAATTAACGTAAAATTATGACTATATGGTTTCCATCCGTTGAATTGTCATAATTATCAGATTTTTAACCTGATAAATATTCCATTTCTCCGCTCTCTATACTTTAACCCTTTTTTCATGAACTTTAACCATAAATTTTTAAATTTTTTGATTTTTCCATTAAACTTTGACAACTTTGTTAACATTACAATAAAAACGGAACCTCATAAAGGTTCCGTCAGACCTTATCATCAAGCATCTAGCCGGGTTTCAGCAGGAGTGTTGAAAAATTACTTCAATACTGATGATACTTCATAAGATTACCCTACTGCATACTATTTATATTTCGTTCCATATCTTTTAATTGCATGGCTGAAATCACTTTATTCCTGATAATGCCTTTTTTGTCGATGAAGTAAGTTGTTGGTATGCTAAGAATTTTGTACCGCTCATTCACTGGATTTTTTGCACTTTGACTGTCCAGCGGTATGGTAAAAGTAATTCCATTATCCTCTACAAATGCTTGTACATCATTTTCAGGGTCAATATTGACGGCAAGTACGACGACATCATCACCCGCTTGCTGTGTGTATTTCTCCATATCCGGCATTTCCTTCTTGCAAGGCGGGCACCACGTTGCCCAAAAATTCAGCATTACCTTTTTGCCCTTATAATCCGATAATTCAACTTGTTTCCCATCCAGAGTTTTCAGGGAGAAATTCGGAGCTTTAGCTCCAATTTTCAATCCACCCAAAGCATCTTTTTCATCATTTCCCTTCGATTCATTATCCATCGCCTGCACGATCGCTACAGTAATAAGTGATAGTAAGGCCACCGAAGCAATAATTTTTTTAAGCATACTCGTCCCCCTAGTCCCATTACAATAAAAATATTAGTCCATTTCCAGAAATAGAACAACTTCCCTATTCCATCTTAACAATAAAAGGGTATGCAGAAAAGTGCAATTCCTTTAAATCATATCATGATATCACTTTGTTTCATAAACTTAACACAAAAAAAGCGGTAAACCTATATAATTAGGTTTACCGCTTCCTAAAAGCTGAAATTAGCCTTTTAATTTATTACGTAATACCATTTGAAGGATACCACCGTGACGGTAGTAATCGATTTCGATTTCGGAATCGAAACGAACAAGTACATCAAATTCTTTTACGTTTCCAGCTTCATCAGTAGCTGTAACTTTTACGATATCACGCGGTTTAACTGTTTCGTCGATTTGAACTGCAATCGCTTCTTTACCAGTTAATCCAAGCGTTTCAGCGTTTTCGCCTTCTTTGAATTGAAGTGGAAGAACACCCATTAATGCAAGGTTAGAACGGTGAATACGTTCAAAGCTTTCAGCGATGACTGTTTTGATGCCAAGAAGGTTAGTACCTTTCGCAGCCCAGTCACGAGAGCTTCCCATACCATAGTCTTTACCAGCGATTACTGCAAGACCTGTTCCATCAGCTTTGTATTTCATACAAGCATCATAGATAGCCATTACATCGCCTGTTGGCCAGTAAGTAGTGTAACCACCTTCTGTACCTGGAGCAACTTGGTTACGGATACGGATGTTTGCGAATGTTCCGCGCATCATTGCTTCATGGTTACCACGACGAGAACCATAAGAGTTAAAGTCACGCGGTTTCACACCGTTTTCACGAAGGTAGATACCAGCTGGTGTATCTTTACCGATTGCACCTGCAGGAGAAATGTGGTCAGTTGTTACTGAGTCACCGAATTTACCAACTACACGCAAGCCTGAAAGTGGGTTAACTGAACCCGGTTCTGGTGATAATCCTTCAAAGAATGGAGGATTTTGAATGTATGTTGATTTAGAATCGAAAGCATAAATCGCTTCGTTGCTAGTTTGGATTTCGTTCCAACGTTTGTTATCGTTGAAGACTGTTTCGTATTCTTTACGGAATAACTCAGGTGTAACTGTTGCTTTAACAGCAGCGTTAACTTCTTCTTGTGATGGCCAGATATCAGCAAGATATACATCGTTACCATCTTTGTCTTTACCAAGTGAATCATTGTTAAGATCAAAGTCCACAGTTCCAGCAAGAGCATAAGCTACAACCAAAGTAGGTGAAGCAAGATAGTTTGCTTTCACAAGTGGGTGAATACGTCCTTCAAAGTTACGGTTACCTGAAAGTACTGATGTTACTAAAAGATCTGCTTCAGCAACAGCTGCTTCGATTTCGTCAGCCAATGGACCTGAGTTACCGATACATGTAGTACAGCCGTATCCAACTACGTTGAATCCTAATTGGTCAAGGTATGGTTGAAGACCAGCATCACGAAGGTAACCAGTAACAACTTTAGAACCTGGTGCCAATGATGTTTTTACATAATCTGGAACAGTTAAACCTTTTTCAACTGCTTTTTTAGCAATAAGACCTGCTCCTAGCATTACATACGGGTTAGAAGTGTTCGTACAGCTCGTGATTGCAGCAATTGCAATCGCACCTGTTTTCATTACCGTTTCTTTACCATCGGCAAATTTAACAGTTACTTCTTTATCCAATTCAGAATTGTCCATGCCAAAACCTTGGTTGCCCATAGGTGCATTGATAGCGTCATGGAAAGATTTTTTCATTTGAGAAAGTGGAATCAAATCTTGCGGGCGTTTAGGGCCTGAAAGGTTTGGTTCGATTGCTGAAAGGTCGATTTCCACAACATCATTGTATGCTGGATCTTCGTTTTCAGGAGAGTAGAACAAACCATTTTCTTTGCAGTATGACTCAACCACTTTAATTTGTTTTTCATCACGGCCTGTTAAGCGCATGTAATCGATCGCTTCTGCATCAACAGGGAAGAAACCAACTGTAGCACCGTATTCAGGAGCCATGTTAGCGATTGTTGCACGGTCAGCAAGTGGAAGGTATCCTACTCCTGGGCCGTAGAACTCAACAAATTTACCAACTACGCCGTGTGCACGAAGAACTTGTGTTACTTTCAATGCAAGGTCAGTAGCTGTTGTACCTTTAGGAAGTTGGCCAGTCAGTTTAACACCAACGACTTTTGGAACTGGGAAGTAAGATGGCTGTCCAAGCATGCCTGCTTCTGCTTCGATACCGCCGACACCCCAACCAAGAACACCAATACCGTTGATCATTGTAGTATGTGAATCTGTACCGAAGACAGAATCAGGGAATACTTCGAAGTCGCCGTTTGGAGTTTCAACAGCATGAACCACGTTCGCAAGGTACTCTAGGTTAACTTGGTGAACGATACCAGTTGCCGGTGGAACTGCACGATAGTTGTTGAATGATTTTTGAGCCCAGCTTAGGAACTGGTAACGCTCTGCATTACGTTCGAATTCAAGATCCATATTGGCATCAAGGGAATCCATTGTACCTGCTTTATCAACTTGTACAGAGTGGTCAATTACAAGGTCAACCGGGATTTCGGGGTTGATTTTGTCAGGATCTCCACCAAGTGCTGCGAAAGCATTACGCAAAGAAGCTAAATCAACAACAACTGGAACACCAGTGAAATCTTGTAGGATTACACGTGAAGGCTTGAACGGAACATCTATATCTTGTTGCTCGCTTGTTCCCCATTTAGCAAGGTTCGCAACGTGTTCTTTTGTGATTACTCTTCCGTCTACTTGGCGAAGTACCGCTTCAAGTAATACTTTAATGGAATATGGAAGGCGTGATACTTTGCCATCCCCTGCTTTTTCAATAGCGTCTAGGCTGTAGTAGTTGTAGCGTTGCCCGTCAATTTCAAAGGACTTACGCGCTTGGTATACGTCATTTTTCGTCATGAATATTACCCCCTATTAAACTGTCAGAACGTATTCTGCACATAAAAGTAAAACCTGGTTCACTGAAACCATGTTTACAATAAATATAAGTAAAAAAGTTAGTTTGTCGAATTTTCTCTCTCTTCTCCCACCCTAACTCTTCCTTCAACTTAATACTAATATAGAAATGAGTATAAGTAAATAACAAGAAAGTTATTGTTTTTGATAAGTTTCTCTTATAGAAAAATATCCCCCACATATTAAAGTGCATCTAGGAAACCTTGCTGATATGCATTTTCTTGAAAAAACACCTATTTTCGGCCTGATAAATTATTCCAGCAAAACATATTGGTACTTCATACATAATCATTCGACATTATCGCATTCTATGGGTGGGAGGTGTCGAAATGACAAAACAAAAGGCAAATCATGTTATACCAGGTATGAATGCTGCAAAAGCGCAAGGTAATGGAGCTGGATACAATGATGAACTGGGAAATGAACCGCCATTATCGGAAATGCAAAGGCAAAATAATAAAAAAAGAAAGAAAAACCAATGATTCCCTTCATTTCTAGGCTTTAAATAGGATAGGCTTTTTGAAATGGCAGATGTCTGCATTTTTCAAAAAGCCTATTCCATTCTAAAATCAGGAAACGCATAAGTAATACGCGCAAAACCCACGAATAAAGCGCATGAACTCACGACGATAGAATCTGTCACTCAATAATCCTCTGAATTGACCTCATTGACGATTGCCTGAATATCCTGTTCGAATTTTCTCAATTGTTCTTTCTGATGTTCGGAAGCAGTGACTAAAGCAGATTGTATTTGCTGATAGGCCTCGTTCACTTCCTGCTTCACATGTTTCAATTCCGTTCCGTAATTCGGTGCGTTCTTCTCAATGGATGAGTATACATCAAATACTTGTTGATAACTTTGCTGAGCTTCCTGGAAAGTCCTTCGCTTATCTTGTTTATCCTGCATTTTGGTTCAGCTCCTTAATTAGTGTCCATCCATAGCATGTACGAGGTTTGCAAATATATGTATGTGAATAAAATTTCACGGACTGATTATCTTAAGAGATAGGAGGGATCGAACATGAACAAAAACGATGGTAAAGATATTCGAAAAAATGCTCTTAAAGGAAATAACCCAGGTCAACCAGCACCGTTAAGCGGTTCTCATAAGGTGAAAAACAGGCAACACTCCCGTCAGAAGCATAATAGCAGTCATGATATGTAAGCTGCTAAAATAATCGTTCCATAACAAAGCGGTGCCGCCCCAAAAAAAGGCAGACACCGCTTTCGTTTTAGATTTGTGAAGCAAATAAGTCACATTGGAAAATGTTCAATACCTTTCTATTATAAGGGCATCTTTTTTTGGCACTCTTTCGCGGGTTTAAACGTGAATTGCAAGTCCGTGCCATCCATTTCAGCCAAAATAACGATGATACAACGTTTTTGCTTCTGCAATATCTTTTGTTCCATGAATCAACGCCCGCCCGTCTTTAAAAACGACCAACCGATGGGTTCCGATGGTAAATGAAAGTAAATAAGGATTCCTGACGATCTTACCACCTTGTGCGAGAAGATTATTTTCGAGTTCCGCTAAGTCTCTTTCAAGCTTCATTGCCGGCCGAATTTGGACAGAATCCCTTCCGCATAAAACGGCAGTCTTTGTTCGATTTGAATAAGAGAGGTGGGGATACGTTCGATTTGACCCACATGACAAACAAGTATCTTTTTTTAATTGCGCTACATTTATGGATGAATGTTCATTTTTCCAAAGATCAAATGAAACGATTTTGTTTCTTAGCGATTCATGATCTTCGACAAGGATTTTTAAAGCTTCCGCCATTTGATGGGCAACGACCGTTTGAACGGCAGGGCTGATGATTCCCGCCGTATCACATGTCAGCCCTCCAATCGGGACCGTTTCCAGCAAACAATTCAAACATGGGGTCACCTCTGGGATCACCGTGTAACTTATCCCATAACTCCCTACACAGGCTCCGTAAATCCAGGGTATTTTATATTTTTGCGCAGTATCGTTAATAAGCATCCTGGTATCGAAGTTATCAGTGGCATCCAATATCAAATCCACGCCTTCAACAAGCTTCGCCAACTCATCAACCGAAACATCCGCCACATGCGGTTTTACGATTACATCCGAATTTAGCGCATTCAAGCGATTCTTCGCTGCCACTGCTTTCGGTATTCTTTTTTGTGCATCTTCTTCACAATATAGCTGTTGTCTTTGAAGGTTGCTCCACTCTACATAATCTCTGTCAACAATGGTGAGTTTCCCAATTCCGGCCCGTACAAGGCCTTCCGAAGTTCCCGTACCTAGAGCACCCGCTCCAATCACCAAAACGTGTTTTTTGCGAATTTTCAATTGCCCTTCTTCCCCTATAGGGCCAAAAAGTTCTTGACGTGAATAACGCTCATTCATCCAATGCTCAATCCTTCAACTGGGCTGCTTGCAATCGCGTAATCATTTTTTTCGATTCTTCCTGCTTCGTACCCCAATCGTCCTGCCTCAATGGCAAGTTTCATTGCTTTCGCCATCTTGACTGGATCTTTTGCTCCGGAAACAGCAGTGTTAAGTAATACGCCATCCGCCCCTAATTCCATGGCGATTGCTGCATCAGAAGGTGTTCCGATCCCTGCATCAACAATTACCGGAACCTCTGATTGTTCCATGATAAATCGTAAGTTCAGTGGGTTTATAATGCCTTGACCAGAGCCAATTGGTGAAGCTCCGGGCATGATTGCATGGCACCCCACTTCTTCCAGGCGTTTAGCGAGCAACACATCATCCGAAGTATAAGGTAATACGGTGAATCCCAGTTTCACTAATTCTTCAGCAGCTTTCAATGTTTCAATAGGATCAGGCAGCAGTGTTTTTTGACAGCCAATGACTTCAACCTTGATCATGTCACATAAGCCAGATGCTTTTGCAAGATGGGCTATGCGCACTGCTTCTTTGGCTGTTTTAGCTCCTGCTGTATTTGGAAGGAGTGTGTATTTCTTCAAATCTAGCTTTTCTAAAAAATTGGGCTGACTGGCTTCAAAAATGTTCATTCTCCGGACCGCGAATGTTAATATTTCCGTCTCAGAAACCTCCACTGATTGCTTTTGAACATCGAAATTTGGATATTTTCCAGTACCTAATAATAATCTTGAAGAAAATTCATAAGAACCAATCTTTAACATATCATCCGCCTCCTACAAAATGTACAATCTCTACCTTGTCTCCATTTGATAAAAGTGTTTCACTTAGACTTTCCTTTGCTAATATTTCATCATTCAATTCAACAATCACTACTTTTTGATGTAGATTAAAGTGTTGCAAAAGCCCTGTAACTGTTGATTCTTCAGCAGGAATCCGTATTTTTTCCCCGTTAATAATCAATTCCAATTCATCCACCTCCATTAAGTTAAAAGGGGCTGTATCGAACGGTCCAATCGAAAAGCGGACCATTCTGGATTTGCCTTACTTTCTAAAATATCCGCTATAAGTACACCTGTAATTGGAGAAAGCAGGATGCCATTCCTATAGTGCCCCGTTGCAATGAATAGTCCTTTGCATGCCGGATGTTCACCAAAGTACGGCAAGCCGTCCCCAGTTTGGGGCCGTATACCTGCCCATACCTTTTCCAATTCGCTTCCTTTAATCGCCGGAAGCAATTGCTTTGCTCTTTCTATTAACGTAGAAATCCCGTCAAGACTTACCTTTTCATCGAAAGTGTTCGCTTTTACCGTTGCCCCGACAATGATTCTCCCGCCAACTTTGGGCACAAGATAGCAGCCATGTGAGAAGATTGTCTTTTCAAGCAATGGACGATCGGTCAGGACGGAAAAGCACTCTCCCTTTACTGGATAACTGTCGAGTCTCATCCCTGTTCTTTCAAGGAGGAGCGCACTCCAAGCGCCACCTGCTACGATGACATTTTCACTTGAAAATCCACCTATGTTCGTGACCACTCCCTTTACGCATCCGTTTTCCGTAACCAAATCGGAGACATGAACAAATTCCTTTATATCTACACCAAGGGCAGCTGCAGATTCAGTAAAAGCGAGCGACAGCCTAGTGGCTGAAACTTGTCCATCTTTCGGAATGAACATAGCTCCTTTAATTTCATCCGATAAAAGCGGTTCCATTTTCCTTATTTCGGCAGTCGATAGCCAATCTGCCTCAAGTCCCGCCTCTTGCTGGACTCTGATCATGTTCTTCAACTCGGCTACTTGATCATTCGTTAGCGCCACCTTAAACATGCCCTTGTTCACTAATTCGATGTCTATCCCACTTATGTCTTTTAATTCTTCCGCCAGTGCAGGAAACATCCCCCTGCTTCGGCTTGCCAATGTAAAAAGCGGGTTATCAGCATCTAACTCGGCTTGTGCCCCTAACATCCCGGCTGCAGCACTGGATGCTTTACTGGCAAGTCTGTCTTTTTCCAATAAAAGGACCTTTTTACCTCGCTTGGCTAATTGGAAAGCAATGGATCCACCTATTACTCCTCCCCCAACAATGATTGCATCATATATGGAATTCATCTTATGTCTCCTTTCCCAAAGACTTCGAATATTCTTTAACGGCTTCAAGCGGATTTTCAGCTTCAAGCACACCTGACATGACGGCAATTCCGCGTGCCCCCGCATCCAGTACCACTTGGCAATTGAAAGGAGTGATTCCGCCTATCGCAATTATCGGAAGATTGACATTTCTTGTGATTGCATGAAGCTCCTCAACTCCCTTAGGAGGAAGGCCGATTTTTGAATCCGTTTCAAAAACATGTCCATAAATCGCGTAATTGGCCCCTTTGCTGAATGCGGCTTTCGCTTCATCCATGGAATGAATCGAACAGCCAACATTCAATCCTGGAAAAGCTCCTTTTACGACTTCTGCATCTAAACTATGAAAAGCCAATTGCACACCAAATACTTTGTGTACCCAGGCTACATCCACGCGGTCATTAATGATGATCTTAGAAAGCGGAATCTTTTTATCATGTAATAGACCCACTGCTTGATAGAGTTCCGAGGCACTCATATGTTTTTCCCTTAGATAAAAGAAATCAACATGTTCCTGAATGTTTGAAGCGATTTCCACAAACTTTTCAATTGGCTGTTTCCCAGTAGAAATAATATGCAATTCATGTGCATTCATACTAGAACCCCTAACTAGTAAAGTTACAATTTCATAAAATCAAATAGATACTAACGGGAATTGAATCGATAGATAAAAGCCGGCCAACAGCAGGATGATAAAATACAGAATGAAACTATAGTCCTTTTTTGAAAACCCAAATTCATAATAGTATGTTCGTTCCCGACTGTCTGTAAATCGCTTCGCCTCCATCGCAACCGCGATTCGGTGAGCACGTCTGATGCTTCCGGATAGCAACGGGATGGAATAGGCTTTCATTTTAAAATATACCGATCTTATTCCTTTTCCCCTTTCGAAACCACGTACTTTCATCGCGTTTCGTATCGTTTGGAACTCCTCCATCATGATGAGAATCAGCCTTAATGCCGCCATGAAACTATAGGCATATTTCGGTTTAAGCCTAACTTGCTGCATTAACGAATAAAACAAGTTCACTGGTCTCGTCGTTAAGGAAAAAGTTAAACCAAGGGCCGCAAAGAACAAAGCTCGAAAGCCTACCAGTAATCCCTTCATGAAACTTTCTTCTGTAATCGATATTAGGCCCCACTCAAACCAAAGCGTCTCACCTTGCCCGAAAAATATCATTGCAGAAGAGGTGGATATAAAAATGAAACAAAAGGGAATCGACAAAAGTAAGATGCGCAATATCGAATGCCCGGTAAAAAACAAAAATAAAAGTAATACGCCAATGGTGATGTTCATCATATAATTCAGGTCATGAATGAATAACGCCACGATGCATAACACAATCAGCACACCAAGTTTAAGGCTTGGATTAATTCTATGGAGCCATGTTTCTGCATTTGAAACATTCATCTACATGACACTCCTTTTAACTTTGGTCTCCACAAATCCTGCATGAGCAATTTTTTCATCACTTATTACGTTTCCGTCCTTAACCGTCCAGATCCTGGTTGCAAAGTTTTCTGAAATATGGTCGTCATGAGTTACCATGATCACTGTTACTCCGCGTCTTCGATATTCCTCAAACCATTCCAGTAATGCAAAGGTATTTTTCGAATCTTGTCCAAAGGTCGGCTCATCCAGGAGAATGATTTTTTTGTCTATTACGATTGAGGCGGCTACGCTTAAGCGACGCTTTTGACCCATTGATAATTGAAACGGATGTTTATCCCGGTGTGCCTCCAGGCGGAATACTTTAAGCAATGAGCGGACTCTCTCATCTATTTCTTGTTGCGGCCTTTTATCAATACGCAATGAATAAGCAATCTCTTCATATACCGTATTTGCAACGAACTGAAACTCAGGATTTTGAAAGACAAACGTCATATGATCCGTTGGATTTTTCACTCTTTTAATAGGGGTCCCCAATAATTCATACTTACCTTTCGTTTTTATGAACTGCATTAAGGCATGCAAAAGAGTACTCTTCCCCGCGCCATTTTCACCCCTGATTACAATCCATTCACCTGAATGTACCTTCAGCTCTTCAACCTTGATTTTTTCCTCTTTATTCCGAAAACCTCTAAAGCCTTTCACATCCATAAGGGGTGAATCATCTGTAAATGGGTGTTCCCGAATGGGTGCATACTTCTGTATATACTCATCCCAAACACCTGGGAACCAAATTCCATGTTCTTTCATTTCATTTTTATATAGTGAAAGAATGGTGTCTCTTGGACCATCAGCTATGATTTGACCGTCATCGTTAAAAAGCACGATTCTTTCGATGAATTCTAAAACATGGTCAATTTTATGCTCGACGATAATAACCGTTTTGTCTCGTCCGACTTCCTTCAACAATTCCCAGATTTCTTTCGTTCCTTCCGGATCAAGCATGGCGGTTGGTTCATCTAAAAATATAACTTCCGGTTCAAGGGCCAATACTGAAGCGATTGCCAGACGCTGTTTCATCCCGCCTGATAATGTTTCAATACTTGTATGGCCCAGGTTCAATCCTACTTTACGGAAATGATTTTGAATCTTCTCTTTCATTTCTTCTTTAGGGACGGAAAGATTCTCAAGGACGAAGGCAATTTCCTCATCGGCAAATGGCATGCAAAACTGACTATCGGGATCTTGAAAAACATACCCCCACGAAGAAGGGCATTTCAATTTCTCCGTTTTCATCGGTACTTCGATGGAATTCGGAATCAATCCGCTTAACACTTGTAAAAGAGTCGACTTACCACATCCTGATGGTCCCAAAAGTAGCACTTTTTCTCCTTGATCAAACGATAGTGATAGGTCCTTGAATATCAAAGATTCATCACCGGGAAATTTCATCCTTAACTTTTCAACAGAAACGATTGGTTCCATTGCCCTCAACCTCTACTTTTAATCAAGTTCTGCATAATCTTTATTTGAAACCGGACGCACAAGATTAGTTACTCCTGTTGATTCCAGGACTTTAACTAGATAATAGGCGGTCACACCAGCAAAGAATATGGAACCTACAAACCTCGCTATCATGAATAACGATAGATTCCAAGTAGAAAGCGCACCTATTTCCCCGTATGCAAAATCCATGATAACCGATGCCAAGCAGGAAGCTATCGCAGCTAAAATGGTCACCGGCATATTGAATTTTTTATATTTGAACCCCATGAACACCAGTTCCGCAAACAAACCTTGGACCACCCCATATAACAGTACGGTCAGCCCCCATGGTGAACCAAGAAAGAATTCCCCGGAAGCTGCAGCTATCTCCGCCAAAAGTGCCACACCCGGTTTCCGTAAAATTAAAAATGCGACGGGGCCAGCTATAAACCACATACCATAAATAAGTTGATCCAGATGTAACCCTAATGGTTTAACGGAATAATAAACCGAACCCCAAAGAATATAAACGATTCCAAATGCAACCGCAATCACGATCGTGACTAATATATCCGTTAATTTCAATCCTTTTTTCATTGTTTCATTCTCCTTTTATACTTCTAGTGTTTCCTTATGAACAGGCCATGTCTCTAAACGATAAGCCATTTCCCAAAATGAGTATTCATATTGGCTACTAAGGATAAAATGCTCTTTCATTCTCTCCTTATCTTCATCAGTTACTTTTTCAGCAATCTCATCAAGCCTCGAAATTTGTTCTTCCACCAAAGTACGGAACCACTCTCCTCCGTAAGCCGCTATCCATTCTTGATAAATCGGCTCTTCGGGCATGCACCCTTGCAGCTTTTCACCTATCTCATAATACAGCCAGTAACACGGTAAGATAGCTGCAATAACATCTCCTAAATGTCCCGAATAAGCCGCATGATACATATGGGAAGTATAAGCATAAGCAGTCGGGGCTGGTTTGAAATTTTCCCGTTCTTCTTTTGTGATGCCTAATCTCTCGGAAAAATTCTCATGAAGCTTCAACTCCGCTTCATATGTTCCTTGTGCATGGCCGGCAAGCCTGCTTGTTGTATGTAAATCTGTAGCTTTGACTGCCCCTAAGGCTTGAACTCTAGCAAAATGAGATAAATAATAGGCATCTTGCATGACATAAAAACGAAAACTCTCCATTGGCAAAGTGCCATCTCCTATTCCTGCAACAAACGGGTGATTAAAACTAGCTTCCCAAATGTGATCCACTTCCTGACGAATTTCCTCTGAAAACTTCATATCCATGACCTCCAAATTGTATTTTTTGAATGAATGTTACGAAAAAAACTTTTATCACCCCTTTTTTTGCAAACAAAAAACCACTTTCTTAAACGTAAAGAAAGTGGTTGTACAAGAAATAATACAGAAACGTATTGTTCCAGACCCCCACTTCCCTACGCTGGTATAAACCAGATCAGGTTCTAAGGGTCTTAAAGTCATACTTTAATCTCAGCTTCTGCGGTAAAAACACCTTTTACCTATAAAGCACCCCTAGTGGTACAAATTGTATATTTAATTTTCATTTGCCTTTATATTAACACGATAAATCCAATTGTCAAACGTATTATAAAAGTTTTCATGATTTAGGGTTACTAAACATTCAATCTTGCAACCATCATTTCCCGTCAGTTTAATAGCCTACAAAGAATTTGATCAAAGGGAGTTCATTTAGTAGTTTTCTCGTGAATTCAACTGCTTTACTCGTGAGTTTAGCAATTTCACTCGTGAATTTTGCCGGTGTACTCATGGAGTTGGACGATTACTCGTAAGTTTAGCCGGTTTACTCGTGAATTCAGCTGTTTTACTCGTGAGTTTAGCGGTTTTACTCGTGAATTCTGTTATTCTCAAAAAAATGGCCTATATGTCAGGGAATAGTCTGCATGACTGTCCGCTGACATATAGGCCATCTACTAAAAAACAATATTATACATTCGACGTTGCTTTTAGTTTTATATTCCCCTCAATCTGTAGTTTATCATAGCTGCCATACCTCTCCTTCACAGCGAGTAACGCCAAGGCAGCCATTATGCTCGGAACCGTGAAGGCCATGAATGCATTTTGTGGCGAATAGTTTGCAGCCAGCAATAAACCTATTAATGTTGGGGCAACAATGGCTCCAATTCTACCAAAAGCCAAGGCCCAGCCTATCCCGGTGGTCCTTATCTCCCGCGGATAATACTCGGATATATACGTATTGGCTAAATTCATCGCGCCGACTGTACAGGCTCCTCCAAAAGCGATGAGAATATATAATGCTACTGCATTTGAGGTTAATCCTAATATGACAAAACAGACCGTACCTATGGCACAGAGGGATACAAGTACTTTTCTATGGCCTATTTTCCCAACTAAGTATCCGCCAATTATAGATCCGCCAATTTGTCCTATTCCCGATATAAGATTGAAAGATAAACTGGATGAAAGGCCGTATCCGGACTGCTGCATGATTTTGGGTAACCATGTATTGAGTCCGTATACCATTAGTAAACAATTAAAGGCAGCTACCCAAAACGCAAATGTGCTGAGAGTACGCTTATTTTCGAAGAGTTTTTTGACAGGGAAGCCCTTTGCCCTTTCCTGGACTTTGGCAAACTCATAATCGTCAGACTCTTTATAGTCGCCATCTGGATCAATGCGATTCAGGATTCCAGCAAGCTTTGCTCCTTGTTTTCGAATAACATAATAGGAAAGCGATTCGGGAAATTGCTTCATGAAGAATGGCAGTGCCAGTAAGGGAAGCGCCCCTATCCAATACAAAACCCTCCAACTCATTTGTTCCATTACATATATTCCAATTAAAGAAGCAAGTATGCTTCCGATGGAATAACCGCAGTACATAGCTGTTACAATGAGCACCTTATTCTTTTTGGGTGAGTATTCCGCCATTAAGGAGATGACGTTTGGCATTAATCCTCCCATTCCCAAGGCTGCTATAAATCGCATAACCGAGAAAAAGGCAGGATTGGGGGCAAAACTTGAAAGTAATGTAAAAACACTGAATAAACATATACAAATGGCCAGCACTTTTTTTCTCCCTATTTTATCCGCCAAAGGTGCAAAAATGAGTGCTCCCACCATCATTCCGAACAATGAATAACTTGCTATTCCTCCAGCTTCGACTGGCGTCAAGTTCCATTCCTCCATCATCAATGGCAAACCTACTCCGTACATGGCTATATCAAATCCATCGAAGGTAATTGCGAACAAACACCACATAAAGACCATTATGTGGAAACGGCCAAATTTACTATTACCCACCACTTCAGAAGCATTGACTTCACGCAATTAATTCCCTCCTCTTTGCCATATTTTCACGATATAACATGCAAAGTCAGTTTCCCTAGTTCACCATAATCTGCCATTATTTCATCGTTAGCCTGTATGGAAACGGCATCTGTAATTCCGCCTACCAAAACAATCATTCCAGCCTGTATGGTAAGTCCTTCACGGCTAATCATTTTTACAAGTTCCACAATCGAATGAATCGGATGATCGAGTACAGCTTCACCGCGACCTCTCTTTTGCATTTCACCATTTTGATATAGCGTAACTTCTGTTTGGGCCCAGTCCATGTGATACGGGGAATAAGCTTGATTGCTAAGCAAGATTTTGGCTGAGGATGCGTTATCCGCCACTACATCGGTAAGTGTAAAAGAAAAATTTTTATAACGGCTGTCAATAACCTCCAGTGCAAGGAATACACATTCAACAGCCGGCCAGACATCTTTCGCCGTTATATTTGCACCTTTCAGTTCGTCTTTGAACAAAAAGGCAAGTTCAGGTTCCACTCGCGGATGAATGAGTTCCCCAACCTTTAATACAGGTCTTGTCAGTTCCATGGCAGATGTCAACCTGCCGTATATCGCTTCCTCTACCCCTACTTGCTTTTGTTTGGCTTTGCTCGTCAAGCCCATCTTCCATCCGATGAATCTGTTATCATCAGTAAGCGTATCATTTATGCTCAACTTCTGAATTTCATATGCTTGATTTACTGTTAGTTCAGGATTGGATAATGTAAGCTTATCCATTTCACGACCGTTTTTTTGCGAATCGGCTACCCGTTTTGCCAGTTGATCTAGTTTCATCTTAAAGTCCCTTCTTTCTGAAACGCCATTTGTTCAGCTACTTCAATTATGGTATCTTCCTGACCGCCAACCACTTTTTGTCGACCAAGCTCCATCAAAATATCCCGGGCGTCGACTCCATACTTTTTCGCCGCTTTATTTGCATGCAATAAAAAGCTGGAGTACACGCCACTATAACCCATGATTAAACTCGAGTCTGTTATTTCCTGGGGCTTGGGCATGATTGTATTTCCAACTTCCTCTGAAAGATCAAGCATTTTATATAAGTCAATTTCGGTACGGATACCCATCCTATCCAAAACGGCAACAAGCACTTCAGTCTGTGTATTACCAGCACCTGCACCGAGACAGCGGATACTGCCGTCGATTCTATTCGCTCCTTCTTCAATTGCCACAAGTGAATTTGCCACAGCGAGCGATAAGTTATTGTGAGCATGAAAACCAATATCGATATTCAGCTTTGATCTTAATAACCGGATCCGAGCCTTCACGTCTTGGGGCAAAAAAGATCCTGCGGAATCAACAACATATACAGCATCCGCGCCATAGGATTCCATTAAAATGGCTTGTTCAAGAAGTTTTTCCGGTGATGCCATGTGAGACATCATTAAAAACCCGATCGCTTCCATACCGAGATGTTTCGCAGCTTCCAGATGTTGCTTTGAGACGTCCGCTTCCGTTACATGGGTTGCAATCCGCGCCATTTTTGCCCCCTCTTGAGCGGCTTCTCTTAATTGGTCGATCGTCCCTATACCAGGGATTAATAGTACTGAAATAACGGATTCGCCTGCAGCTTGAACAGCGGCTTCCACCAATTCAATATCATTCACTTTTGAAAAACCATATTGTAAGGATGAACCGCCCAGTCCATCTCCATGTGACACTTCAATATAAGGAACACCTGCAGCACTAAGTTTCCCGGTCATGTTCTTTACTTGATCGATGGTGAATTGATGTGCCACTACATGGCTGCCATCCCGCAATGCAACTTCAGTCACCAATACATCTTTTCGCAAATCAACCCCACCTTTACAGTTCTGATTATCTTTTTCAAACATATTGTTCGAATTGGCTTTTAGCGATTTCTTCCCCTACCTTTACAGCTGAAGCCGTCATTATATCCAAATTACCAGCATATACGGGAAGAAAATCTCCTAACCCTTTCACTTCCAGAAGGACTGTTATTTGTTTCCCATCAAATATCGGTTCTGTCTTCAAGCGGTATCCTGGAACATATTCAGAAACTTTTTTCGCCATCTTATTTATGGACGCTGTTATCGCTTTCACATCAAAGGAATCTGATTGAAGCAGACAATGAATCGTATCCCTCATGATGAGTGGCGGTTCGGCTGGATTCAGCAGAATAATAGCCTTTCCCTTTGTCGCTCCACCCACCTTTTCCAGGGCCCTTGCCGTCGTTAGGGTGAACTCATCAATATTAGCCCGAGTTCCAGGACCGGCACTCCTGCTGGAAATTGTCGCTAGTATTTCAGCATATTCGACCTGTGCAACTTGACTGATCGCATGAACGATGGGGATTGTCGCCTGGCCGCCGCATGTAATCATGTTAACAACCGCCTCATTCAAATTCTCTTTTAAATTCACGGAAGGAACGATAAATGGTCCAATTGCGGCAGGAGTCAAGTCTATCAACTTCTTGTTCATCTTTTTCAAGGCTTTGCAGTGAAAAACATGCGCCTTCGCAGATGTGGCATCGAATAAAATGTCTGCAAGCTCCGGCCTTTCCAAAAAACCATCCATGCCATTGTCAATGACATGATGTCCGTGCATCCTAGCCTTCTTCAAACCCTCTGATTCCTTGTCGATACCAATCATTACCGACATCTCCAGAACATCCGATCGATGAATTTTCATCATTAAATCCGTTCCGATATTACCTGATCCAATAATCCCTACCTTTAGTTTTTTCAAGGCCGCTGTGCTCCTTTCACTCAAAATTAACCGATACCGTTCCAAGTTTTTCTCCAAAGTCAGCAGTAAAACGGTCACCCGGTTTCGCTTCGATCGCTGCTGATAATGCACCGGATAAAATGACTTCGCCCGCTTTCAAGGAACCTTTAAAGCGATGCAGTTTATTTGCTAGCCACGCTACACACGTTGCTGGATTTCCAAGTACTGCTTCACCTGTTCCTTGGTTAATGAATTCGCCATTTTTATATAGGCTCATTTGAATGGAAGGGAGGTCGATTTCACTCAAATGAATTTTGCGATTCCCCAGTATATATAAGCCTGATGATGCATTATCCGCCACAGTGTCCGGAAGTTTAATCTCCCACTCTTTCACTCGGCTATCAACCACTTCGATCGAAGCAACCACATAATCAGTTGCCTCGATTACATCATCAACCGTAATATTGGGGCCATGTAAATCTTTCTTTAATATAAAAGCTACTTCTGCCTCCACTTTTGGTTGGATTAACCGCAAACTCGATATACAACCATTATTTTCCATCTCCATCACATCAAGTAAATGTCCGTAATCCGGTTCATTCACTCCCAGAACCTCCTGCATAGCCTTTGAAGTCAAGCCTATTTTCTTTCCTGTTACTTCCATACCGGACTGGATTTTCCTTCGAATCGTTTCAAGTTGAATTTGGTAGGCATCCTCCACATCAAAACCCTGGATTTCACTAGTAGGGGCCGATATTCCTATTCCTGTTTTTTCAGCTTTCAAAAACCTGTCAGACCATTCCGTTAAACTGCCGATCATGAGTGCTTCCCTCCCTCTTTATAATTTAATCGTGACATTAGACAATTCACTGTAAAATTCGAAACTATGCGATCCGCCTTCGCGGCCGATGCCGCTGTGTTTCATGCCTCCAAAAGGTGTGCGCAAATCACGTAAATACCAGGTATTCACCCAGATAATGCCCGCTTCTATTTTAGAAGCGACACGATGCGCCCTCCTTAAATCATTGGTCCAGATTGTTGCCCCAAGTCCGTAATGAGTGTCATTAGCATGCTCCAGTACTTCTTCTTCCGTTTCGAAAGGCATGACCGTTACCACAGGACCAAAAATTTCTTCCCGTACACAACGGGATTCACGCGTAACTCCCGCAATGATTGTCGGTTCAATGAAAAAACCTTTTTCAAACTGTCCTGCTCTTTTCCCTCCAGTTAATATTCTCGCTCCTTCTTCTTTCGCCAAATCAATGTAACTCATCACTTTGTTAAAATGTTCTTTTCCTATTACAGCTCCCACTTCCGTTTCAGTATCAAAAGGATCACCGACTTTTAATTTTTTTGTTCGCGTGACCATCTTTTCAAGGAATTCGTCATATAAACCTTGCTGAACATAGATTCGTGAACCACATAAACAAACTTCACCCTGATTCATGAAGCTTGATTTCAATGTCGTTTCGATTACTTCATCAAGATTCGAGTCAGCAAACACAATATTGGGATTTTTCCCGCCCAGTTCAAAAGAGATTTTTTTCAACGTGGGTGCGGCAGCTTTCATAATTGCCGTTCCCGTTTTTGTTTCCCCAGTGAATGTTATCGCATCGACATCAGGATGTTCACTTAGAGCAGCTCCTGCTGAATTTACACCATATCCATGCACAAGGTTGACAACGCCATCCGGAACTCCCGCTTCCTTACAAATCTCCATTAACTTTGTCGCTGTCATCGGTGTCAGTTCAGCTGGTTTCATAACCGCTGTATTGCCGGCTGCCAGGCAGGGTGCCAATTTCCATGTCAACAATAACAAAGGTAAATTCCAAGGATTAATCATTCCTACCACCCCTACGGGCCGCCTAATAGAATAATGAAGTGCAATGTTGTTCTGGTTGAAGGATTCATTACCAAGTGTAGTGATATAGTCCGCAAAAAAGTGGAAATTGTGAGCTGAACGCTTGATGTCCATTTCCAGTGCAAGGCTATATGGTTTCCCTGTATCAAGGGTTTCCAACATTGTCAGTTCTTCTTTCTTTTCCAAAATGAGATCGCCGATTCTCCTTAGAACCGCCGAGCGTTCATTATCGGTAAAAAATTTCCAAGGACCTTTAAGAGCATGTCTTGCTGCAGAAACAGCCTGATTCACCTCCTCTTTTCCTCCTTCTGCAACCCATCCAAGTATTTCTTCCGTTGCGGGATTGATATTATCAAATGTCTTGGATTGATTGGGATTCAGGAATTCCCCGTTAATAAAATGGCGGCAATCTATTGATTTAGCTGTATTTATACTATCTTTTGCTGCTTGCATGAAACATCCCTCTCCCTTCATTGAGACACTCTTAGAAATCAAGTGCCTCAATCTTCTATTTCCACAATCATTTCAATTTCAATTGCAGTGTTATTTGGAAGCTGGGCCATTCCCACTGCTGACCGAGCATGTCTGCCCCTCTCTCCAAAAACGGCCACAAGCAGGTCTGATGCGCCATTCAATACTTTGGGCTGTCCTGTGAAATTTTCGGCTGAATTAACCATTCCAAGAATTTTGATGACCTTCTTCACTCTGGATAGTTCTCCAAGCTCATCCTTCAGCACCCGCAGAAGATTAATCATTGACTGCCTAGCTGCCTGATATCCTTCCTCTTCCGTCAGCTCTTTGCCAACCTTGCCGTGATAATCATCAACACCTTGTCCGGATGTGAATATCAGATCTCCCACCCGGACGTGGCTGACATAGTTGCCGACCGCTTCCCTTGGCGGCTCAAGCATGATACCAAGTTCCTCAAGTACATGTTCTGGCGCTTTAATCTGTTTTTCCATGCTTCTCCCCTCACGAGTCCAAATTTAAAAACCTTAATGCATTTCTTCCAAGAAGATTCGCTTTCACCTCATCTGAGAGATTTAGCGTGTCATCAATCACTTGACCAGGAGGCTTTTCTCTCAATAAAAATGGATAATCGGAACCCATCAGCACTTTCTTATATCCAAAACGGTCAATCAAATACTGAATATTCCGGGGATCATAGTTGAGGGAATCGAAATAAAACTTTTGTGCATAATGGCTTGGTGGCATCGATGTTTTCCTTAACTCCGGCCATACTTCCCATCCCTGATCGATCCGCGGTAAAATATATGGAAAAGAGCCCCCTCCATGTGCAAAACAAAGTTTCAGATCCGGGTACTTTTCCATGACGCCACTCCATGCAATGCTTGCTGCCGCCAATGCCGTTTCACTCGGCATCGCGATTGTATACATGAGATTATGCCGTTCCGTTCGGTCTTTGGCCATTGTCTCCCATGGATGTATAAACAGCGGGACATTCCATTTTTCAGCCATTTGAAAGAATTCCAATAATACAGGTGAATCCAGATTCTCTCCATTTACGTTAGTACCTATCTCGATCCCCGCCAGGCCAAGTTCAAATTTACATCGTTCCATTTCACCAATTGCCGCTTTCATATCCTGAAGCGGTACAGTACCTAGACCGATGAACCTGTCAGGATGCCTGTTCACAGTTTCAGCAATGAAATCATTCTGGAACTGGGACAAGTATAGCGCCTGATCTATTGGCGCCCAGTATGAAAATGTCACTGGCACCGGTGAGAGCACCTGCATATCGACTCCTTCGGCATCCATATCCTGAATGCGCTTTTCAGGGTCCCATACCTGGTCAGTCACTTTCCTGAATAAATTTCCGCTTACCATGATATCCGCTCCGCATGAACATTTCCGCTCTAGAACTGGCCAGCGTCCCTGACCAAATTTACCGGTTAAGTCGGGCAGGTCCAATGGAAGAATATGTGTATGAAAATCTATTCGCATTTCCAAGCCTCAACGTTTTCTGACATGACATGACCGCATTCACCACAGGTGCGAAGTTCTTTACTACCGTTGAAGGCCTCGATGGCTTCTTTTACCTGGACCTCAATATTCGTCAATTGGATCGTAACTTTGTGCATCTCATGGTTACAATTCCCGCAGAACCAAACAAAATCTTCCAGCTCATCTTTAGCACGCTTGCGTTCCATGACAATGCCGTAAGTATCAGGTACACGATGAGGGGAATGAGGTACATCAGCAGGCAGCATGAACATTTCCCCTTCTTTAACCTCCACTACTTCGCGTTCGCCGTGTTGGTTGATGCATTCTACATAGCAGGAGCCCTTTATCTGATAAAATAGCTCGTCAGAAGGGTCTACATGAAAATCACGCCGATAATTCGGACCACCCAAAAGCATGACAATGAATTCGGAATCCTCCCAGAGCACTTTGTTATTAACCGGCGGTTTCAATAAATTTTTATTGTCTTCAATAACTTTCATTAGATTTAATGATCTAGCCTGTAATTTTGAAGATTGAGCATATCCTTTCATAAATAAACTACCCCCTATTTTAATTTCCACAATAGTCCAAAAATTCACACTAACGACATATAACCCACTTGTTTTGAAATCATTTGTGCTGAACGAATCACAGACTGAATAATTCTCGTTTTTTCCTTCCCAATCATATAATTCCGCTCCCCGACAAGGTTAAGTGCCGCAATGACTTGGCCATTATACGATTTAATGGGTGCTGCAACACCATATAACCCAAAATCATTTTCATCATCACTAATCGCAAATCCTTGTTTACGGATGTCCTTTAACTCTTCATTCAGTTGATTAATGCAAGTAATCGTGTTCGTTGAGTGCTTCAATAGCCCTTTTGCAAGGGTAGGCTGAATGAAGGATGGGTTAAAGGCAAGTAATACTTTCCCGGTGCTGGTACAATGAGCTGGTTTTCTTGCTCCTATATATGTGGTCATATGCTCGGCATGAGGGGACGACATTTTCATCACAAACCTGACTTCGCCTTCGTGAAACATCCCGATGTGAGAATTACCTCTGAATTGCAGAACAAGATTACTGATAATTGGACCTGCCTCATAATGAATATCCTGCTGATACATGACTTTACTGCTCCACTCAAGCAACTTCCATCCAAGCCGGTACTTTCGATCTTTGCCTTGGATCAGCATCCCATCCTTGCACATCGTTTTCACTAGATGATGAGAAGAGCTTGGACTCATATTCAATTTTTCAGCTATTTCCTTATTTCCAAGTGAAGGTTCTTCATTTGTGAATAAATCAAGTATCTTTATTAGCTTCTCAACGGACGAAATCATGACGTTCCCCCCTCCCTATTCAACTATAAAAATTACTGTTTAACCGCATCGATGGCTACTTGCACCGGTTTGTTAAGTACTTCATCGACCATGGCAAAGTTCTTGTTTTTCTTATATTTATTATAAAAAATCGCTCTTTTCCGAACTGGATCACCCGTGTAATAGCGTTCGTATTGAAGGAGGCGCTGTCCAAATGCTTCCCCGCATAAATCCCAAGCCAGTTTAAACACCCGAACGCGCTCTTCCGCCGAAACCCCGCTTCGTCCTCCATAATATTTATCGATATCTACTCGCAATTCCGGATTATCAAAATCGGCTCCTGTCGGAGACATCAACAGCCCGCCAGCTCCGATGGTCTGGATAACCTCGATGGCACGGGGATACATCTCAGGAAGGAAGCCGCGAATCGTTTCCAATGCATCCGGATTTGGCCGGGCCTCACCGTAGTCATTAATCGTATATTCATATTCCGCTACCCGAAGCAGTGAACGGATGACTTCAACGGATTGAACAAGTTCACCCAAATCACGCTGTACATGCAGGAATCCATCAACTCCGATAGAGTCTGCCACTTTACAAGCAACCTCAACGGCAAATGCCAGTTTAATATATCCACGCACTCCTGATTGGTGAGCAGGCTGTTCAGCGATCCCCGTCATTGGATACAAGCGGTTTGCCGCCTCCACATTGTTGTATAGGAAGACGCGATTCCAAGGAACCAGTACATCATTGAATACTAGCAGTGCATCCATCTCCTCATAGCGGGAGGCCAGGGGATGGTCGAACATCGAGCGTGTACCGTCCTGCATTGGTTCCCGGCAGATTATGCGCAGTCCGGGCGTATCGATCGGCAATGCAAATGCAACCGCGTGACGTTCATCTCCTGGTGTGAATCCTGGGAAAGAATAGATAATCACTTCATCTGTAATCGGTGCCAGGGTTGCTAACATTTTAGCACCGCGTACAAGTATTCCTTCTTCTCTTTCCTCAACGGTCCCTAAGTGGGTATATGTTTCTTTTTGTTCATGGGATTGCTTGCTTCGATCATTTTGAGGATTAATGATTGCATGCGTTAAGAATAAATCATTGTCACGAATATAGGTATAATAATCCTTGATGTTCTTTGACCATTCTTTGTTGTATTTATCAAGAAACCAGGAGTTATGTGCCATGGATGTGACCACGACATTTAAAAAGTCCGGCGTTCTCCCCATGAGTCCATATGTCATCCTTGCATACACTTCAAATAATTTACTTCTGTTTTGCAAATCCTCCGATGTCTTCGGGAATAAGAAAGCATTGTTAACACGTTCTCCGGTTTCTTTGCATATGTGAGTGATTTCATCTTGATATTCCGGGTCATGTTGAATGTCATACAACTTCGCAATTTCTTGAATTGGCTGTTTAAAAATTGGCTCATTATAAATATCCTCAACAACTCTTCCACCAAGCCAGACTTCCGGTTTCCTTGATTTAATTCTATTAATATATTCTTCGCCGGTTTTAATGCCCATAAGAATCCCCCTTATTTTACAAGTTGTTTAGCAGACCCCATTTTCCCCCGATAAAAAGTAAGCGCTTCCAAATCCTCGAAATGTAACTCCTGGATTTCACCGATGAACAATACATGGTCACCAGCATCATACTCTCTCCATGGTTTGCATTCCATCCAGGCAACACTTCCATTTATTTTTGGTGATATCCCCTTGTTATCCCAGTCAATTTCAAGTGTTTCCTGTTTGCTGCCCGCAAATTGCCATGCAATGGATTCTTGTTCATCCGACAAAATATTAATGGTAAAAGATTTATCTTTCATGCTAGTGCAGGCTTTTGCTTCTTTATGAATTGATACTAAAGCAAGCGGGGGATCCAAGGAAACCGAGGTAAATGAATTCACAGTGATGCCCTTTTGAACTTTTTCATCAAACCAGCTCACTATCGTAACTCCGGTTGGGAATTTACCAAAGCAATTTCTCAACTCGCGCCCATCCATCTAATCACCTCCTACTCTTTTATTATGAATTCATTATAGTAAACTTAATAATTTTAAAAATCATATAATTTCATATTATGAAATTTAAGGAAAAACTTTTTAATAGCTCTTTTTAATTATAAAAGAACTCTCCGAATAAAAGACTTTCATTACCGCATCACCAAAAATCAGTGTTAAACTAACCATGACCATACATATTTCCAGCATAGTTATAATGGTCTTTTTTGGTCTTGACTAGAATATTTGAAAGTGGTGAGGGAAGTTTCAATTTTGCGTTCCTTTAGAAAGTTCTACCAATTCATTGTGGATATTCCTTTTAAAAAAAGTGTTGTTTTGAATTACCGCTACGAGGTAAAAGCTGTAATCGGAACAGGAAGCTACGGTATTGTTTATCGTTGCAATGATTTGAAAATGAATGAAAATATCGTGATCAAGCAGCTCCGAAAAAGTAAACGCCGCAGCAAAAAAGAGCTGAAACAGTTTGAAAATGAAATTTCCATATTACGAATGCTAAACCACAAAAACATCCCCAAATTTCACGAGAAATTTTCACAAGACGGAAATGTTTATTTTGTGATGGATTTCATAGAAGGGGATAATTTAGAAGACCATATTTTCTTGAATCAAATAACGTTCAATGAGAAAGAGTCTCTATTATTTCTGGATGAGCTGGTCGGTTTAGTATCTTATCTACATGACCATGACATTTTCCATCAAGATTTACGAATACCAAATATTTTACTTAAGAACCATCAGCCCATATTGATAGACTTTGGTTTGTCTAAGATGATCAATTCGGCCAACCTCGCAAAAGACTCCATTTTGCAGCTGAAAAGGCAGGATTTTTACGACTTGGGGGAAATACTTCTATATGTACTTTATACGACGTACGCTTCCAAAAGTAAAAAGGCTCTTCCTTGGACAGAAGAGCTTTCGTTAGAAAAAGAAACCGTGCATATACTGAAAAGGTTATTAAGCATCCAAGAACCTTATTCAGATATTAAAGAAATCTCAATGGACCTGCAGGCTGCATTGAAGTCAAAGAAATGGAATTAGCTGCTGCTGCCCCGCCCTTTTCTCTTGTAGCGGTCACTTCCACTCATGGGATACCTTTTGTATCCCCGGCTGCTGCTGCTGCTGCCTCGGCGATAATGCCCATGTCTTCGCTCACTGCTGCCTTGGGAAAGCTGTTTGATTTTTTTCATTATTTTCTTCAGCATATCTTTCACCTCTTTTATTTTGGTTTTAAAGCTTGTTATTCATTTAGCCTAACATAGTCACAGTATAAACCTTATTAATAAGTACTATTTTTTTTTTTCATTTGTGTTACATTCCATTACTGCCTTATGGAGTGGGCTTCTTTCATTGTTGAGCATGGAACGCCCTAAATCCCTTCGATTGAAAACGGCACCAAATATCAAAAATATCCAATCATTAAAACTCCTAATGGCCTTTTCAAAATCGAATGGGTAACAAAATCGATTGTTTACCCTTTCCCAATTCAGTGAACTTTTGGTAACTTAAGATTGATATTAGCCAGGTTAAACCGAATCAGTAAACAAAAAACCCTGGCGAATATTGCATCGCCAGGGTTTTTCTTCGTTCACCTTTTATTTTACAGCTTCTTTTAATTCCTTACCTGCTTTAAAAGCAGGTACTTTACTAGCTGCAATTTGTATTTCTTCGCCAGTTTGCGGGTTTCTACCTGTACGGGCAGCACGGGCACGCACTTCAAATGTACCAAAACCAACTAATTGGATTTTTTCTTCTTTAGCAAGTGTAGCAGTGATTGTTTCAAACAATGCATCCACTACTTTTTTTGCTTCGTCTTTTGTCAGTTCAGCCTGTGCTGCAACACTGCTCACTAATTCTGTTTTATTCATATGAACACCTCATCCTTTTATTTTGTATAAAATATGTAGAGAAGACAACATAACATATCTTGTATGCCTCTGTCACTTAATATGGCTAAATAAAAGGAATTGTAGCTCAAAATTGATCTTTTTTGAAGATAAAAGGGCTTTGATCAACATTAAACTAAGCACCGTCTGACTCTTGTTCAACTTTCTGCAGTTTCCAGCTGCAGCCATTGATAGATGGTATCCATATCAATGTTTTCTTCCAGATGGGATGCCAAGAGATTGTACGCTTCCTCTCTACGTTCCGAGTCGCTTTGGACGTTTTCCTTCACTTCTTCCAACCCCTTGTCCCGTCGAATTTGGTTAACTAGTATTCTAGTGAACAGGCGATTATGGAATATCCCATGAAGATATGTTCCCATTACTTTGTTGTCATCGGAAATGGCTCCATCCTCTCTTCCATCCTTCAATAAAAGAAAGGGCCTTACTTGTGTCTTCGTTCTGCCTAAATGTATTTCGAAACCTTTAAGATTCATTTGACTTTCCATTATCCCAGCAGAAAGGACACCTTCCATTTGTACCGTTTTCTTTTCTGCTTGAAATACGGTTTCCACCGGGAGAAGCGAGAGCCCCTCTGCGTTCTCACCGTCACCCTCGACAGCGTCAGGGTCGAAAAGTTTAGTCCCTAGCATTTGAAAACCGCCGCATATGCCAAAGATCATCTTTCCTTGTTTCCGCAGTTCATTGATGGCTCCATCCAATCCCATACGTTTCAACCACGCTAAATCTTCCATCGTGTTTTTTGTACCCGGCAAAATGAGCAGATCGGGATTACCTAACTCATGGACACTGCTTACCAGTCGGACACCTACTCCGGGTTCATCGAAAAAAGGGTCCACATCTGTAAAATTGGAGATCCGCGGAAACCTCAGGACGGCTACATCGATCGGAAACTCAGCCTTTTTAGGTTTTTTAAAACGTAAGGAAGAAAGGGCCAGTGAATCTTCCGCTTCAATATTCACGTCTAGATAGGGCAGCACCCCGAGAACCGGAATCCCGGTTTCCTTTTCCACCCATTCAATGCCATCGTCCAACAATTCACGCATGCCACGAAATTTATTGATGATGATCCCCTTTACACTATCTCGTTCATCTTGATCCAATAAAGCAAGTGTGCCAATGATGGACGCAAATACTCCACCACGATCAATATCGGCCACTAAAATGACAGCCGCATCCGTGAGTTTAGCCATTCGCATATTCGCGATATCCCGGTCCTTAAGGTTAATTTCAGCCGGACTTCCTGCCCCCTCGAGTACGATGATGTCATAGTCTTCCTGAAGTTTTTCAACCGATTTTTGGATGATGGGCATGGCTTCCTGGACAAATTGGGACCGATAGCTTTTTGCATTCATATCAAGAAAATGCTTTCCGTGCACGATGACTTCCGAAACCATATCCTGCTTCGGTTTCAGTAATATCGGATTCATATCGGTCGTTGCCGTGATCCGTGCTGCTTCCGCTTGCACTCCCTGAGCCCGTCCGATTTCACCGCCATCCAAGGTTACATAAGAATTCAAAGCCATGTTTTGTGATTTGAATGGGACGACACGTAATCCTTTATTGGAAAATACCCGGCAAAATGCCGTACAAATCAAACTTTTCCCTACATCGGATGACGTCCCTTGTATCATGATGGATCTTGCCTTCATTACGCTCACCTCCTTTAAAACTCCAATCCTTTGACAGCGCCGATGCCCTCGTCATAATAATGCTTGGTCGCCTCAATCGATGAAACCAAATCGGCCATATCCATAAGCTCTGGCTTGGCATCCCTGCCGGTAATGACTATATGCATATGAGCGGGACGATTTCGAATCGCATCGATGACTTCAGTCAATGGCAAGACATCTTCAATCGGGAATTTGGAAATCGCTAATGCATTGTTCAACTCATCCAAAACAAGTAAATCAATGCCGGGATCAGTAAGGGCCAGTTTCGCCTTTTCCCAAGCCAACGATAATGCATTGCGATGCTCTTCTGGTGTTTTGGTCCATGTAAAACCAATACCTAGCTGTTCCATTTCAACTCCTAATTTTCTCAAAGCCAATGCTTCCCCATATGTACGCTCTGGAGATTTTATGAACTGAAGGTATTTGACATTCATTCCTCTGCCGATTGCCCTTAAAGTCACCCCTAATGAGGCAGTCGTCTTCCCTTTCCCGTTTCCCGTATAAATAAGCATTAATCCTCTGCGTGCCACTCACTCACCTACCTTCATAGCCAAACTGTTTTTTCTATGTATGAAGTCCTTTTAGTAGCAGGAACCGGTTGATCGCCTTTAGGGTATCCGACAAAAATGGTGCCGATCACTTTTTTATTTTCCGGTGAACCGATAAACTCGTGCAGGCGTTCATCCCTGACAAGACCCACTCCTCTAGTGCGCCAAACGAATCCAAGACCAAGTTCTTTTGCCGCAAGCCACATCGAATGGACGGCACAACAAGAAGCGAATACATTGTCTTCGGATGAATCTGGATCATCAGGCAAAATATCAGAAGTCACGACAATGATAAGCGGTGTCGTCTTTACAACTTCCAATGAACTGTCAATCAATTTTGGTTTGGTCGGGAAGCGTTCATGTAAATACCTTTCTGCCAACCTTTCATAACGTTGCTTCGCTTCTCCCTTGATTACATAAAAACTCCAAGGTTCACGCAATCGGTCGTTAGGGGCATAGGTAGCCGCTTCCAATAGCTGCCTGATCTTTTCGTCTTCCACTTCTTTTTCTTCGTAATTCCTTATTGCCCTGCGTTCCTTCAATTCTTGAATGATGGACATTCCGACTCATTCCCTTCAATAATGGACTCTGATTCAATCACTCTTTCAAACCATTGGATTTTTTCTCTTAATTGGACGACATCCCCTACTAGAAAGATTGACGGATTTTGAATTTCTTCTTTTATAGCCTTCAAAGAAATCGAATTCAAAGTACCGGTAATCGTCCTTTGTTTATCTGTCGTGCCCCATTCAATGACAGCCACTGGCGTTTTGCCGTCCCTGCCATGCTCCATCAATTTTTCACAGATAAACGGCATATTACCTATTCCCATATAAAAGGCGATGGTATCGATGCCTTGAGCCAATGCCTGCCAATTCAGGTTATCCTGCCCCTTGTAATCACGGCCATGGCCTGTCACAATGGCATAACTTGAGGCATGATCACGGTGTGTTACCGGGATGCCCGCATAGGCCGGTGCTGCGATTCCCGCTGTGATTCCTGGGACGATATCATATTCAATCCCGTTAGCAGCCAGTATCTCCGCTTCCTCACCGCCCCGCCCAAAGACAAATGGATCCCCACCCTTCAGACGGGTGACGTTTTTCCCCTGTAAGGCTTTCTCCACTAAAAGTTCATGTATTTCATTTTGAATGAGATGATGTTTTCCTGGTGATTTCCCGCAATACACCAGTTCTGCATCTTCTTTTGCATAGTTTAATAGTTCTGGATTGACAAGCCTGTCATATGCAATGACATCCGCCTTTTGGATACATTCCAGTCCATATACCGTAATCAGTTTCGGATCTCCGGGACCCGCACCGACCAGATGAACTTTTCCCGGTTTCATGCTCGCGCCTCCTCTTAATCTTCAAAAAATACCTTTTCCTAGTTGATAGTTTCATGGGTAGATCTGTTTTTTTGTTTTAAGCAAGCATCGATCCAGTTCTTTGCAAGCGTTGGATTGGAAGCAAAATGAAAGTGAGTATACCCAGCAACAAGGTTACCTAATACACATCCCTCTTGTTTCGAACCGAATCTGCCTTTGGCTTCATAAGCATGTGTAAGATCATCATCCGCTTCGAATGTCGAATAGTGGAATTCATGACCTTTTGCCTGCTCCACTTCATTGATCAAAAAATTGCCTGGAGTTCCTGTAATTTCACGGTACCCAAGTGCTGCAAGTTTTTTCTGCATTTTAATCCTGCCCGGTATAATACCTGCCATCTGATGCGTTTCTCCGGAAGTCGTTTCAATCGATTTGCTCAAAAACATGAAACCGCCACATTCCGCTAGAGTCGGCATCCCCTTTTCAATGGAGCTTCTGATGGATCTGATAGCACCCACGTTACTGGAAAGTTCAGCTGCAAATTCCTCAGGAAAACCGCCTCCAAGGTATAAACCATCAGCATCCGATGGAACTTCTTCCCCTTTTAATGGAGAAAAATACTTGATGTTCGCCCCATATGCTTCAAGCAACTCAAGGTTTTCCTGATAATAAAAATTGAAGGCTGCATCTTTTGCGACGGCAATGCACACGCCCTTTCCATGTTGGGATTGAAATATATTTGAGTTTCCACTGGAAACGGAGCTCGTCTTGGACAAACGGTACAACTGATCGATATCGATCGTTTCCATGACTAATTGTGCAAGTTTATCGAAAAACGGATTTAGTTCCCCGCGTTCAATGGCAGGAATTAAACCCAAATGACGGCTAGGAATATCAATATCCATTTCCCGCTTCATATACCCGAGCACCGGAACATCGCATTCTTGCTCAATGGCTGATTTGACAATTTTGTAATGCCCTGCACTTCCCACCTGATTGGCAATGACCCCAATGATGTTCGGACCGGTCGAAAACTCTTGAAATCCTTTTACAATGGCAGCTGCACTCCTTGCCATGCTGGCACAGTTGACTACCAACAGGACAGGGCTTTGCGTGATGATGCTGATTTCAGCCGTCGATCCTGTATTGGCTAAAGGACTTTTGCCATCGAAAAAGCCCATGACTCCTTCGATGATCGATATATCAGCTCCGGTGCCTGCTTTGTTAAGTATTTCCCGGACAGTGTCATGTTCGAACATCCAACTGTCAAGATTGCGTGAAATACGCCCTGTAACTGCGGTATGATAAGTAGGATCAATATAGTCTGGACCACATTTGAATCCTTGGACAGTATAGCCTTTCTTCAGGAGGGCTGCCATGATCCCGATGGTCAATGTCGTTTTACCGACCCCGCTTCCGGTACCCGCAATTACCAATCTTCTATCATTCATATTTGTTCCTCCCTCCTTAAAAAGGAATGATCCCCACTGATATGGTTACGTTCCCCGATTTTTTCTTAACCAGCTCCAATTGTTCAGCTTTAGTATAAATCCTCACTGCCGGTTCACTCACGCCATAAGCACCCGTGTATTTAAACACTGTATCGGACGGCGCTTCGATTTTGGCTTGATTAAGCTCTTCCGGTTCATAATACACGAATTCCCAGCCATATTTTTCAACCACTTCATTCAAGCCGATTTCGTCTTTCTTTAAGGAAATTGTACAGATTGCTTTAACGCTTTTTAATGAAAACGATAATTCGGCTAGCGTTTCTGCAATCACCAGCTCAATTTCAGCAGCCGTCGTTCCCCTATTGCACCCGATACCGAGAGCAATGACTTTTGGACGATATACGATCCCATTTTCAAGGATCCTCGTTTCCGACTGGTTAAGCATGCGGTGAGTCACGACCAGAGCTGCTTGCGGCTTTGCTTGAAGCGCTTCTTCAATGGATGGGTATACGATTATTCGTTCAGGTAATGCCGTTTCATAAGGCCACCAGTTCCGTTCACCTGATTCCTGTACAACGGCAACATGCTCTTCATTTACAACGGATGCACTTACTGGCGTCAATTTTTCTGCGGAATCCCAAATCCAGCCGAAGCGCTGGCCGAATAAGTCAACAGGAATCGTTTTTTGTACATCCGAAGCCGTCGTGATTATAGCTCTTGCGTCAATGGCTGCAGCCACTTCCTTAGTCAGTTCATTTGCACCTCCCAGATGCCCTGAAAGTACACTGATAACATTTTCCCCTTTATCATCAATGACTACGACACCTGGATCCGTTTTCTTATCCTTTAAAATTGGTGCAATCATCCTGACTACTGCCCCGAGTGAAATAATTAATATGATTCCTTTATATTCCTTGAATAAAGCTGGCAATAGCATACGGACACTGCCCGAAAAAAGCTGGATCTGTTTATGCTCTTCGTCCCCTTTTTCAAACTTGCTCATGTAATATAGATCGGAATTCGAAAAAACGGTATGTAATTTTCGTGCCAGCTCGACACCATGCTTTGTAATCGCCACGATCGCATAAGTATGGTACCGTTTAATGGGAGCAAGTTCCGCTTCTTTCAATTCAATGATCATGGTTTAACACCTTTTCTGAAACCGTGGGTAAAACTAGCATCATATAGTTTGGAACGGTATTCATCTTTATCATGGATGTTAGGGTCCAAAGCCCATCCAGCCAAAATCATCGCGTGCTTGCGGATACCATTTTGACGCATGGCATCATCTAAGTTCACTAACGTGGTTCGAACGATTTTTTGGTCCGGCCATGTTGCCCGTTGAATGACCGCGACCGGTGTATCATCCTTCCAACCGGCTTCCTGGAGTTCTTTAACGATTTTTTTGGTCAAGGTCGCACTCAAGAAAAGGGCAATCGTACAATGATGACTTGCCAAATCACGTAACTTCTCAAATTCCGGAACAGGCGTACGTCCTTCAGCTCTCGTTAATATGAGTGTCTGGGTTAAATCAGGGATAGTCAGCTCTGCTCCTATCGCCGCTGCTGAGGCGAATACCGAACTCACGCCAGGAACCACCTCATAACCAATGCCCTCTTTCTTCAATAGGACAATTTGTTCCATGATTGCACCGTACATAGCAGGATCACCTGTATGGATTCTGGCAACCATCTTTCCTTCCTTAACACGATCAACCATGATGCCAACAATTTCTTCCAAATGCATTCCAGCCGTTTTCAGCACCTCGGCATCGGGTTTTGCCTTAGCAATCAATTCTTCATTCACTAATGAATCCGTATATAAAATTACATCGGCCGTTTGGAGAATGTTCAATCCTTTTACAGTAATCAAATCCGGGTCACCCGGGCCGGCACCTACAATATATATCTTCATTTTCTCACCACCATCAATGTTAAGTATTCTAGTTCAAGTCCTTCCAATTCACTCACTTTCCAAATCACTTCTTCATCGGAAGTGACTTTGGTTACGACCGAGGCCTTATCAAGCAAGTCCAAATCTTTTAAAACGGTGATCATTAAATCGATGACCTTTGCCACCTTGATGAAAACCACGGCATCATGATCTTCGATCGCCTTCTTCATCGCTTCATAATCATCCCTTGCAGGAACTATTGCAACATGATCATCACCATCAGCCAAAGCGATGCCCAGCCTTGACGCTGATCCATTAAAGGAAGAAATGCCCGGGACCGTCTTGATTTCGACTTCGGGATGCAACTCCTGCATCAATTTCATCATATGTATGAACGTACTATATAAAAGCGGATCGCCTTCCGTAACGAAAGCAACATCTTTACCTTCATTTAATTTTTGCCAAACTTTTTCAACCGTTCCGTTCCATTCCCGATCCAAAATGGCTTGATCTTTCGTCATCGGAAAAACAAGGCCCAGCATATCCTTCTCTTCAGGACGAATGTAAACTTCAACTATGCGATGGGCGTAGCTTTTACTCCCTTTCCTTTTTTTGGGATACGCAATGACCGGAGATTCCTGGATCACGCGAAATGCCTTTACTGTAATAAGCTCTGGATCGCCCGGGCCCACGCCTAGGCCATATAATGTACCAAGATTACTCATTCATGTCTTCCTTTCGTTGTGCAGTAATGATAAAAACCGGATTAAGCGGTACAAATCTGTTCATTCCCAATATTGGCTTACTTCTGGAGATTTGCGCATGCATGATGGCTGTGTGAAAACCAGCTTCCGCAAATGCCTCATTAGCCCGGTAAAGATTCTCGATCGTTGCGGCATTCAGAACGATCCTGCCGCCTTCTTTAAGCCGTTTGCAGCAAATATTGATCAGCTCTCCCATTTCGCCGCCAGTCCCGCCAATGAAGATCGCATCAGGATCAGGAAAAGTTTCCAATCCCTGTGGGGCTTTACCATGAATCGCCGTAATATCGGTACGGAATTTACGTTGGTTTTGATAACAGTTTTCTAAATCAGGTTCATTTTTTTCAATTGCGAAAATTTGACCTTCGGATGCAAGCTTGGCGGCTTCAATTGCCATTGAGCCCGTACAGGTCCCAACATCCCAAACTATGCTGTTTTTCCTGAGATTCAACGCATGCAGGCTCAATACCCGAATTTCCTTTTTGGTTATGAGTCCTTTATCCGGCTTCCGCTGCGAAAATTCTTCATCTTCTATCCCCAAGGACCAGCTTGGACCTTCTGATTTCCTTTTCAAAATGACGACATTCAACGGGGAAAATTCCCGCTCCATCATTTCATCAAGTTCATACCAGCCAGAGTCTTCGCTTTCCCCTTGAAGGTTTTCAGCCACAAATGCCCGGTATTCCGTCATTCCAAATGAAAGGAGATATTTAGCCAGTTGATTGGGACTATTTTCACCGTCTGTAAGCAAGGCAACTTTCGCTTTTCCATCAATCCTTTGTGCCAGCCCTTTCATACTGCGGCCATGAATGCTAACCAGGAAGGCATCTTGCCAGCTTTCCCCCATTTTTGCAAAAGCAAGCTGAATTGAACTGAAGTATGGGTAAATCTCCATGTTGATTTTGCTGGAAAGATAGCCTCCCATTCCATAAAACAATGGGTCTCCGGAAGCTAAGACAACGGTTGGACGAATTTCATCCTGCAGTTGTTCCACCACCTTTTTCAAACCGCCCTTTATGACAATCTTTTTGCCAGAATAGTTCGGAAAGAAGGATAAAACCCGTTCACCTCCGACCAGCACTTCACTTTCTTCTATCCATTGGGCATATTGAGGCAGTAAGCTTTCCTGACCGTTATCCCCTATCCCGATTAATTTAATCGATTGACTCAATTCCAACAGCCCTTCCCAATAATTGTCCTTTTAACGAATAAATCGCCGTTTCCATTTCAATGCCGCCCTTCACTTGGTTTATCGCAGAGTGACAGCAGGATTCACATAATTTATTAAAAAAGTCAAAATTATTAATGGCTGACATCATATCCCCGACTTGTGACGCTGTATTTGCATTCTTGATTTCAAGTACGAGATCATCGTCAGCTCCGACGCTTTGGGCTATTTCCGATAGAAAACCAAAGTCGACCGGGGCACTTTTAGAATGCACCATCATCACACCTTGAGCCACTTTTGAGAATTTACCCATCATACCGACCAGTGATACCTTTTTAATTCCCTGCCTCTTACATTGCTTAAGTGAAAAGCCAACAAAGTCACCCATTTCAATAAAGGCTTCCTCAGGTAAGTCTTGAAGCAGGCCCATTGCATACTTTTCACTGCGCCCGCCAGTCGTTAAGACAAGATGATCACACCCGCTCGCTTTGGCGACACTGATAGCCTGGACGATACTTGCCATATAGGCGGAACTGGAAAAAGGGACGACAGTGCCCCTTGTTCCCAAAATGGAAATGCCTCCCACAATCCCCAAGCGGCCATTTAATGTTTTTTTCGCTATTTCTTCACCTGCGGGTACGGAGATGACGACCTTCACGCCTCTATTGACCTTAAATTCTTCCAGTGTTTGCTGCACAGTGGTTAAAATCATTTTGCGCGGTACAGGATTAATGGCCGCTTCCCCTACAGGAACGGGAAGCCCGGGTTTGGTCACACGACCAACTCCGGTCCCTCCATCCAGGAAAATCCCAGGTACATCCGACCAGCTGACAGTAGAGATAATATGTGCCAGATGGGTGGCATCGGGATCATCTCCGGCATCTTTAATCGTTTCTGCACTAACCGCATTTTCCGATATTTCATATTTCTCAATAGTGAAAGTGGCATCTCGGCCGATTGGCAAGGAAATGGTTGCCTCCTCAAGTGCATCCCCCGTGATCAAAGCGGTCAATGCCGCTTTGGTCACGGCTGTCGAACACGCCCCCGTCGTATAACCATGACGCATTTGTGAGGGGTCTTTTTTCACTTTCTTTTCCATGTTTTTTACCTATCTGCTAAAAGGGAAATCGCGTTCAATGCTGCAACCGTGACAGTACTTCCACCTTTTCGGCCAATATTCGTAATGAATGGAACTTCTGTGATCTTAGCCAGTTCCTCTTTCGATTCTGCTGCAGAAACAAACCCAACAGGCATTCCAATGATTAAGTCCGGTTTTGCAATCCCTTCTTTAATAAGGCGAATGAGCTCAAGTAAAGCTGTAGGTGCATTGCCAATGGCATAAATGCCCCCTTCATTTTCCTTTACGGCTTTTTGCATCGAAATGATTGCCCTTGTCGTATTCAAACGTTTTGCCTCGACCATCACATCCGGATCTGAAATATAGCAATGAACGTCCCCGCCATGCTTTTGAAATCGTTTTTTGCCTGTACCGCTCTCGATCATTTGCACATCCGCAATGACATGTCTGCCTTTGCGAATGGCTTCCACACCAGCTTGAATGGCATTTGGATGGATGATGACACTTCTTCCCAATTCAAAATCCGCTGAAGCATGAATGACCCGGCGGACGATCTTCCATTCATCTTCAGAAAAATCATGATTGCCCATTTCTTCAGCTATGATCGAGAAGCTATAATCATATATTTTGTCTGGGTCCACCGTTAGTGGTTTAAAATCCGTTTTAAAGTCCATCTTGCATTCCTCCTAATTTTGATTTAGCTGTTTATTCAATTCGGCGATGACATGATCAAAACTTGAATGAACATTTTGATAGTCAACATCCGGTCGCGATATCATGATTGTCTCTATTCCACATTCCAAAGCGGCTTCCAATTTCTCATCAACCGCACCGACCTTGCCACTTTCTTTCGTTATCATCAATGTGACCCCATATTGTTCATATAGAGCTTTATTTAATTCTTTGGAAAATGGCCCTTGAATCGCAACGATATTTTTTTGTTCAATGCCCAGCTGCGCACATTTTTCCATATTGTCCATGCGAGGCAGCATTCTCGCTATGACTCTGGTATTCTCGAGCCCTACCAATTCTTTTGCAAACACGGCCAGGGTTTTACTTCCGGTCGTAAGCATGATGACTCCCCGTTTTGCTGCGGCAAGCTTGGCAGCTTCCTCATAATCACGGACGACTATCAATTTATCATTCTGAAACCGTTGACTTTCACGCTCATAACGAATATAAGGAACATTGGCTGCCTTTGCTCCGTTAAGGGCGTTTTTGGATGCTTCTTCGGCAAATGGATGACTTGCATCGACTACAGCCTGAAAACCTTTTGCAGTTATTAAAGATGTCATATCTTCTGCAGATAATCGGCCAATCCGGGTGGATATGCCTGCATCTTGCAAACTTTTAGCTGCCGACCCGGTTACAACAGTTGCCAAAACCTTAAATCCCACCTGCTGCATCTCAACCGCTAATTCCCTTGCATCACTTGTACCCGCCAAGAACAAAATCATTTTGACGACCCCACCACTTGCCCATCATGATCATGATCGTGGTCGTGATGATGGTCGTGATGATGGTCGTGACCGTGGTCGTGGTCATGATGGTGATGATGGTGAGCATGTCCATGTTCCTCGACATGTTTACGATAGTTTTCCAAATCACGTGCCCCGCTTGACCTGCCTTCACTGGCTTCAATAACTCGTTCTTGCAGAATGTTCTGTAATGTTGGATGATATCCAAAATACTTCGCTAAAATGAATTCTCGATCATGATATTGCTCTTGATAGCCTTTCAGCATATCCTCCATTCTTTCCATCAACACCCCAGTGAAGAGGAAATATGGCAGCATCACTATTTTTTTTGCCCCTAATCGGATGCATCGTTCAATCCCTTCGTCAACGTGCGGGTCCGTTACACCCATGAAGGCCGTTTCGACCCATTTAACGTTTAATTTTTCCCATAATAATCGTGAAATTTTATATATATCACTATTTGCATCAGCATCACTGCCACCTCGGCCAATTAGCAATATCGCTGTCTCATAATGTTCAGAGGTCGTATCGAATCCCGCTTCCTCAAGACGGTCTGTCAGGATCGTCAATACATCATGGTGGACCCCGATCGTTTGGCCGTATGTGAATTTCACTTCTGGATACTTGGTTTTCCCATCCTCTATTTCAGCTGGGATATGTAATTTCGAATGTCCTGCATGCAACAAAATGATCGGTATGACGATGACTTCAGTAGCCCCTCGTTTTACACAATTATCAATGCCTTTGGATATATTCGGTGCCGCAAATTCCAAGAAGCACGTTTCTACTAGGAAACTCTCATCCAATGCCGGAATCATATTTTCAATAAAATGAATGACTTCTTCGTTTCCCGAAGCCAAGCGGCTTCCGTGTCCTACAAACAAAACTGCTTTCATTTACTTTCCCCCTCTTGATTAGTCTTCACAAGGCGCAGGCTCTATGTTTATTTTGGGAGCGATGTCCTGATAAGAAAAATTCTGTATCTTTTTCGAACGTTTGAAGTATTTAAAAAGCCGCTCATTTGGATGGGCATTTTGCTTATACTCCGCGACAATGTCCGTAATCAGTTCAACAAGCTGTTCCGGTTCAATGCCTTCCGCAACCGGCTGACCTGGATGGGCTGTTCTTCCAACCGGTTTAGCTCCAAGAAATAAGTCGAACTTCCCTTTTCGGAAGACAATCCCGATATCATCCATAACAGCACTGTAACACGCCATCCCACACCCATTAAAACCGATGTTCAGTTCCTTGGGCATTTTCATTCCGCCAAGCACCCGGTGTATTTCATCCGCATAAGGAATGGATTCCGCTTTTTCACCATCACAGAAATCACAGGCTTTTAATGTCAGTACATCTCCAATCGGCGATAATAAAAAGTTTGCTGATTGCAATTTCCCCGTAATGACTTCCGGATCCGTTGTCGGAATCTTTAATACGATTTTATGATTTGGCGTGTATTCCATCGTTCCCTTTTCCCCGACTACTTCCGCAAGAGTCATCATTTGTTTGGGAGTGAATTGTTTATTCGCCACACCTGGACTAACGGCAAGTTCGAATACCGACTCCATTTTTTGCTGAACAATTGGCTCAATGGATTGCTGAACGGTTTGACCCTTGACTCTTGACAGTGCTTCCATTGCCATTTCAAAGGAAGCTGGCTTCTTTTCTGGTGCTTTTGTAAGTAATCCAACTCCTACAGCGGACTCGGTTAAGTCTTCTTGATCTAATGCCCACGGTTCCGCTTCCTTTTGCAGTCGCTGATGAGGCTTCAATGTTTGCTTTTCCGAATTCAACGTATATTTTCTTTGATAGCCTCTCGGTGTGATGATTTTGTCGTCATATAAAAAGGTGGATGAATTACCGATGATGACGGTGGTCAACATTCCAATATCGTGATTCAACATATCCTTTAAATTGGTAATGACAATATCCTGCCTATCGCGATAAGCACTTTTCACCAACCCGACAGGAGTATCCGGCGAGCGGTAGCGAAGAAGAATTTTCTGTGTTTCAACAATTTGCCGGGTCCGCCTGCCGCTGCGCGGATTATACAGCGCAATGACAAAGTCTGCCATGGCAGCTGCTTCAACCCTTTTCGCGATCAGTTCCCAAGGAGTTAAATGATCACTGAGGCTGATCGTACACGAATCGTGCATGACTGGAGCCCCTAGTAAAGACGCACATGAGTTGATTGCAGAAATGCCAGGAATGACTTCAATGCCCACTCCAGTTTCTTCTTTCCAGCCTTTTTCAATCAATACTTCATAAACTAACCCTGCCATTCCGTAAACTCCGGCATCCCCACTGGAAATCACCGCCACTTTCTTTCCCAACTCCGCTTGTTTCACTGCTTCCTGTGCACGTGAGACCTCTTCGGTCATCCCCGTACTAATGATCGTTTGATCTGTAAGCAGTCCCTGAATGAGTTCAACATAAGTTTTATAACCAATGATGTAGTCACTTTCCTGAAGGGCTTCGACGGCACGTTTGGTAATTTGTTCAAAATTCCCTGGTCCAAAGCCCACGACGAATAATTTACCGTTTGTACTCATTAAGACATCTCCTTTTACGCTTTGTTCTTTGAAATACCCGTATGAGCTGGAAAATCTGGATTAGGGGTCATATCCCCGTCATTGAATTGGTAGATCATCTGTGGAACAAACCCACCATCATCGATATTATTGACGATCTGCCGGCCGAAATCGGGCGTTTCCACTCGATACCAGTTTCCTTGGGGATAGGCAATCACTACGCAGGCATCCTTACATCTTCCGTTACAGCGTGTCCTGGTTGTATGGATTTTCAGATCCAGTCCTTTTGAAGTAATTTCATCGCGAATCGCTTGGGTTACTTCTTCCCCGCCCTTTTTCATGCAGCTGCTCCCATTACAAATCAGCAGATGCGTATTTGTACCCGTCAAGTTCCAAGTAGTCATCTTCTTCCTCCTGAGTTCAGGGAAAAGGCAAAATAAAAAACCTTAACATTAAGAGTCAAGGTTTAAAAAACTATATGAATGAGGAGCTAAAGGCAAGTATGCCAAATCCCCCCAAAATCGTCATAGTCCTTCTACCTTTCCCTCCGAAAAGTATCATGCAATTTTAAAAGCAGGTTTCCTGGCTTACGCTTCATTTTACTTTGTCCCTTCCCGGCATCATGCCAGTGGCTATCGACAATTTCATCAGCGTTTACAGTAGCGGGGGCTGCATCGGATTTTCACCGATTTCCCTATTATCCCTTGCTTATTCACACAAGGGCACTTTTAAAATGAAATATTTGGTTTTATTACACATTTCTAACTAACATAATCTATCATATAACAACTTTATCAAAATTCAATAGTTTATTCCGACTGTTTAGAAAAGTTTAATAGTGTAAAACCAGTTACAATCCTTACCTCGCAACAAACTTCGGCCCGAAAAAAAAGATAGTGTAGCTGGAATTATTTCTTTATGGTACACTATACGAGAATTTTCAAATAATTACATAAGTTTCATGGTGTTGAATTTTTCGGAATTCAGCTTAAAAGGGAAGCCGGTGAAAATCCGGAGCGGTCCCGCCACTGTAAAGGGAAGTTCCATTACTTTAACTTAAATCCACTGTCAAATAAGATGGGAAGGATGTAATGGGATGATGAACCAAAGCCAGGAGACCTGCCATGAAGCGTGAAACTGTTTCAGCCTACGAGGATGGGCGTGCGGATCAGGCAGAATGGCCCATGGTTGGTTCATGCTGCAAAATTCCTGTTCATTACGCACTTCTTTCCTTTGGGAGAAGTGCTTTTTATTTTGGGCGCCGCTTTTCTTCTCAAGATTGATCAGAAAAATTATAAGTGTTGAAAGGAGAAAGAATGAAAAGGACCAATTGGAAAACTATTTATTTTGTCATTTTACTGCTTTTTGTTCCAAAACGGGCATCGGCCATGCATATAATGGAGGGCTTTTTACCCATAGAATGGGCTATATTCTGGTGGGGTTTGACGCTTCCATTTTTAATCTTGGGTTACCGGTCCATTAGGTCCAAAGTAAGGGAAAACCCAGAAACAAAAATGATACTTGGCCTATCGGGCGCATTTGTATTTATATTATCGGCGCTAAAGATTCCTTCCGTTACAGGAAGTTCTTCGCACCCTACCGGAGTTGGTTTGGGTTCCATATTATTCGGACCATTGGCCATGAGTGTCGTTGGCTCCATCGTTCTGTTATTTCAAGCTGTTTTACTGGCTCACGGAGGATTGACGACATTAGGCGCCAATGCATTTTCCATGGCCGTTTGCGGACCGTTCATTGCATACTTTGTCTTCAAGGGCGCAACTAAATTGGGGTGGTCTTTTTCACTTGCCGTATTTTTGGCAGCTGCTTTTGGGGATTTGGGAACCTATGTGGTAACTTCCGTTCAACTTGCTCTTGCTTTTCCTTCCGAGGTAGGAGGATTCATGGCCTCTTTCAGTAAATTTGCAGGGATTTTTGCCCTGACCCAAATTCCCTTGGCAATCAGTGAGGGGTTATTGACAGTCGTCGTGATGAATTTCTTGAAAAAATACAATCTAGGCGAATTGAAATTGCTGCGAGTTTTATCTAAGGAGGCCCGTTAACATGAAAAAAAGTTTACTGCTGCTTTTCCTGGTCGTCATTCTTGCCACCATACCGTTAATCACCCAACAAGGAACGGAATTTGGCGGTGCAGACGGCGAAGCTGAAGAGGCCATCACTAAAATCCAGCCGGAATACAAGCCATGGTTCAACAGTATTTGGGAGCCGCCGGGTTCAGAAACCGAGAGCTTATTATTTGCGCTGCAAGCTGCAATCGGAGCTGGTTTCATTGGGTATTTCATAGGTGTAACGAGACAAAGGAATAAGCAAACCAAACAAGAAATCCCCGAAAAATCGAAGCATGTTACTCATTGATAAATATGCCTATTTCAATGGGCTAAAGGATGTACATCCGTTGGAAAAGATGGTTTTTGCACTCTCCCTTTTGCTATTTACATTAACGGTAAGGGATATGGCCGTTTCGCTCATCACTTTTACGGTGATGAGCGCTTTAATCATTTTTGCGGCAAAAATCCCGCTTTCTTATTATTTTAAATTACTTCTATTACCGGGATTTTTTATACTATCAGGAACAATTACCATCCTTTTTTCTTTTACAAGTAAATTTACTTCGATTTCGGATTTATGGTGGTCCTGGAAGTTCGGGAACTGGCAAATATTCATCAGCGTTGACAGCGTCAGTACGGTGGCCAATTTGATCACTGTCGTATTCGGCAGTATCAGCTGTTTATATTTCCTTACCTTAACTACACCCATTACAGTCATCCTATCCGTGCTGCGAAAACTTAAAGTGCCTTCCTTATTGGTCGATTTAATAGAATTGACCTATCGCTTCATCTTTATTTTTTTAGATACAGCTTTGGCCATTCACCAATCACAAGCTTCACGGCTGGGATATGGTTCGTTAAGGAAAGGCATTCGATCTCTCGGATTACTAATCTCATCATTATTTTTAGGAGTATTGCAGCGCTCTAGACAGTTGACGATGGCCATGAACGCGAGAGGCTATCAGGAGAACCTTTCTTATATCGAGGATACTTACGCCTATTCCTCACGCAATTGGCTGATCACGATTGTAATACTAGGAAGCTTAATCTTTATTAATGGATATTTGTAAATTGGAGGCAACCCAACAATGGACGAGCATATTTTTCATATAGAAGGCCTCACCCATCAGTTCACAGATGGAACCTTCGCTTTAAAAGAACTTTCGCTATCGGTACAACACGGTAAAAAAATTGCATTATTAGGTAATAATGGTGCTGGCAAATCAACTTTATTCCTTCATTTAAATGGTCTATTACAACCTACTGCGGGAAAGATCAGGTTTAAGGGCAAGAAAATGAAATATGACCGTAACGCATTATTATCATTAAGAAAGCAAGTCGGTATCGTTTTTCAAGATCCCGACTCTCAGCTTTTTTCCGCTAATGTACAACAGGATATATCGTTTGGACCAATGAATTTAGGATGGGATAAAAGTGCAGTCCAGGAGAAAGTAAATTGGGCAATGGCTGAAACGGAAGTAACGGAACTGAAAGACAGACCTACCCATTTTTTGAGCCTTGGGCAAAAAAAACGTGTTGCCATTGCAGGGGTACTTGCCATGGAACCCGATGTCTGGCTCCTGGACGAGCCTACCGCTGGATTGGATCCTTATTTCTCCAGACAAATCATGAATCTGCTGGACAGTATCCACCACCCTGACAAAACGATAATCCTATCAACTCATGATGTTAATTTAGCTTACCAATGGGCTGATGAAGTCGTGGTCATGAACGATGGTAAGGTCATATACCAAGGGGACCCTGTTTCCGTTTTCCATGATGAAGACGTTTTGCTGCAGGCACATCTGGAGAAACCGTGGGTTTTTGAAATGTTTCAAGCCCTTCTTCAATCAAGGAATCTTGCAGAAAGGGACCTTTTCCCAAGAACGAAGGAAGAATTGCTTCAAAAATTGGAGACAGAAAGGATTTATTAATAAAGTATCCCCTAGCTTCTGTTTCATCTTTCCAAAAGCTAGGGGATCACCGATATATCTTTAAAATAGCTGGCGAAAATCCTTGTTCCTAAAAAACAAAAATCCCAGTATTACTTTTCTTCCTCTGATCTTTCTTTTGCAATCTCTATATCTCTTCCGTTTACATCATCAATGACTGCCTTTATCTCGCCCTCCGCATAAGTATCCGAGACTTGTTCGTGGGTTCTAGCCAGTCCAGAAGATAAAGGATCTTCCCGTTTATAATCGCTGACATCATATATTCTCCCCGCAACTTCTGAAGATTCATTTTTTGATTGCTTGCTATCCATTGTTTTCACTCCTAGTTTTTATTTTATCATTGCAGTATTAAAGACAAAGGTATTTTGTGTAAAAAACGAAGCAATATTCAGCAATGATAAAAAAAGGAGGAAAAAGCAAAAAAAGCTTACAAGTAAAATCCCCTTTCAAGGACTTTACATGTAAGCTTAATGAGAGCTTAGCCCTCCTTCTTCCCATCCACATTATCGGATGGGTCCCCCCAACATTCCACATTCTTCAAACCTTTAATATTGTTCACATGGAAAACAGGATTTTTCCCACTTTTCTTTTGCTTTTGATAATCCGCCAGTGCAGCAAATGCAATTTTCCCTAGTAATGCAATGGCGATCAGGTTGATAATGGCCATAAGGGCCATAAGCAAGTCAGCCAGTCCCCAAACAAAATCCAGTGAGGCAAGCGAACCGAATATCACCATTCCTACGACTGCGACGCGATAGATGTTTAACCAAACCTTATTTTCATTGATGAAGCCAATGTTCGACTCTCCATAATAATAGTTGCCCACAATGGAGCTAAAGGCGAATAACAGTACAATAATGGCAAGAAAAATACCTGCCCAAGATCCCAATGCCGTCCCAAGGGCATTTTGGGTAAGAACGATACCATCCGTTTCCTTCGATGTATAAAGACCAGAAAACAAAATGATGAAGGCAGTCGAACTGCAAATGATGAGTGTATCGACAAAAACACCTAGAGACTGAATGAGCCCTTGCTTGACGGGATGACTGACATCAGCTGTAGCACCAGCATTTGGTGCACTACCCATCCCGGCTTCATTAGAAAATAGGCCGCGCTTGATCCCCTGCATCATGGCGGCTCCCAATACTCCGCCAGCTACTTCTTTTATTCCATTGAATGCACTTTCAAAGATCAATGCAAAAACACCAGGTAATTCGGTAATGTTCATGATGATGATAATCAACGCCACTATCACATAGGCTCCTGCCATGATCGGAACGATGACTTCAGAGACCTTTGCAACCATTTTGATCCCGCCAAAAATGATGACAGCCGTGACCATAGCCAAGATGATTGCCGTAACCCACTTTTCAATCCCAAACGATTCGTTGAATGCGCTTGTAATCGTATTGGCTTGTACTGAGTTGAAAGCTAGTCCAAATGTAAGCGAAATCAACACAGCGAAAGTGATGCCCATCCAACGGGCATTCAATGCCTTTTCCATATAATACGCAGGACCGCCGCGGAATGCATCCCCATCCTTGACCTTATAGATTTGGGCAAGTGTACTTTCAATGAATGCGGAAGCAGACCCAATCAGTGCTATTAACCACATCCAGAAAACGGCTCCAGGTCCGCCCGTCGTGATCGCGATGGCAACACCTGCAAGGTTACCCGTTCCTACCCGCGATGCCGTACTTATGCAAAATGCCTGAAAGGATGTTACACCTTTTTTATCCGCAGTGGCCCCTTCTCCCAAAAGCCTGAACATTTCCCCTACCATTCTGAATTGGACAAACTTCGTGCGGATGGTAAAATAAAGACCCAATCCGACCAACATGATGATCAATATGGAAGACCATAACACATCATTTGTCTCACTAATAAAATTTTCTAAAATCTCCATTAAGACAAACACCTCTACTTAACTCTAATTATTATTATAAAAACATATACAACTATAATTTATTTCCCGATTCATTAGGGAGATAAACAAATGAAGCCCATAAAAAAAAGGAAATTCCAGAATGAATCTCCAATACAATAATATTATATCCTAACATTCAATTTTTTTCATTCATGAATTGGTGGAATCGATAGAAAAAAAATAATATTTCAATATCATTAAACATTCTTCCACACTTCAATTAACATTCACTGCAACGTTTTTTTATTCCATTATTTTCAATAACACTCAAAAAACACCTTGGATATTAAAAGCCTCACACGTCCTGATTCCCAGATTAACGTGTGAGGCTTTTTTCCATTCCTCTGCTCTATCTTATATTCCGGTTTGCTGTAGGTGTAAATGTTAAATTAGGCCTGTTATGATACCCTTGTTCTGCCTCTCCTAAATGGTTAGAATACCTTGTGCATACAGCTTTCTTAATTCTTTCTTATCTATTTTTCCGATAGGCGTTAATGGAAACTTATCAAGAAAGTAGGCTACTTTAGGAACCATATACTTTGAGGTTCTTTGTTTGCAGAAATCAATTAATTCCTCACTAGTACAGCTCAATCCTTCACGCAGTGTTACCACGACACACACTACTTCTCCCCAATCTGGATGGGGAACGCCGATGCAAGCACTTAATGCAACAGAAGGGTGCTGGTTCACCACTCGCTCCACTTCTGAAGAATATACGTTCATCCCGCCTGTAATGATCATATCTTTCTTCCTATCTACAATATAAAGGTAACCGCTTTCATCCCATTTGCCAATATCCCCGGTGTAGAACCAGCCATCACGGATGTATTCTTGGGTGAGATCCGGCCTTTGATAATAGCCCACCATCATCGCTGGTGATTTTACGATGATTTCTCCAAGCTCGGTTGGTTTTACATCATTTCCATTCTCATCTATCATTCGAACTTCAGTAAGAATGCATGGTTTTCCACAGCTTTTCAAAATCTCCGAATTATTATGATAAGCCCAAACATGAGCGCTCTTCGATAATCTGCTAATGACAATATTACATTCTGTCATGCCGTATTGCTGACGCATGATAGGGCCAAATACTTCAAAAGCTTCTTTAAGGCGCTTTTGAGAAATCGGTGACGCGCCGTAGAAGATATTGCGCATGGAGCTCATATCATATTCCATCTTCTTTGTCTGATCAAGGAGCCTGTATAACATGGTCGGTACCATGAATGTCGTCGTAATTTTATATTCCTTTATCGCCTGTATGAATGCTGCAGCGTCGAATGAGCGCATCACATAGATATGGACGCCCGAAACAAGGGATCTCCAAAGTAATGAACCAGCTGAATGCACAATGGGCGTACTTAGCAATACCCGGTCACGGTCGTCCAGCGGGTCTTCGATGGCTGCAGAAAGTATGGCTGCCCCGAGTCCTTTCTGGGAATGCATGACGCCTTTGGGTGTACCCGTTGTCCCTCCTGTATAGGACAGAAGGGCAATGTCATCTTCTCCAGCTAATGGCAAGTCTAAATTATTTATTTCACCAGGCCATTGAAACCGTTCAAACTCCTCCGGATAATGAATATTAAAGCCTGGGAGCCCAATGACATGAACATCTTCCTTCTTCATTTCTCCTAAATACTCAAAGAAGGTGTCAAAGTGTGTCTGTGTAGCAATTATGACCACTTCTGGTTTTGCTTCCTTTAAAATGAATTGTATTTCTCGTTTCCCCAGTTTTTCACTTAATGGCACTAAGGTAGCCCCGCATTGCTGGACGGCCAAACCAAACATCACACTTTCCAAACTGTTTGGAATGATGGTCGCTATGCGGACGCCCCTTCCTGCACCTAAACGCAGTAAATAAGAAGTTATAAGTTCTGTTTTCTTCCATAACTCCTCGTAGGTTATCGTTTCTCCGTTTGGCAATAAGGTAATAGCTGGCAGTTCGCCGAATCGTTTCATTCCTTTATTCATCAGTGACTGAAATGTCAACTTATGCAGCATATATTTTTTCCTCCTTCGAAAAAGTTTTTACCCTTTTAATAGTGCTTTGGCAATTGTATTTTTTTGAATCTCTGACGTTCCGCTCAGAATCCGATACATCCGTGCACTCCTGTACATTTTTTCTACTGGATGCCCTTTTGCCAAGCCTTTGGAGCCAAAGATTTGGACAGCCTTGTCAGCCACACGGCTATTTACCTCTGAAGCAAACAGCTTGGCCATCGACGTGCCGGCCCGATCCTCTTTTCCTTGATCAATTTTTTCAACCACATCATAGACCATGCACTTTGCTGCATAGATTTCCGTCGCCATTTCTGCGAGCATATGCTGAATTGCCTGGAAGTCACCGATGGGCCGGCCATGTTGGACTCGCGTTTTAGCATGTACAATAGATAAATCGAGTAGGTGTTGAGCCATTCCGATGAAGCCGGCGGCATGGGATGCGCGATTTGTGTTTATTCTTTTTAATCCGAGCAGCAATCCTTTTCCTGGCTCACCGATAATATTGGCGGCAGGCACCCGACATTGATTGAAATTCAATTCAGCATGTATGCGTTCTCCTGATAGGGGAACTTGAATGTCTCCTAGTTCAAACCCAGGATGTTGGGGTGTTTTTTTATCAACTAGGAAAGCAGTGATCCTTTCTTTTTCTCCTTGTTGGGTTTCTTTCGCTATGACAATGGCGAAATCAGCATAGGGTGCAGCACTGATAAAATGTTTTTTTCCGTTTAATATATAATCATTTCCGTCTTTAACGGCTGTTGTTTCGATAGCAAAGGCATCCGAACCGGCATTGGGTTCTGTAAGGGCAAAGCAGCAGCTTGCTTCTCCCGTCACAACGGGCATCACATATTTTTCTATTTGCTCCGGTGTAAAACTTTCCAACATCTGACCAATTCTTAGCGGCCCGCCAATCTCCCCTATAACCTGCCCCCATAAAACCGCCCCGGAACGTGCCAATTCTTCCTTGAACATGCATAATCCTTTTAAGCTTACATCTTGTCCACCATATTTTTCAGGGAGGTTAATTCCGTAAAAGCCCAATTCCCTGGAACGTGTCCTTGCCCATTTTATGGCTTCCATCGGAATATCCTCTTCAGCGTTCAATCCATGCTCCTGTTCATATGGAAGCAATTCATTTTGAATGAAATCCTGCAACTTTGTTTGAAGTACCTCTAATTTTTCTTCCTGGGTCGTTACCATGATTTTCCCCTTTCACTTTTATCGTTGTGTACTTTTCAAATATTTTAAATATTATAAAATTAATTTTAAACGTAAATAATATTTAAGTAAAATAAGGATATATGATGTAAATATAAAAAAAATTGATGTAAACAAAAAAATATTAGTTCCCTATCATCATAGGAAACTAATATTTAAGATTGGTGTAGAATTCGAGACATTTAATAAACTCCCTGGCAGCTTTTGAAAAATACTGCTTCTTAGAGCGAACGTAACCGAATTCCATGGTGTTATTTTCCAGTTCCACCAAAGGAATGGCCACAAGTTCCCCGCTTAGGAAATAGGGGTCGCTGTTAACTCCAATATCATAGGAAAAGGCAATCGCTAATCCCTCAGCGACGGTTTTTTTGATGATCTCTGTATTATTTGTGTAAAACAAAATATTCATCTCACCGTAATGATCAAAAAAACCTTTAATGAACGACTTCATTCTTGGTCCATTGTAAACGACCAAATTTTCGTCCATAAGCTCTTGTGGGGTTATGCTTTTACGTTTCACTAAAGGGGAGTTCTTACTGACCATCACAATCACTTTAGCTTCCATCAAGGGTTGGAATTCCAACTCAATTTCTTTTGGTTTGACCTTTGGAATATTCAATAGCCCGAAGTCAATCTTACCATTCAGCACTTCGTCGGTTATCTCTTGTCCCCCTTTTTCTTCAATGACAATTTTCACTTCGGGATACTTTTTCTTAAATAAGGCCAAGGATTTAGGCAAAACCGTAAGAAATAAACCTTGAGTAGATGATAGGCGCAACTCTTTTTCCATCGTATCTGAATGTATTTGGGCACTGTCTTTAATTTCTTCCAATTTGCTTAATACTTCATGAGCTTTCTGGATGATTTCCTTTCCGTCTTCTGTAGGTATGGTTCCTAACCTTGACCGCTTGAAGATTTTTATACCTAATTCCTTCTCCAGACTCGTAATGGCCATGCTGATTCCAGATTGAGAGATATGGAGGCTTTCTGATGCCGTGGAAATCGAGTTTACCTCGGCTACCTTGATGATATATTCCAATTGTTCAATATTCATGGTTCATTCTCCTTCTAGCCTATTACTAACATCATACCTCGAACAGAAAGCCCTTTCAATTTTAGAGAAGTGAAATCAGAACAGCTCCAGCTGTCTCTTCAAACGCAGAATCCGTTTTATACAATGGTAGTTGTTTTTTCATATTCTTTAGCGGGTTGTGCCTGATTATTTTTAATAGATACGGCAACAACCGTTCCCAATAACGCTATTATCACCAAAAACAGGAAGGCTGCATTATAGGAGTCATTAAACAAACTGATAATCAAACCGAGGGCTAAAGGAGAAACCGCACCTGCAATTTGACCGGCAAAAGTTACGAGTCCGGAGGCAGAGCCGGTAAGTTCCTTTGGTGAGTATTTTATGATTATCGTATAAAGAACGGTTCCAAAGAAAGACAGCGCTACGGAGTTGAGAGTGAGATAAGTGATGATAAGTACTATAGACGTGGCGTTAGACATTAAAAAGAGAAAAATTGCCGATAATAAAGCGCCTGCAGCGGCAAGATACTTCTCCCGGTTGGCCATATGCTTATCCAGAAGCCATCCGCTTACATTAAACATCAAGAAACCAAAAATATAAGGGATTGCCAATAACCCCCCGGCGGATATTAAATCGACCCCTTTTTCTTTAACCAAATATATAGGCATCCAAGTGATCAGACCATAGTTGATAATATTTGATATAAACTTGAAAGTTATGAGTTTCCAAATATTTTCGATTTTAAATAACAGTTTCAGAGCAACCTTTTTTTGTTTCGGTTTGTCTTTTTTAACCACTTGATTTCCGTGAGGCTTTAGAATGAACCAAATTCCGAAAGAAACCAATATCCCTAGAATTCCGGCAATGGTAAACATGCCCCGCCAACCGAATGCTACCACCATGGAGGCGGCAAGTGCAGTACCTAATATCCCGCCAATATTTTGGGCAGACAAGAAAAATGAATTTGCCCGGCCCCGTTCTTCTTCCGGGAAGTTATCCCTTATGGTGGACAAACTGGCAGGATAGAAAGGCCCCTCACCTAACCCGAACAGAAAACGGATGAATAATAAAGACATAAATGACCAAGCAAACCCAGACATTACAGTGAACAAAGACCAACTAAACAAAGACACAGTAACCATGACTCTGGCGCCATACTTATCGGTCATCCATCCACCAAGCGGTTGCATGAGTGAGTAGCTAACAAAAAATATACTAATTAAAAAACCTGTCTGGGACGTATTAAGTTGAAACTCATCTGCAATAGGAATAATCCCGACATTTATGGCAACGCGATCAAAAAAGCTTAAAATCATTCCAACAAATAAAAGGCCGCTAATCATTAATTTTCGTTTCTTACTTGCATACAGCTGCATTCCCCATCACTCCATTTTTTATATTTTCACAAAACTCCAGCCTTGTAGGAAGCGCTTACAATTCCTTTCAGTTTATGAAACTTGAAAGTTTCTTTACGGTTATTGATTTTTGTTCTGTGACTGCTTGGAGCGTTTCATTAAAAAACAATGAATGAATTTATTGAAACGAAACTGGATGCCTATAAATTTATTCGATACAAACCCACGTGTCTAAACATAGACTCGTGGGTATATATTGGTCACCGGCCCATCCTGCTTACCGAATATAAAGTAGTCGATTATCACGGAGTAACAATATTAACCTTTGGTTGAAATTGATCCAACAAAGTCAGGAAATCTTCAAACTGCTCTTTATCACCGGAAATGGAAACTTTACCGGCAGATTCCATTTTGGATAAATCTTCACGTCCTAGAGCAATCTGATAGAAGGTTATTCTATCTAATGTCAATGTTGCATCAGGGTTGGACGCCATTTTTCCTATTTTGAAATTCAATACAGAATTATCCAGATCGATCATATAATTGGTTTTCGAATCTGTAAATGTCAAATTGAATGCCATATTTTTATTTTCAGCTTTTGTTCCGTTTAATTTAATGGACAAGAATTTCAGGAAATCATCCATTGGCATATTGAGCAGCGTATCGAGATTCATCATTCCCCCACTTCCCTTCGAGTCCGCCACGCCGTTCCTTAACTCATCTGCGCCGGTAAGATAGAAATTACGCCATACAGAAGATTCAGCTGTGTATCCTAATTGCTCATAAGCTTTAGCCAGTAAATTTTTCGCTTCTGTATTTTTGGGGTTAGCCATGACTACATGTTTTAATACTTGAGCCACCCAGCGATATTCCCCTTTTTTATAATCAAGTTTTGCTCGTTTAATGACCTTCTTTTCCCCACCCATATATTCTATATATTTAGCACCGGATTCCTCTTGTGGTAATGGATCCAGGTCGGATGGATTACCGTTGAAATATCCTAAATAAAAGTTGTACACCGCCTTTACGTTGTGTTTCAATGTTCCGTAATACCCCCGATTGGCCCAAACTTTATCCAACTTTTCAGGAAGCTTCAACTTTTCCGCGATTTCATCAGGTGTGAGTCCTAAGTTAGCTAATCGTATTGTTTGATCATGAATATATTTGTACAAATCACGCTGACTTTCCAACTGCTCCAGAACATTGTCCCTTCCCCAAACGGGCCATGTATGGGCTGTAACCATAGCATCTATATCTTCATTTCCAAACAAATCGACTGTTTCATCAAGTGCTTTCACCCATTTTAAGGTATCTCTGGTTTTAGCTCCCCTTAGTGTATAAATATTATGTAACGTGTGTCCGGTGTTTTCCGCAACCACTAAAGTTTTGTAATCATTGATATAATAATGCATTTCAGATGGAGCTTCCGAATCCGGCGTCAATAAAAATTTAAATGTTATTCCGTCTATTTCCACCGTTTGAATATCATCTTTCACTTCCATTGTTGGAGGTAAATAGCTAAAAGTTCCGTTACTTAATCCCGGGCCAATACCAGAAGTAACAAACCCTCTTTCATTTGCGGGTAAAAGATTTCCAAACATATAACCTGCACGGCGAGACATTATATTACCTAAAAGAATGTTTTCACTTAGCGCTTCATCGTTAAAACCTGCTGGGACAATAATCGGCACTTTAGCTGGATTTTCAGCATATTGAGCAATGCCTTTCATACCACCGAAGTGATCCGCATGACTATGACTAATGACTATTGCACTTACTGGGTTTTTGGGTCGATGTTCAAAATACAGCTCCATGGCTGCTTTGGCCGTTTCAATTGTAGAAAGTGTATCCAAAACTATTAATCCTGTTTTTCCTTCCACAATGGTAAGCACTGATAAATCCTGGCCCCGAACTTGATAAACGCCATCCACCACTTTAAATAAGCCTGATATATTTTGTAATTGAGCCTGTCTCCACAAGCTTGGGTTTACAGTAAAACTTGCCGGCTGTTCTTCTTTGATGAATGAATATCGATCACTATCCCATACTACGTCACCTTTTGAATTATTAATTGGATTCATATTCAAAGGCGCCATGAATCCTTTATGTGCATTCTTGAAATCTTCCTTATCTTTAAAATTCAACTGTTCATAAAAAGCCTTATTTGCTGAAATTGTTGCATCTGTCGCCGGCATCGGCTCATCTGACGCAGCCTTTGTAACAGAAGACCCTGCTAGTAAAACAACAACAATGGGAACGGATACAATTCCTTTAATAAAAGATACTTTGGACATTTTCATACCCCTTTCTAAGTAGATATCATGTATCTATTCCAAATGTTGCAGCAGTAAACTTTCTCATTTTTTAGAAATTTTTAGAATAATATGAATTTATTTTATAATTAATTTGTCTTTAAGTATATTTCCTATCTCTAATAGTAACTTCAATTTTATTTATATAAAGGCTATGTTAAATTCTAATGTTGATATTTGACCATAAGAAAACCGCCTTGGTGAAAAGGCGGTTTATTGAGCTATCGTCCCCGTAGTTAAATAAATTAGTTGTGTCTGTTTTTATTGAGTGTCTTCGTCGCTTTTGTACTCCAATAATCACCTGGCTGACAATCCAAAGTCTTACATATCCGTTAATCATTCATTTTTTGACATTATATCTGGGGCATTTTTTAATGGCTTTTGAAGTGCGTCCACAATGGCTGCGATGATACTTGTTGCTAAAACACCCATTAGACATAATGATGTAGGACCCGCTGCATCATCACTACCTGTAACTTTAGCAAGCACCCTTAAGCTTACTATTCCTAACAAAATGAGGAAAATGACTGTAAAAGTACATTTCTTTATAATCTTCAAAGATTTAAGGGATAATTCAGAGAAAGCATTGTTCTTTTCGATGTAGGTTAATAGTCTATATGCTTGATACAACGCAACAGAAAACGCAATACAGAATCCGTATGCACATACTAAAAAGGGGATTAGGAAGTAAGCCGTATCTGGATGTACCCTTGCATCTCTAACGGCGATCTCAGGCAACCAGATACACAAAGCAAGCACTGCAATTCCAGCCAGAAAAATAATTACCTTTAAGAAAGTGGTTGAACCTCGTTTAACATTCATTTAAAACACCTCACTTATTTAATGACAACATGATTTTAGCATATTATTTATTGTATTACAGTAAATTTATATTGTTTTTATTTATATTATTATTGTTATTGAAATATCTTTTTAATTTTGACAAAAATAAAAAGCACTTCTCATTACAAAGAAATGCTCTTACTTTAAAATGTTAAATTTACAACTTGTTCAACAAAACTGCCCGTTTAGATTTATGTGGTCTTCTGGTGCGTTGAAGAGGCGTGTTTGTGAGGTCGTTGAAGGTTTGATGGCAGGCTTTACAGCTGTAACGCTGCTGTTTCACCTCTCCAGCACATGTTTTGATACGTATTTACCAAATCGCACAACAAAATGGCTGTCGCAATGTGGGCAGACAAGACTAGCTTTATGCTTTTGTACCTGGATTTCATCAATTGCACGAATAGGAGCCGACAGCGGTTTCGTTCGAGACTGCAAGAAATATACAAGTTGCTGTTCACCGCTTTCATTTAATGCATTGGCGAGCTTCTTTATTTCCTTTAACTCCACGCTATATCATCTCCGAACCATCATTAATATCTTTTATTATGCCCATTAATCCCTTTGTTTGTCTAACCGAAGACTGAACAACCAAATACAAAATGCCCCTCCCAATAGAGAAGAGCTTTAATAATCAATGTGGTATATTCAATTTACCATGACTTTTGCTTGCTACCGGGGCAACACCGATAACCACGAAACTGAAAACGCTGCCAAATAATAATAGTAAACCAAGGCAGCTTTCAATCCTTATTGAAGAAAATCAACAAATTTAGACACCCCTATTTTATTAAAACGCTTATTTTTCCTCACTAGCCATAAATTTCTTGTCATATCTATTCTGGAAATACCCACTTCCCGCAAAAACCCTTGCTCCAATTCCCTGGCCACTGTCAGCCTTGGCAAAATGCTGATACCAAGTCCAGCTTCAACCGCACTTTTTATCGCTTGTGTGCTGCCAATCTCCATGTAGCTTTCAATTTTTTCTAATACCTCATGCTCCCTTAGCATGTTTTCTACGATAAGCCGTGTTCCGGAAATGGATTCACGCCAAATCATCCTTTCATTTCCCAATTCCTCTAGCTGAATTTCTTTTCTGTCTTTCCACGGGTGGTCGGATGGACATACCAATATCAATTCGTCTTCGGCGAACTTGTCTACAATAAAATCAGTGTTTTCCACAAGTCCTTCGACCAAGGCCAAATCAATGACATCGTTTGAAAGATCCTCCAGAACCCGGGGCGTATTTTTTATCGTCAATGTCACTTTTATTTCAGGCTGTTGTTTTTTAAATCTCCCAAGCAAGCTCGGCAACAAATACTCACCGATAGTCAAGGAAGCCCCTACTATGAGATTTGCATTGTACTTCCCCGTCGATTGCTGAATCACTTCTTTTGAATGGTTGAAGTCATTTACAATAGCTTTTGCAAAAGGGTATAACAGCTTTCCTGCTTCTGTAACTCTCAGCCTTCCTTCCTCACGGTCGAATAACAAAGTGTTATAATAGTTTTCCAGTTGATGGATCTGCCGTGTTACAGCGGGTTGAGATAGGAAACTTAACCTCGCTGCCTGGCTTATACTTCCTTCATCCACCACTAAACAAAACATTTTCAGATTTTCCAATTTCATGAAAACGCCCCCATGTTTTTAGATAGTTTATTAAAATGATAGCATCATTAGGTAAATGGTGAAATGAAAATAGTGTGTTACATTCTGAGGCTATTCAATTATTGGCGGCATTCTTTATAAAACGGATAAATCTTCTGGGTATAACGTTTTGTTATACCCGATGATTTTGTTGCAATTTACCCAGCCCTTATTCTTTGATATGTTAATAATAAGAATTAAACAAAGCATGCAAAGGAAGTGACGGATGTCAATGAAAGGACAATGGAAAACTCTATTCCAATTATTTTGGACCTTTTTTAAAATAGCACCTGTCACATTCGGAGGCGGGTTTGCGATGATCCCTTTAATCGAAAAAGAAGTGGTCGAAAAAAGAAAATGGATGAAAAGCGAAGAAGTGACGGATGTTTTCGCTTTATCTCAGTCCGTACCGGGAGCTGTCGCCATTAACTCCGCCACCTTTATCGGCCATCGGATTGCCGGAATGAAGGGAGCAATGGCAGCAATGATCGCTGTTTCATTACCTACCTTTTTAATTGTACTGCTCCTGGGCATTTTGTATTTTTTCATTCAGGATAATCCGAAGATAGAATCCGCATTCATATCGATCAGAGCTTCCATAGTAGCCATCATCGCCTATGCGGCTATCAAGATAGGAAAAACGGCTATTGTAGACAAAACAACTTTCTTTATTTTGATAGCAGGAATTCCCGTCCTTTTCTTTCTGCACCCTGTGATGGTTATATTAGCAGGAGCTGTAGCTGGTATTGTGACCATCTCCATTAAGAGAAAATTAGGTTACGATGTCAAGATGGGCAGAAAAAATATAGGAAATGGAGAAAATGATTTCGAACCTTTCATGGGTGCTGGCATATAGTTAAATCAAAAAACGGTCCTAACTAATTTTCAAGAAAGCGTGTGATGGAATGATGGAATTGTGGGAGTTGTTTAGCACCTTCTTTATTATCGGCTTTGTATCGTTCGGAGGCGGATACGCCATGATTCCCGTAATAGAATCGGAAGTCTCACAGCATGGATGGATGACGACGCAGCAATTTACTGATATCATCGCCATTTCCGGAATGTCCCCAGGACCTGTAACCGCCAATAGTGCCATTCTCGTAGGCTATTCGACTGCTGGATTAGCAGGAGCCATATCATCTGCTCTCGGAATCTTGCTTCCTGCTATTATTTTCGTAACCGTTATAGCCTCCTTCTTCAGCAAATTGAATCATTACCCGGTTATTCAATCCATGTTTTATGGCTTAAGACCCATTGTCACTAGTTTAATCCTCTTTGCAGCGATCAGCTTTGCACTCTCAAATCATATGATAGCCGTGAACTTTTCATGGCATACGATAAGCTTATTACTCGTTTTTGGTTTATCGTTATTTGCCCTAATGAAATTACGCTGGCATCCAGCCTATGTAATCATTCTTTCTGGTTTAGTTGGTGTTGTCCTCTATTCATGACAGGTGTCGTACACAACCATCATTAATTTGGACCGGAATCAAGCAGATGAATTGAAGAATGCTTGATTAAGACATAAGAGTGATGATGACTTCGGAAAATTCATGTTTTATTAATTCACCCATACAGAAAACACCCTGTATCCAATGATTCAGGGTGTTCAGACTGTAGACAAACTCAATGAAATTTTAGGGGTTTGTACAATTTGAATGTTGTTGATTCCCCCTCCAGGCACTCGCTTTCCGCGGGCGGTCCGGGAGCCTCCCTCGGCGCCTTTGCGCCTGCGGGGTCTCCCCTGGACTCGCTTTTCCCGCAGGAGTCTCGCACACCCGCTCCAATCAACTTTGTTTTAACTTTTAGTTCTTCGATCCATCATTTCCCGGCTGAAACCGTGGAAAACCAATCAGGATGGCAATGACGCCACAAAGTCCAATCAGGATTGGGTAATATGAATACGGCAAGATGCTTAACGGAGAAATCTTTGCTACCCCTGCTGCAACAAGCAGTTGTGCTCCATATGGGATCAACCCTTGGATACAACATGCAAAAATGTCAAGCACGCTCGCCGATTTACGCGGATCAATCCCGTACTTTTCAGCAATATTTTTGGCAAGTGGACCGGCAATGATAATCGAAATCGTGTTATTTGCCGTTGAAAGGTTCGTTAAACCAACAAGCCCCGCAATGCTGAATTCCGCCCCTCTTTTTGATTTGCTATTTCGGGTCACAAGGTGAAGTAGATAATCGATGCCACCATTATGTTTAATTACAGCTACCATACCTGCAATTAAAATGGCAAGGAAGGAAATTTCATACATTCCCGCCATTCCTTCCCCAACTTTTTGAATGACACCCAACGGTTGATAACTTCCATCGGCCAACCCGATAATTCCGGCAAATACGATTCCGATGGAAAGGACCAGGAACACATTGACTCCTGCCAATGCAGTGATCAATACGCAAAGATATGGAAGAATCTTCACCCAATCATAAGACTGTTGGGAGATGTCAGCTTGTTCACCCATCGTTAAAATTCCTAGGATGGCACATGTGATGATGGCTGCAGGTAAAACGATGAAAAAATTCACTTTAAACTTATCCTTCATTTTCGTTCCCTGCGTTCGAACAGCAGCGATTGTCGTATCTGAAATGAATGAAAGGTTATCCCCAAACATCGCACCACCAATAACGGCCGCCATTGAAAGGGCAAGTGAAATATCTGTTTGCTCACTAATCCCTACCCCGATAGGTGCCAAGGCAACAATCGTTCCCATGCTTGTCCCCATGGATAGAGAAATAAAACAAGCGATGATGAAAATCCCTACCATTAATAGATTTTGGGGAAAAACGGCTAAGGCAAGATTCACGGTTGATTCAACTGCCCCCATGCCATTGGCAACTTCGGCAAAAGCTCCGGCCAAAAGGAAAATGATAACCATTAACATAATATTGGCGTCCCCGGCACCTTTACAGAAGATATCAACCTTTTCATTGAATGACTCTTTCCGATTCATCGCCAATGCAGCTGCCGATGCAATTGAAATCGCTACAATCACCGGAAATGAATAAAAATCTTTAGTGATGATTCCGGATCCAATAAATAAAATTAAAAATACGACAAATGGGATCAATGCCCATGGATTCCCTTTATTGTTTGCACTCATGATGTACACCTCTTTTTATTTTTCCCGCGACATGTGTCACAGCTCTTATTCTATTAACAGTTTTCGCAAATAACTCCAATTTGAACCTACCTGATTATCCAGTCATGGAGCTGTAGCAAAAAACTGGCATAAAAAAGACCCCTTCTATTTAACAGCAAGAAGAGGTCTTTTAATTTATAAAAAACACCCTCCTTATCTTTCAGGCAAAAATCAGCCTGCTGGATTTGGCACAGCACTCCATTTAAGTCCGCTGCCGAGACATCTTCGGGCCAGTCCCTCCGTCTCTCTTGATAAGAAGATTACATTATATAATTTATCAAAAATTACGATGCCTGCCAGAAAAGTACCGGGCTGAAAACTTGCCGAAACCATCTGAGTTTGTGAAAGTGACATCGAAAGTCGTTTTGAAAAGCAAATATAACAGTACAGCATTTTGTCTATTTTCGCAAGGGTTAATTTTAAAGTATTTCACATGCACTCCTTACTGTTCATAAAGAGAACAAAGTTGGTTGGAGCGGGTGTGCGAGACTCCTGTGGGAAAAGCGAGTCCTGGCGAGCCCCCGCAGGCGCAAAGGCGCCGAGGGAGGACCACCCGCGGAAAGCGAGTTTCTTGAGAGGAGATCAACGTTCAAATTGTACAAACAAAAAAAATGTAGACAAACTCGATTTTCATCAAGTTGTCTACAGTCCTAGAGGTCTAATGACCTCTCAGCAAATTTGTTGGATTAGGTTAGGTGAATTATTTTTAGTCGAGTTCACATCAGTCGATACTTCAAATGCTTCCATCTGTTCCGAATCGAATGACTTTAAATACTGTTGCAGATAAGCAGGATCATTAATGGAAGGATTCAACCAATCTTTTTCATCTTCCGGTTTAAGGATGACAGGCATGCGATCATGAATGCTGGTCATTAGCTCATTAGGCACGGTTGTTATAACGGAGCACGAATAAATGCTGATGCCTTCAGGAGATTTCCAGGATTCCCAGAGACCGGCCATTCCAAATGGAGCATGATTCTTCAGTTTTATTCGCATCGGTATTTTTCTTTCTGGCGTCTTCTTCCATTCATAAAAAGAGTCAGCGATTATCAAGCATCTCTTCTTCTCATACGCATTCCTGAAGCTTGCTTTCTCAGCAATGGTTTCCGCTCTGGCATTGATCATTTTGTAGCCCACTTTTACGTCTTTTGCCCAGAAAGGAATGAGTCCCCACCGAAGATATCCAAGTCGATTCCTTTCCCCATCATTAATGACGGAGAGCACGGATTGGGAAGGAGCAATATTGTAGCTGAATTGGTATTCCTCATCAAATGATCCTTGAATATCAAACCGTTCTTTTATTTCTTCTATGTCAGTGAAAAGAGTGAAACGTCCACACATAGTATCGCCTACCGTATTAAGATTTCTTACAGTGTATCAAATGGAACGGGCAGGCACAAATCAGCGTTCTAAAATCCTGATGTCGGTAAATGGTTGATTAAATAATTCACTGGAAATCAAAAGAGTGCCAAGGACTTCTCTTTCGTCTTCAGCTTTAATGATTTCCGACAAAATTAAGGTACTGCCATTCCTGACCGTTACTTTATACTCATTCATGGAACCCCTCCTCAAAAGGCTAGATGGTTGTTATTATAAACCAAAAACCTACAAGTATCAGTATTGAACTTAGCAGAGTCTTGGAGAATCTACATGCCTTTATACTTTAAAGGGTTAGTCGAACGAAGCAATGCCCGGGACCCTAAATCCTTGTAAAGAAAGCGCAAAAAAGACTGTCCATGAATGATTCATGGACAGTCTGGGCGCTGTCAAAGGTGTTTCGCTTCTATACTGATAATTGATTATGGAAATAGCATTGAGGAAAGCCCCAACAGTCGGTACGAAAAGGAACTCCCTTTCTGGAAGGACCGAATTGGAGTTGCCCCTATTCCATGTCCATTATTTAAAATGCAGCAAAACCTCATTTATTAAATGCCCTGCCAATGTAACGGTCTTATTATTTTCGTCCAACGAAGGGTTCACTTCCGAGATATCAAAGGAAAGGATCTTTTCATTCGATACGATATGCCTAATAATGGCACGGACCAATTTCGGATCCAGTCCAAACGGCGATGGTGCACTTACCCCAGGTGCGTAGGCTGAATCAATAACATCCGTACATAATGTAAGGATGATATAGTCATTTTCCTTAGCGAATTCATTTATCCTCCGCTTCGTTTCATCCATTTCGTTCAATGACAAATCTTCTTCCAATATGTAGTCGACATTACTGCTCTCGGCAGTTTGAAACAGCGCCTTCGTATTCCCCTGCTTCTGAATTCCGACACATAAATAGCCACAACTTTGATCTTCGTCCAAAATCTGCTTAAACATCGTCCCTGATGAAGTTTCTTTTTCATAAGGCCTCATATCAAAGTGAGCGTCAATATTAATAATCCCTAATCTAGCTTTTGATCCAATGGATTGCCTAATCCCAAGATAATGGCCATACAGGGTTTCGTGCCCTCCCCCAAGTATGATGGGAATCGCTTTACTCTCCAATATCCGGGCAACAGCTGATCCCAGTTGAGATTGGGCGGCCTCCATCTCTGTACTTTCACATATTACATCGCCAGCATCCACCAGCTCGGTTTGGGAAGGTAAATGACAGGGTAATTTTGCCAACGACTGCCTAATATGATCAGGACCCTCGGCAGCACCAATCCTGCCTTTATTCCTTTTGACGCCTTCATCACATTTAAAGCCAATCAGTCCAAAAGTTCTGGATGCATTGGAAGAGGTGGCTAATTCCGAAATCGGTGCCAAGCGCACTCTTTGGTGGTATCTGAAGCTGTCCAGGTCAGTTTGGGAATCAATTCTTCCATTCCAATATTTTAAAGTCGGATGAGTATACATAATTTCTCCTTTATTTAAAAAATTCCGAAATATCTTTCTTAAAAATTATAATTGAGATAATGTATAATTACCAATACAAAAATTTAATATTTCTATAGAATAGCTAAAAAAAGCAAATGTATCTCCTTATGCACGGACAAATATTTCTGTGGGGAATATCGTCGCCGTTTGGCATTGGTTGCTCAAGAATCGTTCAGTACAAGTAACAAGACCCAGGTAAATCTGAAAGGAGCAGAACCAATGAAATATGAAATTATTGAAAGAGATGCTTTTCAAGTGGTTGGGATTAAAGAAAAACTCTCATGCGCTACTAAGGAAACGGATGCATTTATTCCAAAGCTCTGGAGTAAAGCCAATAATGATGGAACCATCGATTCATTAGCTCAATTAATTAATGGACAAAATCAAGGTTTATTGGGTATCACAGATAATTATCAAGAAGCGGAAAACGTCATGGGTTATTGGATTGCAACAGAATAAAATGGTGATGTACCTGATGGATTTTCCAGCTTAGAAATACCAGAGGCTATCGTGAGTAAGTGGAAACAAAATTTTTCGGAATGGTTCCCATCAAATCGATGCGAACATGCTGAAAATAGCATCACTTGAAGTATATCAAGGAGCTTATCCGAATCCATCTTGTGAAATATGGGTTCCAATAAAATAAAATGATTAAAAGCGCTTTAGGGACCGATTTACGATAGGAGTCTATTACATTTACTAATTGAATAAATTTCACATGTTTCAGTTATCAAGCTACCTAAAATAAAAACGTATTCTTATTCCAAGAGGGGCGCCCTTAAATTCAACACTGTGCTCTACTTTAAGGCGTTTTAGTGGCCTATAAGAAAAACAAGCCGTTATAAAATTCTAAAGCTGTCCAAGACGAATACGTAGTTTACATGTCTTCAATGTAAAACCCTCATTAAATCAAGATTTTTCACTTCTAAGAATAGATAATTGCGAATTTACAGCGATAATAAAACCCAAATATAAAAAGCCCAATTTCCCGGTGTTGTAAGCGAGAAATTGGGCTTTGGTTATTGCATAAAAGCGGCCCTTTAATAAAGGCTCGATTTCATGATTTCAATGATTCTCCTAATTCGAATGCTCTTCTTTTATGATTGAAATGTAATGAATTATAGTATTTCTATATACCCTTCTGTTCCATTCACCCTGATCTTTTGTCCATCCTTGATCATTTTCGTAGCATTTTCCACACCGACAACGGCTGGTAAGCCATATTCACGTGCGATGACTGCCCCATGGGTCATCAGTCCGCCAACTTCGGTGACAAGTCCTTTTATGGATACAAACAATGGTGTCCAGCTAGGATCGGTAAAGGTTGTAACCAGTATATCTCCATCTTCTAGATCTGCATCTTCCATGTTTAAGATGACGCGTGCTCTGCCCTCTATAACTCCGGAAGAAACCGGTTGACCTCCAATAGCTTCGGCTGGGAGATTTTCTCGTTTGTATTCACCTACAATGATTTCACCATCAGACGTGATAACACGTGGTGGAGTAAGTTTTTCATATAATTTGTACTCGTCTTTTCGTTTGCTGATGATCTGGTAATCTAGTTTATTAGTGCGTACGACTTCGTGAAGTTCTTCAAAAGTGAGATAGTATATATCTTCTTTTTCACGAATAACGTTGGCTTGTACGAGTTGTTCAGCTTCTTTCAGTAAAGCCTGCTTATAAACGAAGTAGCGATTAACCATGCCGTATTTTGGATATTCCCGATAACCGATGAAATTCCGGATTAGGCCGATCATTCGTTTTGTTTCTTTGGCTTTTTGTTCACCATCCGGTAATTGCTTCAATCGACCTAATAACTCTTGTTCCTTTTTCAAAGCTTCCTGTCGCCCTTGCTCAAATTTCCGATTGCTAGCATTAGGCTCAAAGTTTTTGATATTACTAAGAATCACGGGGACAAGTGTAGTTGGTTTTTCGCTCCAACGAGTTTTAGTAATATCGATTTCTCCGGTACATCGCATTCCGTATTTGCTCAGATAATCGAAGATAGCGTCTTGGGTTTCCTGTCCACCATCAAACTTAACCAGTTTATCCAAAAAGTTATCATCTTTAACATTTTGTAAATAATCAATTACTTCTGGATAAGGACGAATCACATCTGCGACATCCAATAGCGCGAGACCCATTTCTGAAGTAATATTGTTTGGTACAGATTGAGAAAGCGTGTCGGCTGCGTTTTTTTCACCTAACCACTTATTCATTTTTTCATTGATCCATGATGAAGCATCTATAGCAGCCATAAACACAGCTGAACTTTGTGGGTCAAATAAAATCTTCTTTAAAATCTGGATATCTTCCAGAATAAAATCAAATAAATCCGATCCTAATTTCGTTTGGATGTTTTGTTTTAACTCTTCTATCGATGTTTGACTACCCTTAATCAAATCAGAAACGATTGTCGGGTCGTTTTCAATTTGTGCTTTAAAACCCGAAGGCGATATACCTTTATTGCTTTTACTGGCACTCGGTACTTTATTATCATCTGGTGACGATTTTATAAAATCTTCTCGCTCCATTATGGTCATGAGTGCGTCTTTCATAAGCGGATCGTGTTGTCCCATGGCATCTAATAACATTTTTCTGCTATCAGGTGAAGCCAGCATATGTGTGACATCCACAAATAACCTTCCGCCAGCTTTACGCATGGGTGCAGGAGTCGTTAACAGCCAAAAAGACAATCCCAGTGGTTTCATGGAATCGGTCATCATTTGTTGATGACCGACAGATACATAAACGTGATTCTCTTGATCATTTGCTTCAGGGATGGGGTATAAAGTAGTGATTGGACGACTCTGGACAATATAAAATGTATCATCAACCAAACACCATTCGATATCTTGCGGACAGCCAAAATATGCTTCAAGCTTTCTGCCGATCCTTTCAAGCTCCAACACTTGCTCATCTGACAGGGTCGATAAAATCTGCTGACCCGGCTCAATTTCCTTTTCCACCGTTCCGCCTTCTTTTCGTGCATATATAGCCAACTTTTTGGTAGAAATCTGCTTCTCCACAATCTTACCTTCCCGCACTTTATAATTGTCCGCAGACACTAAGCCAGAGACAAGTGCTTCACCCAGTCCAAAGCTAGCATCGATCGACAGCACCTTGCGGTTTGAAGTAACTGGATCAGCTGTAAAGAGTATTCCGGAAGCTTGTGGAAACATCATCCTTTGAATAACAACAGACAGATAAACCTTACGATGGTCAAATCCGTTTTGCATTCGATAAACCACAGCACGATCAGTAAACAGTGAAGCCCAGCACTTACTAATATGTTGTAAAATCCCCACTTTTCCTTTGATATTTAGATAGGTATCCTGTTGACCTGCAAAGGATGCAAATGGAAGATCTTCGGCTGTAGCGCTTGATCGAACAGCATATGCATGCTCGAAGCCAAAAGTTAAGAGACATCGGTCGATATCTTCTTCGATCCCCTTGTCGATCTCGATTCCCTCAATCAGCTCACGAATCTTCCTGCTAATTTCACTAATTCTTTTTCGGTCGTCCACTTTTTGTACTGCTAGTTGATCCAATAATTGATGAAGCTCATCATTTTCCGCAATGACTCTTTTAAATGCCTCAGTGGTAACACAAAACCCTTCTGGTACTAGAATTCCATCAATCCTCGAGCATTCACCCAAATTCATCCCTTTGCCACCGACCACCATTAGTTTCGTTTTATCGATCTCCCGAAACTCCAGTACATATGGTTTCATTTCTTTCCTCCCCATTCATCGCTCAATTCCAAGACGAATCATATGACAAAAATTATTCATGTAATCAAATAATCATGCTGTCCACTCGTTCTTCCTCCTGGCCAAGTTCCATGTTCATATCAAACACTCCTTTAAAAAAATAAAAATAGGGATTGACTGAAAAGGATTTTATGATGTATATTTATAATAGGGTATAATATACATAAAAACATAAAATCGGTGTATCTATATAAATTTATCATATTTTCTCATTTTTTTCAATGTATTTCCACGACCACAATTGTAGTAAATTCAAAGGCAGAAAAACCCCATTTTACAAGAAAACTCACTCACATAAATGATATCCAATCATTTATTGCAGCCTCAGGAAAATACGGATGTACTGCCTTAAGAAATTCCAATATTAAAAAGCCCGATTTCTTAGTATTAATATTAAGAAATCGGGCTTTTTTTGGTTACTCTTAAAGCGTCCGAGTATTAATGAGGATTTTAAAACCTTCTCAATAATTGATTATCCCCCTACTTATATATTCTCCAATTTCTGTCCCTAACGACTTTACAAAGAAGGATGTCTTCTGAACTTAGATTCAAGAATAGTTTTAATTGACAGTAAACATCCACGAAACACCAAATTTATCCTTCAATGAACCGTGAAGTTTCGCAAAAAATGTTTCATGAAGATCCATATTTATAGATCCATCTTCTTTTAATATGTTCCATGCCTTTCTAGCTTTTTCCTCCGAGTTAAGCTCCACACTTACAACCATTTTGTCACTATCATTCAATTCCCGGTTTGAATCAGAACCCATTATAATTCCATCTTCTGTTAATCTTAATTGTGAGTAAAGAACAAGGTCTTTATCACTCTCTTCAACAGGAAAGTCTGGATTTGATGGGATTTCACTATATTTTTGCATAGCAATAAGTTCCCCACCAAATGCCTCAATATAAAGTTTGAAAGCCTCTTCACATTCTCTGTTAAACATTAAATATGGTTTAATCATTTTCATTCTCCTTTGAATCAAGATTGGATTCCTTAGTAATAACCGCTATCGAGATTGTCTTCGTTACAAGTATACACGAACATTAGTTCTTTTTTCGAATAAAAACTGCTGAATCATTCTTTTTTATAAAAAACTTAAACCTGTATCATTATGTACAAAAATATCATTGTTTTATTCTCAACGTACAGCTTGGTAAAATGGTTTCCTAATTTGAAAATGATGTTATCTACAAAACTTATACTATTCTTCCACAATCGGGCGCTATCCTGGAACAAGGGTTAGCGCTCATTTTCATTTAAGGGGAAGTATATTATTGGTACCTCCTCGTGTAGTACAACAAAAACTACCTCCCCTTGCTATATGAAGTTAATTCGGGATAAATATTTTATCCAATATTACTTGACTGGAATATTCCTGTTTGTTTATATTTCTCCCAAAGGAATATAATTCTAATAAATCGTGGTGTAAAGATGAATACTACATTATTAAGTGCTCTTGCAGAGCCAAATCGATTAAGGATTGTTGAACTCCTAAGAGACGGACCTCTCACCGTGAATAGTAAGAAAAACTCGACAGCTTGGAACTTTATCTGAAGGAGCTACAAACATAATAAAAAACAATGAGCGGAGGAACAAAATGTTTCCAAAAACCGAAATCACCCGTAGTTTCAATACTCCTCGCGAGCTTTTATTTAAGGCATTTACCGAATCAGAACACTTACAGAACTGGTGGGGGCCTAAAGGGTGGGCTTTTGATATTTCTAAGTTTGAGCCTCGCCATGATGGTGTCTTCCATTACAGCCAGACATCTCCTGACGGAAATGTAATGTGGGTCAAATTTGTTTATCATGAAGTAAATTCCCCAGATAAACTCGTTTACACCTCTTTCTTTTCTGATGAAACGGGAAACATCGTACGTGCTCCTTTTAACGACAACTGGCCATTGGAAACTCTCAATACTTATACATTCACCGAGCATGAAGGTAAAACAATACTTACGATGATTGGGGCACCCGTATCCCCAACCGAGGAGGAAATGAAAACTTACGAGGAGTCGCAGGAAATGGTGCAGGAGGGCTTTTCAGGAACCTTCGTTCAACTGGCTGACTACCTCTCTAATATTTCATATAACTAAAAAACAACCCCAGACCTCTCTTTACATAGAGAATTCTGGGGTATTCAAGTTTAGGTTCATTTAGTATTCAATTTCCCGAGCAGACTTAGAAAAGCAATCAATTCGTGACACTGCCATCTTCGTCCGGATCTTCAATATCCGCCGGATCTTTTTCCAATAGTGCCTCTTTGTCTTTTTCGTTCCATTTTGTTTTATACCCTAATGATTTCGCTACTCCTAACACCGGTAAATACGATTTTTTATCTGGTTTAAATGTTTCTAAATCCCCTGTTTGGATTACACCCAAACCAAGTAGCAATTTATCTGATTGGATATAGGGTTTTTCATCTATCAGTTTCATTTGTTCAGCTGTATAAGGATAAACGGCTCCATTCACTTTTAAGGTAAACGGTCCCTTTTTTTCTTCTTTTATTTCTTTTGGCTTTTTCGATTTATGGGAAACATTATACACACCTTGAACAGTTCCTTCTCTCGTATTATCGGCTCCTCCATACATTTTTCCCTTTTCATAATCATAAATAACAGCTTGCACATTTCCGATATGTTGCGGTTTTTCTTCATAAACATGGCCTTTAGCCATTAACTCCAGCCTTGTATTTTGTTCAATTCCCGGTTCCCATCTTACTGTCGGATAACCAGCAGAATAAATACGTGGCGCATATATGGCATCTTGAATTAGCATTTTATGATCAAGCACGTTCATGATCGTTTCAGATACCGATGCGATTATCGTCGCTCCTCCTGGTGAACCAATGGCCATGAAGGGGTTTCCATCTTTTAATACGAAGGTCGGGGACATACTGCTTCTTGGTCTTTTTCCTGGTTCCACCTGGTTAACTCCACCCGGTGTGGCATCAAAATCCGTCATTTCATTATTTAGCATGAATCCATAATCAGGTACCATGATACCTGATCCGAATACTTGCTCGATTGTAGTCGTATAAGCAACCATATTTCCCCACTTATCCATTACAGAAAAGTGAGTCGTCTGTCCGATTGGGGTTTTCTCTTCTTTTACTTTCTTCATTGCAGTGGGTTCTTTGCCCTCATATTTCCATGGATCGCCTGCTTTTACATCAGCTGTTGATCTATTTGGATTAATGAGTTTTCTTCTTTCTTTTATATAATCTTCATCTAATAGTCCTTCTGTTGGTACATCATAAAAATCTTCATCCGCCATATAGGCAGCACGATCGGCAAAAGCAAGATGCATGGCTTCGGTTAGATGATGAAGATACTCAGGCGAGTTGGCCCCCATCTTTTGCACATCGTATCCTTCCATAAGCTCCAGGATTTGTAGAACAGTCAAACTGCCTGAGCTTGGTGAAGCTGCCCCTACCACTTCAAATCCCCTATATTCCGATTTAATTGGCTCTCTTTCTTTCACTTCATAGTTTTCCAAATCCTCAGTTGTCATCGTTCCTTCACGTTTTTGAACTTCTTTTGTAAGTGCTTCCCCGATTTCACCTTTATAAAAGACGTTAGAACCTTGATTTTTTATTAACTTAAGAGTCTTTGCCAGATCTGGCTGAACGAGGGTGTCTCCCTCTTCCAACGGCTTTCCGTCTGGTACAAAAACTTTTGCAGCCGCTTGGTTATTTTTAAGCTTTGTTACATTTTCATCGATATATTGTGCTGTTGCCCAATTAACTTTTACCCCTTCTTCAGCTTGTTTAATGGCCGGGCCTATGACTTGTGATAATTTCAATGTTCCATATTTCTCAAGAGAAGTCTCCACCCCCATCAGAGTCCCAGGAACTGCAACCGCTTTCCCTGATGTGTGCCGCTTACTAAAAGGAATAGGTTTTCCCTTTTCATCTAAAAAAAGTTCAGGCGTAACATTTTGAGGTGCCATTTCGCGATTTTCGATCATCGTTATTTTATTTTCCTTTTTATTATAAATCATGATAAAACCACCGCCGCCGATTCCAGACATCATTGGCTCAACTACATTTAATGATAATTGAATGGCAGCTGCTGCATCGACTGCATTTCCACCTTGTTTTAGTATCTCTATACCCGCTTCAGCTGCTAACGGATGAGAAACTGATACGATTCCATTTGTAAAACCCTTTCCCATTGACCCATCCACTCCAGGGACACTTGCAAAAGCCGGTGTGATCATACAAAAGAAACTGAAAGTAACTAAAATAAAACTTTTTAAAAATTTCATGAATTAGTCTCCTTTCAAAATAAAACAAATTGGGGTTTTATCATAAGGCAGGTGGATACGAGCAGAATTCTCTAGTAGGAATATGCTGGTTGTCTCGATAAAAAACAGTCTGCACATTCCCCTTTGGGCGTTGCGTTCTCAATGATGTTTCACTTCAAAAAATCACCCCCCCGAATGGTTCAGCTCTACCCTATACTTCCGGATTGATATCCGCAGGCTCAATTTTTCTCAATGCTTTGGTTATTTTCCAAGATTTTGGAGCTACCGTGATTGTCACTCTTCCAAAGATATTGTAAAGCCAGTAACACGATAAAAGCGGATATCCCAATGATGTCCGATACCGTTTCAGGATAGATTAATAGTAAACCTACGATTATGGCGAGGACTCTTTCTAACCAGTGCATCCCCCTCATCCAGTAACCTATGACACCCGCACCAATTGCAATCATGCCGGACATTGCCGTAAGAACAACCCATGCAACCTCCATCCAAGTCGTATCGATCATTAGCATTTGCGGGGAGAGAACAAAAATATATGGAATGATGAATGCTGCGATGGCAAGTTTCGATGACTCAATCCCCGTTTTTATCGGCTCGCCTCCCGCTACCCCTGCCGCAGCAAATGCCGCTAATGCAACTGGAGGAGTTATATCTGCTATAATGCCAAAATAGAAAACGAATAAATGTGCAGATAAATCAGGAACACCTAGCAAAATTATCGCAGGCGCTGCAATCGTCGATGTGATTACATAATTGGCGGTCGTAGGTGAACCCATCCCTAATATAAGTGCCGCTACCATAGTTAGCATCAGCGTTGGAATCAAATATCCACCAGATAAATCGATCAAACCATTAGCCAGCTTAAGCCCTAGCCCAGTTTTCGTGACGATACCGACAATAATGCCTGCTGCTGCAGTTGCAGCGGCAACTGCAAGAGCTGTTCGGGCTCCATCCACCAATGCATAAATGATATCGATGAATTTCATGCGGACATCCTTGTTTATGAAACCTACAAGAACCGAGATGGCGATGGAATACAGTGCTGCATGTGTTACCGTGATATTCGCCATGAGCAATAAAATAATGGCAAGGATCGGTATTAGTAAATAAAACTTGCCGAACACTTCCTTTTTACTTGGCATCTCTTCTTGCGTTAACCCACGCAGCCCAAGTCGTTTCGCTTCAAAATGGGTCATGATCCAAATTCCTGAAAAATAAAGGATAGCTGGAATCGCAGCCGCCTTTGCTATATCCCAATACGTTATTCCATTCCCAATGAACTCAACCATTAAGAATGCCGCTGCCCCCATTACCGGAGGCATCAATTGACCGCCTGTCGAAGCAGCCGCCTCCACTGCCCCCGCAAATTCCTTCTTATATCCAAGATTTTTCATCATCGGTATCGTAAATGCTCCTGATGTGACAACATTAGCCACAGAGCTCCCGCTAATCGTTCCTTGAAGAGCACTTGAAAAAATCGCAACCTTTGCAGGTCCCCCTATCCTTCTGCCGGCAATGGCGGTAGAGAGATCATTAAAGTATTGACCGACGCCGGTTCGGACTAGAAAAGATCCAAACAGTAAAAATAGGAAGATGAATGTCGATGACACCGCTAACGGAGTGCCTAAAATTCCCTCTGTCGAGAAGAACATTGTTTGCACCAGACGCTCCAGAGTCAAACCTCGATGAGCAAGGAATCCTGGCATATACTGTCCAAAAATCCCATAGAAAATGAATAATAAAGCAATGACCATGATAGGGAGACCAACTGCACGCCTGGTTGCTTCCAAAACAAGCAGAATGGCCATTAAACCGACTGCAAAATCCAATACGCCCAAACGTCCTACATTCATGACGATATCTTCGAAAAATAAGGGCCAATATGCACCGACCCCGATACTAAGGATCGCTAATATGATATCGTACCAGGCAATTTGAAATTTTCCTTTTTGACGCTTCTTTCGGTTTGCAGGAAATAGTAAAAAGACCAAGGAGAGTGCAAACCCTAAATGTATCGTCCGTTGGATTTGTGCTGTAAAAACGCCAAAAATAGCTGTATATAATTGGAATAACGAAAAAGCTAAAAGTCCAAAAAATGCAATGTGGCCCAAGACACCAGTTAATTTTCTAGTTCCGGCTTCTGGATCATATTTTTCCAATAACTCCTGTTGTTCTGCTTCGGTTAAATATTTCACTTTTTCATTATCAGCCACTAATCTTCACTCCCTTCAACTGTTCCCATAATGAAATTCTTTCCGATGAAATCCTGACCCATGTCCCAGGTTTAATAAAGTCTGCCAATGTGTATGTTTTTTCATCATATATTAAACGATGGTTAGCTTTAACTTGTCCTACTCGTAAATCTATATAGGTGAAATTGCGTTTCATATTTTTTATGAAGTAGGTACCGTCTTTCTCTTCGAATACTTCCTCCCCCTCTGCATTGGAAGGCATACCGACTGCAAAATCATGATAAGCAAGTTCGGTTTGTATGATTTGCTTATCGGAAAAACGATATGATTCCAGTACATCCGAAAGGTGGATGGAGTGTGTATACTTAATATGAAATTTTTTTCCATATTTCAATGGTAAGTACGCGACTAGTTCCCCTTGGTCCTGGTAGGAAAATGCAATGACATGTTTATACGGAAAAAATATTAAAAATGCGATGATCAGAGGTATACAAAACGCCATGAATATCTTGAATTTCATAGGTACCTCCTTTCAGAAATCCCATTCAGAAAAAAACGAAGCCGATAGGCCACATAAAGCGAGCTACCGACCCAATTGCATTACTTGGAAACACCTTTTTCTTTAAAGTATTTTGCTGCTCCAGGATGAACTTCCATATCCCCCAATCCTTCAAGTGCAGTTTCTGCTGTAAGGAACTTGCCTTTTGCATGTGTGATTTGATCTGTGTTGTCATAAATAGCTTTAGTCATTTCATAAACTAAATCTTCATCAAGATCCTTGGTAACCACTAACATCGCTTTAACGGCAACTGTTTTCACCTCGGATTTGATTTTGTACGTACCACTTGGAATTGTATCTTCAGCATAGTATGGATACTTTTTAACCAATGCTTGGATTTTGTCCTCTGCAATAGGCAGGACCATGATATCATTTTGGACGGACAGCGCCTCGACTGCACCAGTTGGCGTTCCGGCAGTAATGAAAGCTGCGTCAATATTTCCTGCTTGAATTCCTTCGGCCGACTCATCGAAAGACAGATTTTGTCCTTTAATATCTTTTTCAGACAAACCATGAATCTCCAGGATTTGCATGGCATTGATGTAAGCACCAGAACCCGGTGCGCCTACTGATACCTTTTTCCCCTTTAAATCCTCGATTGATTTAATTCCGCTTTTTGCAGTCGTTACAATTTGAACAGTTTCAGGATATAAAGAGCTGATCGCCATTATATTGTCAATGGGTTTCCCGTCGAACATTTCTGTTCCTTCAAGTGCATACGCGGCGATATCCGTTTGCGAAAAAGCGATTTCAGCTTCTCCAGCCCTTAAAGTTTCCATATTTTCGGCGGAGGCGCCAGATGTCTGAGGTGTTATGTTCGCTTTTGTTTTATCGGAAATGATTTTTCCGATTTGTCCCCCAAGCGGATAGTATGTACCTCCGGTTCCACCAGTCAACAGACTCAAGTTTTGGTTACCGCTGCCTGAGACACCTTCACTACTGTCTTTACAAGCCGTGATAATACCGGTGACCGTCAAAATCATGACCAATAAAAAGTACTTATGAAATTTTTTCATAAAACTCCCCCCCTCATGTGTATTCATCATCCGCAAAAGATGATAATGTTATTATTCTACCGACCGCCTCACTTTCCCTTTTTTTACAAAATTAGACACACCGTCCATAAGCACTAGTAATACATTAATAAGTTTTATAGAAATTAAATCATCAAGCTTAAATGTATACAAACACCTATTAAAAACAAGGGAAATCCGTTATCGAATAGTAATATTTTACCGTTTATTACCTATTTTTCCTTTCTTTAAGGATAATATTGACTCTTCCATTTTAGAAATATATTATTGTTATAAACTTATAAGTAGATGTTATAAAATGAACATCCTAGTACAGCTAACCTTAAATCGTTATTTCCAGCTTTAGTTTGAGAGGGAATTAAAAGATCATCCCTTTCTTAGCCTTGTATTTTCAAATCCGACTGAAGTGGGTGATTGTTTGAATTACCTATCCCTCCGCTATTTCATAGAGGTTTCTAACCATCTTAGTTTCAGTGAGGCTTCCAAAACCCTGCATATATCCCAGCCAGGACTTAGCCAACAGATTTCATCCCTCGAAAAACAATTAGGCTTTAAACTATTGAATCGAACGACAAGAAAAATTACATTGACGGAAGAAGGAGAGTACATCTATAAAAAACTTGCTCCTTCCTTTGAAGATATCGAGAAAACAGTGAATTACATAGTTGAAAATAAAGCTATCCCAAAACCTAAATTGAAGATTGCTACCGTTCCTTCAGCGGCTAGCATATATATCCCGAAGTTATTGAAAAAGATCGTAGGGCAATACCCTGAAACAGAATTTTACGTGCATGAAACAACATCTTCAAGGGCAGTAAAACTCGTAAACCAACAAAATTATCACATCGGTTTCATCCGAACGCCCATTCACGGTGACATCATCGCGAATGAAGGATTAAGCATGATTGAATTCATGAGGTTCCCTTTACAATTAGTCGTCTCCATTGATCATCCACTAGCCCAAAAAGAGGCTATACAATTAAACGAAGCAAAAGACGAACTTTTTATCCATTATGATGCCGTTCAAGCGCACTCCCTTCAATTCCTTTTGGAAAAGGCTTGTCTGACTGCTGGATTTTCACCTAAAGAATTATGTAAAGGCTCTGAATTACTTACGATTGCCAATCTAATATCCAATAACTTAGGCGTAGCCCTCATGCCGGAAGATATGGTGAGTTTGTTGGGAAAAAGCCAAGTTAAAGCCTTGAACATCGATAACTCGGAATTATCCAGTTCGATATCGGCAGTTTGGAAAAACACGGATGCCTCAATTCTGACAAAGCATATTTTGAAAACGTTAAAGAATGATCATGATTTTAACGATATTTGAGATTCTTGGTTGGAAAAATGCTGTGAAACTACTTGGAGTGTAAAGGGGAGGGTCAATTAATCGGTGTTAAAAAAGCCCCATTTCTCTTTTATGACACTGAGAAATGGGGCTTTTAATATTGGATAATCTCACCATTTAAGCTTCTTATTGGCGATGGGGCGGTCCCCGTTATATAACATATAAAAACCTGAAATCTTAAAACCTTACCATCCTTATTTGATCCGTATCTACCGGAAGTTTTACAATGATAAATATTATGAAGAATCGCTATAGGGGCGTTACTTAAAACAATCTAAAAAATCGAATTCCTAATCGTGCAGGAATTCGACTTTTATTTTCAACAATCATATTAGCCTGTTCCCTTGTTAGGCAACAAAACATGTAAAGCCTCGAAATATATCCGCTTTACTTTTTTTCGATTTTAACCTGGACAATCGAGCCTCCTATCCATAACTTATTACTTCAGGGGGCCTGCCTATGTACCTTTAATACTTTTCTTCAGAAAAGTCTTGTTGTTTGATAGAGTTCACCCAAATAAGGAAGTACTGTGCAACGGCTGAACTTTCGCCAGAGGATCAATATAGGCTTTGGCATTATTAACTGCCGTAGGACCTTCACCAAATCCTGAAGCAATTAATTTAACCTTTCCATCGTACGTACAAATATCCCCGGCTGCGTATATGCCTGAAATATTTGTTTCTTGTTTGGAATTAACGATAATTGCATTTTTATTGATGTTTAGACCCCATTCTTTAATCGCTCCAAGAGAAGAGACAAAGCCGTAATTAATAATTAAATCATCTACGTCAACTACTTCTTTTTGTTGAGTCTTAGTCTGTTCTAAAACAATTTGCGTAATTTGATCTGCTCCAACCAATTCGGAAGGAATATAAGGTGTTTTGATCTCAACAGAGGAATTCACTAATTTTTCCACACTATGTTCATGGGCACGGAATTTATCTCTTCTGTGTATCAAGGTTACCTTTTCAGCAATCGGCTCTAGCATAAGGGCCCAATCAACAGCAGAATCTCCACCGCCTAGAATCGCCACTTTTCTTCCTTTAAATTGGTTCATATCATTCACGAAATAATGCAAATTCTTATTTTCGAACTGTGTTGAATCTTCCAATTCCAGTTTACGAGGCTGAAAGGCTCCATTTCCAGCCGTAATGATCACTGATTTAGAGAAATGAGTATCGAGGTTTGTGGTGATCTTAAATGTTCCGTCTGCTTGCTTTTCCATTTGTTCAACTGCTTCTTCAAGACAAATTGTTGGTTCGAAAACTTTCATTTGTTCTTTTAAATTCTCTATCAATTCCTGCGCCCTTACTTTTGGAAAACCAGCAATATCATAAATGATGAACAACCAACCTAGAAGAACAAGGAGTGATTACATTGACGGAAGAAAAGAAGATCTATGACATAACCATTATTGGCGGCGGCCCAGTTGGCTTGTTTACTGCGTTCTATGGCGGAATGAGGCAAGCGAAGGTGAAAATCCTCGAAAGTCTTCCTCAATTGGGTGGACAGCTTTCGGCTCTTTATCCCGAAAAAAACTACGGAAATTGGCGTCACTAGTTTTTAAAGGGGGGTATCCCTAAATCTTATCCCTCATTTTGGGAACCGGAAAAATTAAGAATAACTTGTAGAAACATTACAAGTTTATCCCTTACAACCAACAGTGAATCATGTTCAGTAAAGTCCCTAAATCTATAATCATTTTCAAACATCTTCATTGATTATATCTATAAATATTATTCAAATTTATTAGGGTTACCATCAAAGGATGTTTGAGCCACTTTTATAGAATCGGTTGGACATCCTTCTGAAGCATCTATCATATCTTCCTCGAGTTCTTCAGGTATAATCGCTGCCCCCACATTATTATCCAATATAACAAACGCAATACCTTCTTCATCGTAATCATAAATATCTGGAGCTGAAGCACCACAGGCTCCGCAAGCAATACAAGTTTCTTTATCCACGATTGTATAATTAGCCATTTTCCCTACCCATTCCTCTCTTAAATCTAAGCCCTGGTTTTTTACTAAGTCATTTATAGAAGCCTTAAGCAATAGAATTCGTTTTTTCCTTACTCGATACCGTTCAAAAATTCCAAAATGCTCGAATTAAACTTCCTGGGATTTTCCTGGTAACACAAATGGCCGCCATCTGGAATTATCACTAGCCGGGAGTTTATTAACTTTTCATGAATTGCTTCTGATTCCTTTATAGGAGTTACAATATCCAACTCACCACAAATCACAAGAACAGGCACCTTTATATGAGATAACAAACTCATTTGATTTAGATGATATAGCGAATATGCTACCGAGCGATACCCTGCCGGCCTTATCTGTGTCATAATCTCTTTGACCCGTATATGGACATTTTCTGAAGCATTGGGAGATAACAGTGCTTTTATCCTCTTTTCCGCTATCTCCTTAGTAGATAGGTTTTCGATTGAGAATAATCGATTTTTCAATTTCGTCTCGTTCTCTTCTGGGGTTAGAGCAGCAGCCCCCCTTGTCGAGTCTGCTAATATAAGTTTATTAATCTTATTAGGGTACAGGCAACAGTACTCTATCGCAATTGCCGCTCCCATTGAATGGCCTAGCAGATGGATTTTTTCCAACTTTAGCTGATCTAGCATGCCGTTCAGAATACGTGCAAACTCTTTAAAATTTCTATATTCTTCGGCTGGATCTGAACTTTTCCCATAACCCGGAGCATCCCATGCAATTACTGTATAATGCTCCTTTAATCCCTGGATTTGTTCCTTCCATGACTGTGAATTATTGCTCATACCATGTAATAATACTAAAGGCTCTCCACTACCTTCTATTTCATAATGAATACTTAAATCTTCTACTTTTACGTATGGCATAATATCAGTCCCCTTCTTAAGGTAAGTCTCTAACTCTTAAAGCACCCATACTCGATATATCTTTCTTAAATTAGAGAAGATTTACTATTTTTATATTTTGCTTGGAAATAGCAAGTTTTCGTTCTTATAAAGAAAGTGCTTCCTTTCAGATAAGCAGCAAAATCGCCTTCCGTTCCCGTTTTACAAATTAGCTAACCGTATTCAAAAACCTTGCCAGTTTAGCCGAGTCCCCGCACTGACAATCCCCCGTCGCTGGAAATGATTTCACCGGTGATTGCGCGTGATTCGTCAGAAGCTAACAGTACATACGCCGCAACGTGATCTTCCGGCATCTGGGCAAGTTGAAGAATATTCCGTTTTTTAATGCTGCTTGCTTTCGTATCATTATCGACGATTTTCACAAATGGACGAAGCGGTGGAATCACCGTGAGTGCTGTCAATGTACCCCCTGGGGCTACCGCATTTACCCGGATGGAAGGAGATAGTTCGAACGCAAGCTGTCGCATCAATCCAATTTGGGCGTGTTTGCTCGCTGTGTACCAAACACCGCCGCCATCCGGATAAAAACTTGCACCGGACACGGTAAAAATAATATTGCCATCTGTTTTTTTCAGTTCTTCAAGTGCAGCTTTAGCTCCGAAAAAAGAGCCTTTTACGTTAATATTGAATAGGAAATCATATGCTTCGGAAAGCGCCTCGGGAGTCACATCGACAAATTTTGCAAATCCATCGAACACGCCTGCATTCGCAACGAAAACATCTAACTTTCCGAATTGCTCAACAGTAGCTTGGACCGCTTGCTCATTGTGTTCGTATTTGCTTACATCTCCCTGGTAAGTAATGATATTTTCACCAAATTCCTCTTTCATTTTCGCTAATTTGTCTTTAGAGCGGCCGATAATGCTTACTTTTGCTCCTTCTTGTATAAAACGGCGTGTGACAGCTTCTCCTATTCCGTAAGCTCCCCCTGTAATCAAAACGACTTTATCTTTTAAGGCCATACCCATTGTCTCCACCCCTTCTGTTAACTTTCAAACGTGATGAACGGTTATACAAAGATCGGTTCCCTTCATGTATACGGTCTGGTAAGCGAGCACATATTTTTTTATAACGACCCTAAATTGTTTTATATACAAAACAATGTTTCTTAATATAAACAATTCTAAAATGTAATCGCTTTATTGTCAATGTTAGCTGTAAAAAAAACTGATACTATCGTTTAAGAATACGTTCCCTTGTTGTATCAGTTGTGGTCGTCCTTACTCCTGTGTACACGTCATTGAAAATTCAAGATTTTATTGTGGTTCTCAGTAAGAATCTAGCATTCCTTCTTACTGAGAAACCCTTCTAAAAAACGTATATTAACTTTTTTGCTCTCTATAAAGTTACTTTGTTTCCTGTCGTATTACTTAGGTGATTTTCGGCAACTTCTTGTTTAATCATAAACAAGTACGCCATGAACCCAAGAGTGGCTGCTACAATCAGCATGACAATGGAGGGACCAAAATCACCGCCAGACAAATCGCGGCTCCATCCCATAATATAACTTGAAAATCCACCCATAATATTTGTGAATCCCATTAAACCGGCCGCGCGGCCCGCTGTTTCAGGTGTTGAAAATTTGATGATGAAGAAATTGGTTAGATGAAACATTCCTCCCTGAGTTCCCATGGCGAGCCCCATGGAAACTCCGGCCAAAATAGGATTTGGTGCAATGACAGCGATTGTCAAAAATACAGCTGTAAGTATGAAAAGAATCGTCGCAAGCAAACTCGGGCGTTTCGTTTTGTCCGCCAGAAATCCGCCAGCCAGGACAAATCCAAGCGCGAATAGCCATGATAATGAGGTAATCCCTGTCATTGCATCTCTTTCAAAGCCTTTGGCCTCAACGAGATATGTAGGAAGCCAAATACTGATTCCAAAGAAAAGAAAGGACGACATCAAATTGCCAAACCAGACAATCCAATAACGATAATCCTTTGCGAAGAATTGCTTCGACCGCACATCATGCGCTTCGTCTTTTTGGCGAATATAGGAGACTTCTTCTTTACTCATGCGTGGATGTTCTTCTGGCGTATTACGAGCCAAAAACAGGAACATTGGAATATTTATAAACAAGTTAAAGGCAGCGAGAGCAAAGAACGCGGCCTGCCAATGAAATGTTGAAATAATTAGGATGAGCATAACGGTACCCACGGCCGGGCCAAGGTAGTTTCCAGTAATCCAGAATGACTGTGCCCTGCCAAGCTCTCGTTTATTAAACCAATTCGAAATGAACTTACCCGATATCGGAATCATCATGCCTTCCCCAATTCCGAGGATGATTCTACTAATTAAAAACATTTCGTATGAAGTGGACAGCCCCCCCATGACCATTGTCGCTGTCCATACCAGTAAACCTAAAACTGCTGTTTTCCGTGCCCCTAACTTGTCGATAATAACTCCCCAAAAAATGTTGGAACAGGAGTATGAAATCATGAATATAAAGGAGATCAAGCCAATTTTTGCATTTTTATCCGGGCCAGTCAGACCAAGATCACTTAAAAATCCCGGATCGGTTTGGATAACAGAGATACCTACTTTATCAATCTGACCGAAAAACCAGAAGAAAAAAATAGGAATCGCAATGTACAACCATCTTTTTTGACCTTGTAACATGTTATTTCCCCCTTATAATAGGCTCATTTGAATGCGCTTTCATGATTTTCGATAGGAAATGACTATCATGCTATCAAACTTCACCAATTCCCCCTTTCAAAAGATAGTGGCAATTATTGTTTTATATAAAAAACAATGTTACCGATATTTAATGTTATATTGAATTTTCGTAATAGTCAATAATATTCAGAATAATAATTTTCCAACAGAAAAAGTAGTTTTATATACAAAACTAAATAAGATATTGTTTCGATCAAAACAACCCGAAACAATACCTTAACCATGTAACACATAAAACCGGATAACGTTTCTGCCAATTCTAGTGCCTTAGGCAATGCTACATAATAATTTTATTTGAAACTTCATTAACCGCAGCAAAAAATGTCCAACATGCTCAAAATCGCAGATGCTTCGGACTGAAGCGCTAATAAGTCTAGAGTCCGTTCAAGGTTTTAACCGGGAAAAGTATGGCGGTTTCTCCATAAGAGAAAACCATGGATTCTTGTCCAACACCCCAACTTTTGCTGATAAATTGAGGTGAACAATTACCGCCAACCAACTATCCCTTAGAGAGGTAAACCCAAAATTGAAGAATGATTCTTCTTCCGCTCATTCGTTGCGGCCTTTTCTTTTATAACGATTCTTTATAAATATATAAAAATTAACTATTTTTCTTATTTATCACTCAATGTTAGCATTTTGTTATAAGTTCATTTGAAAGGATGAGAGATGTATGACTATCCAATATTCTGAATTCGCAGTATTCGGGCTCGGTCCCATCGGAATTGAAATTCTACGCAGTGCATATCAAACGAATCCTCAATCGATTATCGGTGTTGTCGATATTGATCCCGATAAGGTAGGGAAGGATATTGGCTTACTGATCAATGAAAAGGAAACGAACAAGTGTGTAGTCCCCCATATACAGGAAGTAAATACTGAAGCTGTCCAACCTATCGCCCTACATGCAACAGGTTCCAACGCACAACAGGTATGGCCCCAAATTAAAGAGCTGCTAGATCACGGCTTTTCAGTGGTTTCCACCTGTGAACAGCTTTCCTTCCCTTGGCATCGCTACCCTTTACTTTCAAAGGAAATAGATGATTATGCTAAAGCAAAAGGACTTAGTGTCATCGGGACCGGAATCAATCCAGGGTACATCATGGATACTATGGCCATTTCTTTTACAACAGTATTGACCACTGTTAACCAAATTAAGGTCATTCGTAAAGTTGATGTTTCGAAAAGGCGCCTCCCTTTACAGAAAAAGGTCGGAATCGGGATGACCAGAGAAGAGTTTGAATTTTTAGCCCAACAGGATAAAATTGGGCATGTAGGCCTTGAAGAGTCTGTGAGGTTAATTGCTTATGGGCTGAATTGGAAACTTTCAAGTGTTACCAATACCATTGAACCAATGATTGCAAGCGAAAATATGACCGTTCCGCTAACTGCCTTAAAACGAGGGGATGTTATGGGGCTTCATCAAATTTCCACAGGGAAGACTGTGGACGGAAAGGAAATTTCCTTGGATTTAACGATGGCTGCAGGTACTAAACAGGAAGATGAAATCGTTATTGAGGGGAACGAAACCCAAAGGTTGATTGTTCCAAACGGCATTTTTGGAGATACCGCAACCGCAGCAATGATCATCAATACCGCTAAGCAAATTGATGCCCTCCGTAAACCAGGTTTACTAACAATGGCTGACATCGGGGTGCCGAGAAATATAAATCAATCACACTTTGTCCGTATTTAATGGTTAACCAACAATCCGTTTAAGTCTTACGATATTAGTAAAGGTGAACCCCGAATGGTTCACCTTTTCGTCTTGGTTCTGTTAATGTTTGCTACTCAAGATCAACCATGATGACATTCAATGAAATGGTTGCTGATAAGCACTTCCAAATAAAGCGGCAAACATTACACCAGTTACGGCTGAGCATGCCCACATGACAAAAATCCACCATAAGCGGTGGCTTTACTAGGAATCGACCATCTTATGTAAGTTATCTTATTTCAGGAAAATATATTCCGAAAATGACATGATTTCTATCTTCATTAATGTATTTGAGAACCAAGTTTCATGGAAATCGACTTGGCGGCTTTCGTTACTTTTTCAATCAATTCAGGCAAGCGATCTTCCTGAAATCTCGCTTCAATCCCAGCCACACTAATACCAGCTACTATTTGACCTTTGCCATTGAGTATCGGTGCACTTACCGCTTTTGTATAATCCTCAAGTTCTGATGAAGTTATCGTATAACCATTCGATCTCGCTTCATCCAATGCGTGACGAAGTTTAGTTTTATCTGTAATCGTTCCCATGGCGATCGGTTTTAATTGGATGTTCCCTAAATAATTTTCACGCTCTTCTTCTGGCAAAAATGCTAGGATGATTCGAGAATCGCCAGCGTACAATGGTGAACGTCTTCCAATGGATGTATAAAGACGAACAGGATGCAGGGTGTCCACCTTTTCAATATACATCGCTTCATCTTTATCCCTCACAATTAAATTCACTGCTTCTTCAACATCATCCCGAAGGTCTTTCATGATGGGATAGGAGATTGACCTGATATCCAAACGCTCCCCTACCAGTTGACCAAACTGCAGGAATATCAATCCAAGTGAATAATGGCCATTCTTGTCCTTTGTTAAAAACCCCATTTCTTCCAATGATCCCACCATACGGTGTAACGACGTTTTCGGCAAGTTGGAAAGTTCCATCATTTCATTAAAGGTGAGTTTCGGATGATTTATGAAAAGGGTTAAGATTTGCATGGATTTCACGACCGTTTTGTTATGTGCCTGCATACGATGTCTCCTTTCATGATACATGTTTCTCTTAACTATCATTCTAATATAAAACATGGAAGAAAGGATGTAATTTTATTTTCTTTAACAGTGGTTAATGGCTAATCAAGCTCATAGTTAGTTCGCTAATCGTTAAATGTCGGATTAATTTGCTTGAGCACATTCACCACAAAGGCATTTTCAAAATTACTTTTGTCCCTTTCCCTTCGCCAGAATGAAGGAGAAGGTTTCCACCGGAAGCTTTGGCTCTTTCCTCCATACTGAATATGCCAACTCCCCGGGTGACTTTTTCTATATCAAAGCCCATTCCTTTATCTTCTATTTCCACTTGAACTTCTTCCTCTATTTCCCGGATCGTCACTGAAGCTTCTTCGGTTTGAGCATATTTCCGAATATTTGTTAATGCTTCTTGGATAATACGGTAAATGGTAATTTCTTTGTTTGTATTAAGACGGCAATTCAAATAGCAGTCAAAACGGACCTTGATATGATGATGCTCTGAAAATTGCACCAATAAAGAGCGAATGGCAGGGAACAGCCCAAGATCATCAAGTACAGATGGCCTTAATTCCCAGGATAGTTGCCGGAGCGCTTCGATAATTTCGGTAGTTTCATCCTGCATCTGATCTAACAGGGGATGATCCATCTCCGTCTGCAGCCTGTTAATCGTTATGAGGTGGCTGTATAAGTTTTGTCCGATATCATCATGAAGCTCTCGGGAAATGCGTTTTCTTTCTTCTTCCTGCACATCAATGATTTTCCCGGTCATTTTCTGAATTTCTTCTTCCGCATGCTTACGCTGGGTCACTTCATGACGAATCGCTAAATATTGGTAAGGTTGATTGTATTCATCAAGAAAGGGAACTATTGTAGTATCCACCCAATAATAACTATTATCCTTGGTCTTATTTTTAATCTCGCCTTTCCATACTTCACCTGCAGAAATTGTTTTCCAAAGATTCTTGAAAAACTCTTTCGAATGAAAACCCGAGTTAATAATTCGATGATCCTGTCCGATCAACTCTTCCTTTGAGTACTTTGAAATCCGGCAAAATTGATCATTGACATATTTGATCGTCCCTCTTTGATCGGTTATTGCTACAATTGAGGAAGCATCCAAAGCAAATTGAAAATCGGTCATTTTATTTACGGATTTTCCTAATTCCTCTAAAACTCGTTTATATTCAGTAATTTCCTTCCGGATTGCCAAATATTTATAAGGGTTTCCTTTTTCATTTAAGAAAGGGACAATTGTGGTATCCACCCAGTAATAGGTTCCATCCTTCGCTTTGTTCTTAATTTCACCCCGCCATACACTTCCTGATGAAATTGTTCGCCAAAGTCCTTGCATAAATCCCTTTGAATGATAACCTGAATTGATAATTCGGTGATCCTTCCCAATAAGCTCAGCTGCTGAATATTTGGATACCTCACAAAATTTCGTATTAAAGTTTATTATCTTTCCCTTTTCATCCGTAAATGCAACAATCGTTGATTCATCAAGTGCGTAACTTAAATCAACCAGCTCATTTAACGGATAGGATTGCTGCTGATTAATCCGTGATTGGTCTTTTACTTTATGGACTACGATTAAGTAATAGAGCTCTTTGGCAAGCTGAAAGGCGTTCACCCTGAAAAAGAGTGAAAAAGCATGACCATCCCGGTGAATACCAATCTGGTGGATGAATTCCCCTTCCCTACTGGACAGAAGGTTTGCCCCTGGTATAAGCTTCAAAAGCTTTTCCCCGTTCAATTCATGATGTTCATAACCAAAGTTTTCATATACCTGTTGATTTGCAAAAGAGATGACTCCAGATTCATTGACAAGGATCGTCGCATCGCTAGATCCAGGCGAAACCTCTTTTTCCATATGTTTATTCAAGTCCATACATAATCCTCCTTGTTGCCATGTTATATTGAGCTGTTCAATTCCTTTTCCAATTTTTTCGCTGCATCAAGGATCGTATGCTGGTCACTTTCAGAAATAGGCTGATCTATTCGTTTCCCCACTAATAGTACCCCTTTTGGAACACCTTTAAATTCAATTGGAACCGCGAAGGCGTAACTGAGATTTTCCGCGAGCATGATGGGATACTCTAATGCTTTGCCGTGAATATTATTGGGAAAACCCTCAATTTTCATCGGCCTCCCCGTTGATATTACCCTGCCTGCTATTCCTTTTCCATATCGAACTGTTATCCTTTTGTATTTATCATTTCTGTTTCCGGCGGCATAATGCCAGCTTATGTCAGGACCTTTACTGTTTTGTAAAGCAAGGCCAACAAAATCACAGTTCATTTCTTCTAATACACGTTCACACGCTTTTTTTAATGATTGATCCGCGTTCGATTGACTGCCCCCTTTATATTCCATACCCTAATAACCCCTTTTTTAAAGCGAATGCAACAAGTTCATGCCTTGTTTTCATCTTGAGCTTTTCCATTAAGTTTCCTTTATGACTTTCAACCGTTTTCACGCTTATGACAAGCTGTCCGGCAATCTCTTTATTGGAAAACCCTTTCGCAATCAACGTCAGTACCTCTTTTTCACGGTCAGACAACAGATTGAAAGAATCAGCGGTCCCCTGCTTCACACTCCCTATGTATTCTTCCATAACCCTTTTTGTTGCAGATGGATGAAGGTAAGCATTTCCGTTCGATAAAGATCGGATGGCTAACAATAATTCTTCATGTGGTGCACTTTTTAAAATACAGCCTGAAGCCCCTGCTTGAATAGTTCTGAACAAATATTCATCATCATCATGCATAGTAAGTATTAATATGGCCACTTCAGGCATTAGTTTCTTCAGTTCGGAAGTTGCCGATAAGCCATCTTTTCCATGAGGCATGCTTAAATCCATGACTACCACATTAGGCTGGAGCTCCAGTGCTCGTTGTATTCCTTCATTCCCATCAGAAGCTTCCCCTATGACGTCCATATCAGCATGATTATTTAATAGCATTTTTAAGCCCATTCTTACAACGGCGTGATCATCGCAAAGCAAAATTTTTATCAAAGCTGCTCCCCCTTAGCTTTGTTCGTATTTTTATCGTTTATAATGAATATGAAACAACAAGGGGGATTGCTTAATTCGCAAACCCCTTGTTTAGCATTCTAATATAATGGTAGAGAAATCTCTATAGAAGTACCATCATCTATTTTTGAAAAAACGGTACAATTCCCGCCAATCAAATGCATTCTTTCACTCATGGCAGCAAGCCCGCTCAACTTATTCATGGCAGATTCAACCTCAAACCCTTTTCCTGAATCTTTAATCATTATCATTAACCTGCTTTTTTCCCATATGAATATCATACTTGCCTTCGTTGTATCTGCATACCTTGCTATATTCATCAATGCTTCTTGGCAAACCCTGAAAAGTGTAATGTTATCTCTATCGGAGATTTGCGATTCAATACCCAAATTCTCTATCTCAACCTCAATGCCATAGGTTGAAGTGTATAATTTAATATAGCTTTTCATAGCAGACATCAGCCCCAGAGTTGTAAGGGTGGGAGGATGCAATTCTACAGCCAAGAGCCTGATTTCTCGAATTGTCTTTTCCAATAACTGGTTCATATCACCTGCATAGCTTTTCATGGCAGGCTGTTCGATTGTCTTTTCAAAGAGCTGCATACCTGTAAAAAGACTGTAGAGGGACTGTCCCACACCTTCATGAAGCTCCATTGCAATTCGTTTTATCTCTTCTTCATGTGTTTGTATGATATAAGAACTTATTTTGTTTTTGAGTGGCTGAGTATCATTCATTCCCATCCTCCTTCTTATTGTCGCTGGATATTTGCCATCCGAAATCGCCATTCTCCCAATTAAAGCTTTTCGGTCAAGCAGTGAAAACACTGACGTAACTTTCTTTCCCATCGGAAAATTAGCATTGGAACTTCTTGTTCGGAAAACTCCCATTCAGACTTCAAATTCAAAGATTTCATCCGCATATTTCATTTTATGCTTTTTTCACTATGACTTGAAATGTCACTAAACATTCCGGCATATTGAACAACATCCTCAGCATCATCTTTAATTGCACTAATCGTCAGCCATTGTAGGTATTGTTGCCCATCTTTTCGGCTATTCCAGATTTCACCTTGCCAGAAACCATTTTTTTCAATAGATTTCCACATATCCTCATAAAAAGTTTGAGGCTGCCTGCCTGACTTAAGTAAACTGGGGTCCTTTCCAATTACTTCATTTTCTTGATAGCCAGTAATCCTTGTAAACGAAGGGTTTACTGAAATGATCTTACCGGTGGTATCGGTGATCAGAATCCCTTCTATTGTATGATCAATCACTTCTTTGGCAAGCCCCATTTTACCTTGGAAATACATCCAGACTACTAAAATCAAACTTGCAAGGGCAACTTCTGATAATGCCATGAACCCGATTGCATAATGGCCTGTGATATTGAATAGCAAGGAAAGAATTAACGGTGGGAAAAATCCTCCCAAACCGCCCATTGCGGACACGATCCCATTCACAATACCAGCCTGCTTTTGGAAATACATGGGCACGAGCTTAAAAATAACACCATTTCCTATTCCAGCGCAGAGAGCAATACTTAAACAGCCAAATGTGTACCAGCCAATTGATGGAGCAAAGGATAGGATCATTGCTGAAATCGTATAAACTCCAAAAACAAACATGAGGAGAATAAGAGAATGGAAGCGGTCGGCAAGCCACCCGCCAATAGGCCTCATAATGGTAGCAAGAACAATAAAGCCTGCTGTCCTTACACCCGCATCAACTTTGTCTAATCCAAAGTTCGCTACAAGAAAGTTTGGCAGATAAATAGTAAATGCAACAAAAGAACCGAATGTTATAAAGTAAAATAAGCTTAGCAGCCATAGTTTTTCATTTTTGTAGACACCCTTAATTTGTTCTAAAAGCGGTGTTTTAACTCTCAGTTCCTTTTTATCCCCTAATAGGAAGTTACCTGCGATAAAGACTGCCAAAATAACGAGATAAAGCTGTACGGTTGTTGACCAGCCAAACTTCGTAGCTACAACAGGTGCAGCAAACGCTGATATAGCCGTACCGAGGTTTCCTGCACCATAAATTCCATTTATAAAGCCGTGGCGTTCCTTAGGATAATACTTCGGTAAAGAGGTTACTCCAACAGAGAATACGGCTCCTCCAATACCAAGAAAAAGCCCCCCAATCAACAAATCAGCAAGAGAATCCGCAATGCTGATATAATAAACAGGGAATACCAGTGATATAAAGCTAATCAGGAAAATTTTCCTTGCCCCGAACTGATTGGCGTAAAAGCCAAGGGGAATGCGAAGAATAGATCCTAAAATAACCGGCACAGCTGTTACCAGTGCAAGCTGACCATCCGGTATTGCGATATCTTCTTTAATAAACGGCAGCAGGGACGATATTAATACCCACACCATAAATCCGACAACGAGGTTTAAGGTTTGTAATGGAAGCTGAATTCTTTTAAACATCCTGACCACTCTCTCTTCTAATTACATATTGTAAACTCGCTTTTTCGTCAAAAGCTGACCACTCATTTGTATTTTTAGTTACATTGGAAATCAACGGGACAGCGAAAAAATTAATGTCGTCAAAGTAAATACGCAGATGTGTTATATCAGGACAAAGTTCCACCTTAACAATCGTTTTAGTAACGAAAGGAGCTTTATCCTGGCCATCATCATCCAAGATGGCTACACTTGCTTTTTCCGATATCAATGGTTGTATATCTTCTATTTTAATGTGATCCACAGGTATTGCATCCTCTCTTTGCTGTGTATACATTCATTTGATAACCCTGCAAATATTTCCAGAATGTATCTTCTGCATGATTCTCGATAAATTCAATTGTTTCTTCTTCAGACTCCCATTTGCCCATTCCCTTGACTTCGGCAACTACAATGTCGACCCCATCTATTGACTTTTCATCCAAATACCAGTTAAGAAGAACACCTTTAAAAAGTTCTGAAAGGAGCTTATCGATTTCAGCAGCAAAATTTCCAGATGCTTCTTTTACAAAACAAAAATCAAGGTATGTTTCATTGTTCATGTGATTCACGCCTTTTCGTTTTTCGTTTTTTTATAAATAATTAACGCTAATGGAAATACCCCAAGGTTTAATCCCCCAAATATTAAAACATTTACATAATTTTCATAATAATATTGATGAACCATGAATTGCGTAAATACAATATTCATCATCAAGAAGGCACAAAGCAACGCGACACCAAAAAATTTATGATCCATAACGCTTCACCCTTACTGCGTATACCCCGCCATTTTCAACTTTCACCTGAATTTCAGGCAGCGGCCTTCTTGGCGGACCCGCAGTTGGAGCACCTGTTTCAACATCAAATTTCCCATGATGACAAGGACAAACCATCTCTCCTTCATCCTTCACCCAGAAAACCGGGCAACGAAGATGTGTGCATGCATTTTGGTAAGCTACGTATTTCTTTTCAGACAATCTGATCAAAATGGCATCATCATGATCACCAGGAAATTTAAAATCTACTGCGTCACCAATTGCAATTTTGCTTACATCTGTGATTTTTTTGTGAGGATACTCCTTTTCCCCAAGTCCCAGCAATTCTTTAGCCGCTACCGCTCCCCAAGGAAGGGACGAAATTGCGAATACACCAGCCGCACCCACTAATGTTTTCATGAACCCACGTCTGTCGAGCTTTCTTTCATTATTCCGGTCAATATTATGGGTGTAATTATCTTCATTAAAGGGAATTTTATTATTTTTATCTGACGGCATCTTAATCCCTCCTAAAATAGCTTCGTAATCCCCTGTAAAATTCCAGGCAAATTTACTTTAACGTTCGTTTCACCTTCAAGATACGGCATACTAGTCACCCATTTTCCATTATCTAGATGAAATTGTTTTTTCTTATTTTCAATTTCTTCATCAGTTAGCCATTGAAGTGTATTAGACGGGCAAACACTTGAACACATTGGCGGGATACTGTCTTTTGTTCGGTCGATACATAAATCGCATTTGTACATTAAATTTTGTTCTGTGTCAAACTTCGGTATTCCATATGGACAAGCAATCGTACAGTTTTGGCAGCCAATACATTTTTCAACGAGAGCGGATAATACGGCCCCTGTTTCATGGATTTGGATTGCCTGGGCCGGACAGCTTCTTGCACAGGCCGGATTCACACAATGAAGGCACATTAGAGGCATGGTTTGCCGATTAACCATAGGGTTTACATCGTAAACATAGTTCCTGTTCCGTTCTTCATGCCCTCCGCATTGTGTACATGCTGCAAGGCATGAACGGCATCCTATACAGTTTTCAAGTTCTAAGTACAGCCTCTTTTTCATTTATTGCACCTTCTTCTTCATTTCCACTTTTTTCAATTGAACCGCACAAACCTTAAACTCCGGCATACGGGACATTGGATCAAGCGCTGCAATGGTTAATAGATTGATAGATTGCTCGTGACCAAAATGGTATGGAACAAATACGGTATCATTACGAATTGCTTCTGTAATTTTCACTTTATAGTTTGCTTCGCCTCTTCGGGTAATTAGGCGGACACTTTCTTCATGTTCCATATTGTATTTTTTTGCTGTTTCCGGATGCACTTCGACGTATGGCTCCGGACACATATCACGCAAGAACTGGATTCTTCTCGTCTGGTTCCCGGATAAGTAATGGTAAACGACACGTCCAGTTGTTAAACGAAGCGGATATTTTTCATCTGGTTCTTCAGCAGGGGGACGGTAAGGAAGCGCACAAATTTTCGCTTTGCCGTCTGCGTGATAGAATTTTTTATCCAGGAACATATGCGGCGTTCCCTTATCATTTTCATCCTTACAAGGCCAAAATACCCCGTCCTGTTTATCGATTTTCTCCCATGTTGCACCGTAATAATCGGCATATCCACCTTTACTAGCCAGTCTGAATTCATCAGCAATGTCCTTTGCTGTTTTCAGGTAGGAAAAATATTTTCCTCTTCCAAGACGTTCTGCAAGTTCTATTTGTATTTGCCAATCGGGCTTAGATTCACCGATTGGTTCTTGTGCTTTGTTTATCTTAATAATTCTTCCTTCAAGGTTTGTAACTGTTCCTTCATCTTCTGACCACGTTACAGACGGCAGGATCACATCCGCAAACTCTGCAGATTCAGAAAGATAGAAATCCGAACACAACATAAAATCCAGGTTTTTCATCGCACTTCTGACGAAATTCAGGTTCGGCGCAGATACTGCAGGATTAGAACATAGCAGATACAATCCGCGGATCGTTTTTTGTTCCATCAGTTCAAACATTTCATAAGCAGAAACACCCGGCTGAGGCATTTCCTCCGGAGTAATTTTCCAAACTTTACAAACTTCTTCAACATGTTTAGGGTTTGTAATTTTACGGTATCCTGGCAATAAATCCGCCTTCTGGCCATGTTCCCGTCCACCCTGTCCGTTTCCTTGACCAGTGAATGTGGCCACTCCAGACTTCGGACGGCCTATCTTACCTGTTACAAGCGCCATGTTTGTATATCCAGATACATTGTCAACACCCTTATGCTGCTGTTCAATTCCACGGGCAAACATTACAACTGCATTCGGTGCTTTTCCATAAATATCTGCTGCCCGAATAATTTTTTCCGGTGCCACCCCTGTAAGCTCACTCGTATATTCCGGTGTAAATTCTCGTACAAGCTCTTTAGTTTCTTCAAATCCGTTTGTATGATTATTAATAAACTCTTCGTCAGCATAACCATTTTGAATTAATAAATGTAAGATTCCATTAGCAAGGGCAAGATCTGTTCCCGGTTTCAGGTCAAGGTGCACATCTGCTCTTCTCGCAACAGGCGTTTCGCGGGGATCCACAACAATAATGTAACCTCCTCTTTCTTGAACGCTCCAGACTCGGAACATGGAAGTTGGATGACATTCCGCTGTGTTGCTTCCTGCAATAAATAAGCAATCTGTTTCATGAATATCAGTCCAGGGTATTGTTGAACCTCTATCTACCCCAAAAGAACGAAGGAATCCCCCCGCCGCACTTGACATACAAAATCGCCCATTATAGTCAATGTAACGAGTTCCAAGGGCCACACGTGCAAATTTTCCTGTTAAATAGCATTTTTCATTTGTCATTGATACCCCGCTGAAAACGGATAATGAATCTTTTCCATATTTATCTTGAAGTTCCCTGAACTTTTTTGCGATTAAATCATACGCCTCATTCCAGCTTGCTTCCCGGAAGCCTTCCTTTGTTCCCTTTAATGAAGCATCGTCGCGAATGAGCGGTTTTAAAATACGATCAACATGATTTGTCTGCTGGTAAGCTGTAACCCCTTTTGGACACATTTTCCCAACGGTTACTGGCCAGTCATAACGGGGTTCAACCCCTATGATTTTATTCGTCACTGCATTTACCCTTAAATTCATTCCGCACTGCATTCCGCAATATGCACAATGGGTTTTGACCAATGTTTCATTAGGGTGCATCACGTTCTTTTCTTCTTTAAAAAACTTATCCCTTTGCATTCTGGTTTGCCTCCTTAACTTTTACCTCATGGATAGGAAACCCGGAAAATTGGGCAATCCGGTATTTTCTCCGACAAGGAAGACACATTTCAGCGAGATGGTGCCCATCCTTCGTTTGAAATTCTATATCATTCTTATTGAGCACCTCTATGACATCTTTTGATTGTTCTGTTGAAACAAACTCATGGCCGCAAACTTTACAGCCTTTCATGGATTGTTCCGCATAATGTTCTCTGTAGTTTCTTGCAAAAACACTCAATGGGCGAAAAGGTATGTGTGCAAGCTTTCCAAACGGAAGATAAATCAATGTAATAATGACTGACCATTGGTGAATCAGTGACATAGCTGGCTGCCCTGCACCGTGTATGAAAATATTCATAAACGTTAGTGCCAATCCGGTACCGCTTACCAATAACAGCATGAATAATGGAAGGAAGTCATATATGAGTTGTTGTTCCGCTCTTGCCTGCATATTTTTCAAGCGGCGGTAAAGAGCCATGCATACACCGGCAATCACCATCACTGCTGTAATGTTCAGTGCGTTATATGATAACTTCGCAATAAGCCCATTAGCTGGTACTGTCATTACTTGGATCCCCATTGCAATGATGTTGTAGTAACCGTTATCGTCCATTGTGAAGTACATCCATCCAAACACTAGAGGAAATGTAACGAAGCAGGAAAGAATGCATCCCCAGCCCATTAGAACGTGCTGAGTCCATCGGTAAATTCCCCTGTTCCAGATGAAATTATATGTTGCTAAATGGTCAACTGTAGTTTTAGGCGTTGATTTTCTAAATAGAATTCTGATTCCTTTCTTTATAAAAACCTTTGTTGGCGGCCTTTCTCCCCATGCGATAAACCTGTAAAAGAAACCCCCAATAAAAATAAAAGTTCCCACCATATAGCCATAAAGGTTTAAATCTACGTGTGTAAACATTCTCGTACCAATAAAAGATAAGAATACAAGTCCGCAAACTGCTAGAAACATAGACTTGGCAAAATGTGATGCAAAAGCATCATCAATCGATTTTCTTGTTTTTTGATTCGCTGTGACTTTTGCCTGCATTACTATTCCTCCTTATTACAAACAATTACCATACCCTAATTGTAAGATCTTTCCCGATTGTTCCATATCGGGGAACTTCCCTATCCTTTTGGAAAAATCCCCTTAACTTTTGCAAATAAACAGCAAATCAGATGTCAGAATGGTGATTACTCCCGAATTTCCATCATTCCGATTTCATAACTTTTTAATTAGGAATGGGTAATAATGTAAATAAGTACGTACGAGGTTGGTTAGGTTTCAAGATTTTTCTGGAGAAAAAAATGCATTTCAACTTCTCCTCTCTTCGAAATTGCAAACCGGGTCTAGCAAAAAAAGAATCTTTGAAAGACAGCATTGCATATAAGGGAAGAAAGGAAGCGTCTTTATCAAGTACTTTGTTTATTGAAACAAAAAAAGAAAGCACTCTATAAGAGTACTTTCTCATCGTTTGCTTTCTTTGCAGAAGCAATTATATATCCAGCCATTTGTTCAAGGCCAATGAAATCGAAACTTGCAATTCCTTCAATTGCCGTTCTTTTTGAAGGAACAGCCGTTCAGCCTCCTTTAAATTCACCCGTGAGAACTGAATGGATTCTCCCGGTTTAACCTGAGCGATAATTGGTAAATCCGCCGTAATCACCTGAGCTATCTTAGGATATCCGCCCGTTGTTTGGCTATCTGAAAGGAGGATGATCGGATTTCCATCTGGAGGAACCTGAACGGACCCATTTGTGACCGCTTCGGATAATAACTCCCCATTATCCTTTAATTTCAGTGTAGGGCCCGATATTCTATATCCCATGCGGTCGGATTGATTGGAAACTTTAAATAATCCCGCTACAAAACTATCTTTACTTGAATCTGTGAAATATTCATATTGGCTTCCATCGATGAAACGGATGAGAGGTTTTCCCCCTGGCATGAACTCCTTCTCATTGACAAACCACTTTGGGAAGGAAAATGAACCTTTGAACTTCCGATCACCAAGATTTTTCGAAGGTTCCTTAAACTCCAAGACATCATCAGCCTTTAATGCTCTCCCCATATAGCCGCCAATCCCAGCTCTTAGATATGTGCTTTTACTCTCCATAACTTCAGGAATAGCAAAGCCTCCCGCTACAGTTAAGTACGCCCTGCAACCTGATTTACACCCTTCAAATCGAAGAATCGATCCACTTTTCACAAGAATGGGCTTCCACATCGGTACAAACTTATTATCAAGTGTAGGTGATAAATTTCCACCTGTTATCGAAATCAGGCAATTTTTCTCTACTTTAACGGTCGGACCCATTAATGTAATTTCCAAGGCCGCTTCTCCTTCTTCATTGCCAACCAACATATTGGCAATTCGTAAAGAATGTGCATCCATCGCCCCGCTTACAATAACCCCATGTTGCCGGAATCCTTTTCTTCCAAGATCCTGTATACTGGTCAATAATCCCGGTTTGATTACGCGCAGGCTCACTGTACCACCTCCTTAAGAATCATTTCTTTATATTCTTGATCCGTAATCGGATGGAACTTCACAATGTCCCCTGCTTGTAATAAACTTGGAGGATTACTATTTGGTAAAAATAGTTTGGTTGGCGTTTGTCCGATCAATTGCCATCCACCAGGCGTTGATATGGGATATACACCCGTTTGCATACCAGCAATACCTACTGCCCCTGCCGGAATGGTCACCCGGGGAGAGGAACGCCTAGGTGTCGCGATGTTTTCTGACAGTCCGCCAAGAAACGGGAAACCCGGTGCGAACCCAATCATATAAGCCAAATACTCACCGGTTGAATGAATATGAATGACTTCATCCGTAGTCAAATCGTTATAGCGGGCAACATATTCCAAATCGGGTCCATATTCATTCCCATAGCACACGGGAATGGTAACCGTTCGATGTACTAGTTTCTTATCTTCTTTTATATCCTGTAATTTCATTTCCAAGATGGAACGGACCACTTCAAAGGGAGAAATGGTTTCACTACCATAGCTTTTATTTTGATCCTTATAAATAACGAGTGGATCATAAAAGACCGTCAAATTAGTATAAGCCGGTACACATTCTATAAACCCTGCAAAAGGTTCATCTTCGAGCAAATCCTTTAACAACTTTATTTTTTTGTGAACGCTGTATTCCATTCCATTCCCGAATGTTATCACGATTGCGGAATCGCCTAATGGAGAAAGTGTACATGCAGTTTTTTTCAATAGCTTTTCCGGCATAGGAATCATCTCTTTCTGTCAGTTATAAAACTCCTAATTTTTCATCACGAATGTCCGTTATGAACATATGTCCAGGTGCATGCGTGATCATGATCTCCGGTTTAGTCTCCATGGCAATGGATTGGGGTGTTACACCACATGCCCAAAATACTGGGACTTCCCCTTCACGAATCGTTACTGGATCACCAAAATCCGGATGCTGAATGCTGGAAACACCGATCGCTTCAGGGTCTCCAATATGAATCGGAGCGCCATGAACAGCCGGAAACCGCGATGTCACTTGAGCTGCCCTCACCACATCCTTTTGTGGAATCGGCCTCATGCTAGCCACCATTTTCCCATGAAAAATCCCTGCTTCAATACAAGGGATATTGGTTTTATACATAGGTACATTGCATCCCTCTTCAATATGACGAATCGAAATATCATTACTCAAGAGGGCGTGTTCGAATGTAAAGCTGCACCCAATTAAAAATCCAACCATATCGTCTTCCCAGTAGTTTGAAATATCCGTTACTTCTTCCACTAATTCTCCATTTTTATATACCCTATATTTCGGAATATCGGTGCGTATATCCCCCGAATTTGCTGCAAATGCGGGAATGGGTGAACCAATTTCCGTAACGTCTAGCAATGGACAGGATTTAGGGTTACGCTGACAGAATAATAAGAAATCAAAAGCATGCTCTTTTTTTAAGATGGCTAAGTTCGCTTGTGCATAACCGTTAGCCATGCCAGCGGTCGGTTTTATCAATTCATTTTTTCGAATCATTGAACGCAACTCAGCCGGGGTAGCTTGAGAAAGGTCGATCATTAGTATTCATCTCCTATTGCGAATTGGCAGCCAGTGACAAACTGATGCCACGCCCACTTTTATTTATTGGATTTTCATTCATTAATCATTAAAAAAGTGCGGGCAGTTGTTTCATTAATGTATATACGCCCATCAACGCCATGATGACTACCACGAATACACCGGAAATCGTTAACCATAAAGGATGCTTATAATCACCCACGATGTTTTTCTTATATGCGGCAATAAGCAATGTTCCAAGGGCAATTGGTAATATCAGTCCATTAATGGCCCCAACTACAAGCAGTACTTTAACCGGTTGACCGATCAATAGAAAGCAGATGGTCGATACGACTATAAAGCCAATGATTATCCAGTTAGCCTTATTATTTATCTTTTCGCTGAAAGTTCTGATAAATGAAACCGAAGTATATGCAGCTCCAACAACAGACGTGATAGCTGCTGCCCACATGACAATACCGAAGATTTTATATCCTATATTACCCGCAGCGAGTTGAAAAACGGATGCTGCAGGGTTATCCGGATCAATTTGCAAACCTTTCGATACAACACCCAGTACTGCTAGAAATAACGCAACACGCATGACCGTCGTTATCAGTATCCCCATTACCGAGCTCTTCGTGACTTGTGGCAATGAGTCAACGCCCTTCACTCCTGCATCCAATAGTCGATGGCCACCCGCAAAAGTAATGTAGCCGCCTACAGATCCACCCACTAATGTAACGATGGCGATAATATCGATTTTATCAGGCACAAAGGTCTTCACTGCCGCTTCCCCTACAGGAGGAGAGGTTGTCCAAGCAACGTAAATCATCAAACAAATCATGAAAAATCCGGCGATTTGCGTAAAACGGTCCATCGCTTTTCCTGCTTCTTTCACTACAAAAATCAGTACGGCGATGACTGCGCTTATTGCGGCTCCAGTAGTTGGGGATATTCCCGTCATCGCATTTAAACCTAATCCGGCTCCTGCTATATTTCCAATATTAAATGCCAGCCCGCCCATGACGATTAGTGCTGCCAGTACATAACCCAGTCCAGGAAGGACCATGTTTGCAATCTCTTGACCCCTTTTTTCGGATACAGCAATAATGCGCCATACATTTGTTTGGGCAAATATATCAAGAATGACCGAAATAAGTATAACGAAACCGAAACTTGCCGCAAGACTTTGGGTATAAACGGTCGTTTGCATTAAAAAACCTGGTCCTATTGCCGAGGTTGCCATTAGGAATGCTGCACCTAACAATAAAGTGCGGTTCGTTTTTGGCTTAGTCAAATTCTTTTTCTGTACTGTTGTATTTTTGATTGGCTCCAATGGAATCTGCCTCCTGATTGTTTATTTTTTTCAAGAAAAGGACTTGACTGTTATTTCAGATAATTGCAAAGATTCCTTAACATGCCGTGCAAAGGATAAAGCATGTGCCCCGTCTCCGTGAATACAAATGGTATCCGCTTTTAAAGCCACATCTGAGCCTTGTTGGGACAGTACCTTCCCTTCCTTCACCATGCGAATGACTTGGGCAACGGCATCATCATCGTTTTCGATCAATGCATCCTTTTCCAATCGGGAAGTCAATGAACCATCATGTTGGTAGGTACGATCGGCAAATACTTCACTCCCGGTTTGCAATCCGATAGCCTGTCCGGCACGTATTAATTCACTCCCCGACAAACCAAATAAGATAAGCTCGGGATTCACTTTATATACCGCTTCGGCAATGGCCATGGATAACTCTTTGTTCTTTGCGGCCATATTGTACAATGCCCCATGCGGTTTCACATGCTGCATACTTCCGCCTTCGGATTGCAGAAAGCCATTTAATGCACCAATTTGATAGACGACAATATCATAAGCTTCCTGTGGTGAAATATTCATATTGCGTCTGCCAAATCCTATTAAATCCTGTAAACCTGGGTGGGCTCCGATTTTTACATCTTTCCCCAAAGCAAGCTGAACCGTTTTTCTCATGACTGTCGGATCACCAGCGTGGAATCCACAAGCTACATTGACAGATGTTACATAATTTAAAATCTCTTGATCATTACCAATCCGGTAAGCACCAAAACTTTCTCCTAAATCACAATTCAAATCAACCGTGTTCATACTACCCTCTCCTTTAATAACGGAAATTTCAGTTAATAATATGTAAGTGATCTTTCAATCACTCAAATGCATAAGTTCCGAAATTCGGTATTAGTGTTTCATATTTCGGAATATTCTAATTCTAGCATATTTTAATTATTCCGACAATATATTGTTAGAAAACCTAACATTGCAGTTTGATACAAAAAAGCCGTTGTTTCCTTTGAAAGGAAGCAACGGCCATGATTACAGCTTAAAGTTTGGAGTATATTAATTCAAAATCGGTTAATTGAAAACAATGAAATATCTTCCTTGCTCGTACCCGAGATAATCAAGTCACTCAAAATTTCTCCCATGACACTGCTGAATTTAAACCCGTGTCCAGAGAAACCTGCTGCTATAGCAATATGTGGATAATAAGGATGTTTATCCACTATAAAATGCTCATCAGGGGTCATGGGGTAGATGCAAGTTTTCCCATATTTCATTTTTTGATCAGCAGGCATATATTGCCCTAAAAACCTCATTAAATCTCCCTCATCTTCATCCAATTCACCAAAACCTTCAATACAGCCATCAGGATTTATCCGTTTTCCTCCATCATGTCTCCCTATTTTCAGTCCAGAACCATTTATACTAGGAATGCCATAGTAAGTACCATCTGAAGTATCAAAAGTAAAAGCCGGAAAATTATTATGATTATATAATTTCTCATTTGCATGAAACCAGGCAAATGTTTTTCTGATGGGTTCCAGCGGCAGATCTAAATCTAACATCGCCAATATTTTCGGTGCCCACGCCCCAACTGCAACCACTAAAGATTCTGAGTGGAATATCTCTTCATCCGTTTTAATCGTGACCCCATTGCTATGAGCAACTATCTTCCTTACTTCACTGTTTACAATGATGTCGGCACCATGGGATTTCGCAAGTTGTTGATACGCCCTTAAGCACTCTTCACTTTTCAACACGCCCGAAGTTGATTCATAGCACCCAATGTAGTCTTCTGGCAGTGTCATCCCTGGCCACCTATCATGAATTTCAAGGAATCCCCTCCATATTTTGATTCATCAGATATATTGATTCAAAAAAACACTAGAACTATAACTCTCTGTTAGTGGGGCAGAAATTAAATAAAACAGATTTCAGTTCTCACAAAATAATGATATTTTACTGACCTTACCAAACATGCACGTGAGTAATTTTGAACTTAAGTTAGTTTTAATTAGGACTAATACGATAATGAAAAACAGCTATGAATATTATAAAATAATAACCTTTTTATAATTTATATCAATTCAATCTACATTTTAATCTCTATTTAAATTATAATCCATCCGCTTAATTTTAAGATTCAACTAACTATAAATCATTGAAATAAATGACTTCACTAAGGATTTTACAGCCTTCCATTACCTCGAATTTATCCCTTGCTTCCTTTTCAGTGCTAAACTCAAACATTTTTATGCCATTTTTCGAATGGATAGTGATTATCCACATAAAATTCCCTCCACATGGAAGATTCATTCCTTAAAACACTTTCATTCAATTTCACTGTAAAGCAGTAAAGTGTTTAACGCTGAAAAGGGGTAGGATGATAAACCACCATCCTACGATTGGAGCACCATTACATTTGTTAATACTTCCAAAAGCCCATTCCATCCCCTGAATTTTTCAGCGGATGGAATGGGTGGACATTGATTGAGAATACTGATTTTTAAAGGCCAGTCAGGCTTTTGGAATCAGACTTCACTTTATCATTCACAACTTGCACACCATTTTTCCATACAGTCTTAACATGGTTAACCCCAAATAAATACTGCAATTCCTGATAGTTTTCTACATTCCATAAAACGACATCCGCTTGTTTTCCCACTTCAAGCGAGCCTACCTTTTCTTGTCTGTTGATTGCACAAGCAGCATTGTATGTTGCCGCGGTAAGCGCTTCAGCAGGGGTCAGCCGCATCGAGATGCATGCCAGGTTCATGACAAGCGGCATGGAAGTCGTCGGTGAGGATCCGGGATTGCAATCGGTCGAAATGGCAACAGCTACACCTTCATCAACCATTCGGCGTCCTGGGGCGGCATCTTCTCTTAAATACAAAGCTGTGGCTGGAAGCAAGCAGGCAATGGTTCCTGACTTAGCCATGGCTTGAATTCCCTCTTCGGAAGCCTTTAATAAATGCTCAGCTGATATAGCCCCTATTTTGGCGGCAAGTTCCGCTCCCCCGTAAGGCTCAATTTCATCAGCATGTATTTTAGGGATCAAGCCGTACTTTTTCCCCGCCTTTAAAATCCGCTCTGATTGTTCAGGGGTAAAAACCCCTTTTTCACAAAAAACATCATTGAATTCAGCAAGCTTTTCTTCAGCGACGATTGGAAGCATATCATTAATCAGATGATCGACAAATTCATCCTCACGGCCTTTATAATCCTTTGGAACCGCATGTGCTCCCATAAAAGTAGGAACTAGATCAATCGGATGTTCTTCCTGTAACTTCTTCATCACCCGCAACTGCTTCAATTCGGTTTCCAAATTCATTCCGTAACCGCTTTTACCTTCTACTGTAGTCACGCCATGAGCGAGAAACGAATCAAGGCGTCGGATGGTTTGTTCCATCAACTCTTCTTCACTTGCTTCCCTTGTCATGCGGGTGGTTGCATGAATGCCCCCACCTGCGTTCATGATGTCCATATATGTTGCACCTTCTAGACGCATTTCGAATTCACGCTCACGACTTCCACCATATACAACATGCGTATGGGGATCAACAAGCCCTGGTGTCACCAAATGGCCAGAAGCATCGAAAACTTCAGCTTCATGCATTCTATCAGCATAGAGTTTTTCCAATTCCTTGGTTGTCCCGACAGCTTGGATCAACCCAGATTCCATCCATATACTTCCATCCTCTATCAAACCAAGCTCTGACATTCCCTCTTTGGAACGCGGACCTTTCCTTTCAGAGGTAAGGGTAGCAAGTTGAGTGGCATGTTTTATCCAAATCGGCTTTGTCATTGTTTATCAATTCCTTTATCAAGCATTGGGATATTAATACCTCTTTCACGGGCTGTTTCCTCTGCAAGTTCATATCCTGCATCAACATGGCGCACAACGCCCATCCCAGGGTCCGTTGTCAGCACTCGCTCAATCCTGGCTGCTGCTTCTTCGGTGCCGTCTGCCACAATTACAACGCCAGCATGCATTGAGTATCCCATTCCTACGCCACCGCCATGATGTACGGATACCCAGGTTGCGCCGCCCACTGCATTCACCATTGCATTTAAGATCGGCCAGTCAGCCACTACATCCGAACCATCCTTCATGGCTTCCGTTTCACGATTCGGCGAAGCGACAGATCCCGAATCCAAATGGTCACGTCCAATCACTATCGGGGCCTTCAATTCACCGCTTGCAACCATATCATTAAGGATTTTACCAAAACGGGCGCGCTCCCCATAACCCAGCCAGCAAATGCGGGAAGGAAGACCTTGGAACTGGATTTTATCTTGAGCCATTCTTATCCAGTTACATAAATGCTCATTATCAGCGAATTCACGTAAAATGGCTTGGTCTGTTTTATAAATGTCTTCAGGATCACCAGATAAAGCTACCCAGCGGAATGGACCTTTTCCTTCACAAAATTGCGGGCGGATATATGCTGGAACGAAGCCAGGGAAGTCAAAAGCATTTTCTACACCTTCATCTTTCGCAACTTGACGGATATTATTGCCATAATCAAACGTCACGGCTCCTTTTTCCATCATTTCAAGCATTGCTCTTACATGTTTGGCCATTGAAGCTTTAGAGAGTTTAATATACTCTTCTGGATTCGAATTCCTTAATTCTGCCGCCTCCACCATTGACATTCCTGAAGGTGTATATCCGTTAAGCGGATCATGGGCGGAAGTCTGATCCGTCAAGACATCCGGAATGAAGTTCCTTGCAATCATTTCTGGAAGAATATCTGAAGCATTCCCAATCAAACCAATCGATAATGCTTTTCCTGCAAGTTTAGCTTCTTTGGCTAAACGAATGGCTTCATCCAAAGAATCCGTTTTCACATCGGTATAACGAGTCTCGATTCTCCGGTCAATTCTTGTTTCATCAACATCGATTCCGATACAGACCCCACCGTTCATCGTAACTGCCAGTGGCTGTGCCCCACCCATGCCTCCTAGACCTGCAGTAAGAGTGATTGTGCCTTTCAACGAGTTATTGAAATGTTGTTTAGCAAGCTCGGCAAATGTCTCGTAAGTACCCTGTACAATTCCTTGAGAACCAATATATATCCAGCTGCCGGCTGTCATTTGCCCATACATCATCAATCCCTTTTTATCAAGTTCATGGAATGTTTCCCAGTTCGCATATGCCGGGACGATATTTGAATTGGCAATCAGGACACGGGGTGCATCCGTATGCGTTTTAAAAATTGCCACCGGTTTCCCTGATTGGACAAGTAACGTTTCATCTTCTTCAAGCTCTTTTAGTGATTTGACGATTGCATCAAAGCATTCCCAGTTACGTGCTGCTTTTCCAATCCCTCCGTATACCACCAAATCTTCTGGACGTTCGGCGACTTCAGGATCCAAATTATTCATCAGCATTCTAAGCACTGCCTCTTGTTGCCAACCCTTCGTATTCAAATCGGTGCCTCTATAGCGTGTAACCTTGTTTGTAATCGTGTTCATTTCTCATTTCCCCCTTGTTTTTGTTATATTTTCATTCTATAAGAAAAATTCAGAATAAATAGTTATAATTTAATGATAATTTTATAATTTGTTTCAACCTTTTGTAGTTAACTTTATTTTTTTATAAACTATTTCATTAATTACATTGTTTTGAAATAAATAAAAAAGGACGATTCACTATTACTGAATCGTCCTTTCAATTGTTCGAGGAAGTGTATAGGGTAAAAGGGCTGGTGATTTGTAAGCTGCATCTGAGGCAACGGCTTAAGAAGGCTTTCCACTTTCTCAATTACTTGTTCAACAAGAGGCTACACTGGCTTTCACATATGAGGAATGTACCAATATATGCTCTGCACTTATCAGTTCTATTTCAGAACCTTTCATAACCAAGGCTATAAAAAATCTGTTCAAACAGGTCAGAATCTTTATAGCGTCGCTTATAAATTTTCCCGAACGTAGAGGATTGAGGCACTTTATCATGGAAATCTTAACCTGAAAGGCATTGGTAGGCCATGTTGATTTTTACTTCTTAAATCGTTTTACGCATGGTACGATTACCGAAGGTATATTGAATGAATGTCCGTTTAATTAAAATAATACGACTTTTACTTGCGAGTCCTACCACTGAAAACATATCTTTCATAAGTCATGAATGAATGAGAAATCCATTGCTGCCTCCCCCTTTCCAAATGATGCTTTGACACCAGTTAATCTAAAGTAATCATTTCAAGTTGATCCCGCTGAATAGAATCATGTTTTTAAAGGATCATTATCACCTGAAGTTATTTTCCTATAAAAAAACAAAAAGACTGTAAGCAAAAGGAGTTCTATCTTAAACAAAGTTGATGGGAGCGGAAGGTACGAGACTCCTGCGGGAAAAGCGTGTCCATGGGAGACCCCGCGGGCGCGATGGCGGCGAGGAGGCTCCCGGACCTCCCGCGGAAAGCGAGTTCCTGAGTGGAAATCAACGGTCAAATTCAATATCCGAGTTTGTCTGCAGTCTAAAGGACGATTCAATAAATGAATCGTCCTTTTTTATAAGCCTGACCGATATGCTGATGGTGTACAGGCTTCAAGCAATTTGAATTTGGCATTGAAATAGGTTTGATGTGAATAGCCGGCCAATTGTGAGATTTCCTCCAATGATAAATCCGTTTCCTTTAATAAACGTTTAGCTTCCCTAATTCGAACTTGATGCAGCGTATTTCGAAAAGACTCGCCGGATTCAGCGGCAAAACGACGGCTGAGTGTACTTTTATTGATTCGCAGAGTATCCGCACAACTCGCTAGATTCCACTGGGCATCCCAATAGTTGGACTCGATCAGCTCCCTTGCCTTTTCGCTAATTGTGCGTGCCCCTTCCTGTAATTGTCCATGATCCTGCAGAAGCATATGGGTGGTGAACGCATGCAGCTCTTTCACTATTTGATGAATGACAGGTTTATGTACAATTTGCTGAAATACATCATAGTAAATGGCTTCCAGGGAAGCATTTTGCAAGTTGTATGATTTCATATGCCTGCGAATCTGTGCAAGTACGCTTGTAAGGCGGATACGAACGATTTCCGGGTCGGGGTATGGCCGTTCGAAGGTGAGGAATTCACGTTCAATCCAGTTCCTGATGGCCTTCGCATCCCGTCGTTCGAGCATTTCTATCCATAGTCTTTGTTCAAGAGGAGTGAGGAATGGATCCATCTCTCGAGGCGAAGTCTGTTGACTTTCGGCTAAAATGATATCATATCCATCGAAAAAGATTTGTCTCGTAAATTCACGTGTTTGCTGATACATCCTTTTTAAAGACTCATCTGAAGTTGCCGCCTTTATTATGATGGCAAGGGGCTCATCCATTCTTTCTTTCCAATGGGCAAGAAACGCTTGATATTCTTCCTTATATATCTCGATTTCCTTTGTTTCCTGGACACATAAAATAAAATCCGATAAAGCGAAGATTTGATTCTTCCCAGTAAAAGAATATCGTTGCAGTTCATCATAAACCAATGGAAGGGTCTTGTTATCAGGTGTCAAAAAAGCGACCATGGTTATTCGGCTTTCATGCTTCCGGTCCGTCAAGAAGAAATCTGGATACCCAATATCCAAAGCATTCTCATCATCCATGGTGTTTGACGAAAGAAGACCTGGACCATTTCTTAATTGAAAACGTAATTGTTGAATATGTTTTACCAAATCCGCGGAAGAAAAAGGACGGAATAAAACATCTTCAGCACGAAAACGTAAGGCTCGATAAGCCGTTTGAAAGATTCGCTCAGATGAAATCCCTAACCATCGAATTCCCCTCCGCTTTAACGAAACACCCATCGCCTCACTTTCATCCGTCCAAATATCCATATCCAAAATAACGAATTCAGGTTGCTGATTGCGCATGCCCTTTTCGAATTCTTCAATCGTTTTCCATAAGACCAGTCTAACTCCCGTTAGGTGGGACTCAACTATCCAACGAATTCCTTGAGCCTCAATCTCATCTTTTGCCACCAAATGAATTTCCACATCATCACCTCATTCCTGCTTTTATTCCTCTAATGAATAAATATGAAGTCAGCACTTTAAAAGAAAAGGAAATCGATGATCTTTTCGAAAGCACTTTCATCCCATCTCCATTCTAATCCCGCCGAAAACTACAAACAAGTCTTATTGGGCAGAACCTGCGATTTTAGATTAAATTTTGACATGCTCAATTGATTGTGCTTCCTTTATGAAAATATAAAAAGAAACATCATGGAAACTCTGTGGCTTCCAATGATGTTTCTTTTTTATCACTTTTAATCTTCAACACATGTAGAACCGTTATAATCGATTAATATTGACTTCAACTTCTTTTACGATGTTTTCATCTGAAGCATCTGCCAATTTTAATGATAATAAGGTGATTACACCTATTACAAGTAATCCAGATAAAATAAACATACCTTGGGTAAATGCAACAGTTCCAAGAATCATCGGTCCTACAAAACCGCCTAAAGCCGCAAGTGAATTGACTATGGCTATCCCAACTGGTGCAGTGGTCTCAGTGAAGAAAAATGTCATATAGGCAAAGAAACATCCACTGAACCCGTATAAACCGAAAGAGGTAATCGTTAACATAAGCACCATCATAAAGACACTATCTGAAAAGCCGCACCCGATAAATCCGACAACTGCTATCATGAGGCAGACGAGCAAGTGTGTTTTATGTGCATTGGTCCGATCTGAATTCCAGCCTGCAAACATAATGGCAGGTATACCGATTAATGATGGAATCATCGCTAACCAGCCTATTTCTAGATTGGTTGTTGCATTTTCCGATAAAGATTTAATGATGGTTGGCATCCAGAATGACAATCCATAGATAGATGTGTACCCTGCGAAATAAAAAAGGGCCAACTTCCAGATTTTCGCATCTTTCAGCATAGCAAGCTTTGTGACTTTATTCATTTTCGCGCTAACTTTCCTTTCCGCACTCAACTCCCCTTCCAACCAATCACTTTCTACCTTAGATAACCATTTAGCGTTAGTCGGTCTATTAGTTAAATAGAAAACAACAACAATTCCAATAATAATGGCCGGGATACCTTCAAGGATGAACATCCATCTCCAGCCGGCCATACCGAACCAGGAAATATTGTCAAGAATCCACGTCGACACAGGCGCACCGATCAATCCGCCAATCGGCAGGGCTAAAAGCAAAACCGCTGTTGCCCGTCCTCTTTCGCGCGCCCTGAACCAATAAGTTAAATACAAAATTATACCAGGGAAAAAACCAGCTTCGGCGACACCTAATAAAAAACGGAGTATATATAAATGCATCGTTGTTTGCGCAAAACCTGTTAATATTACCACAAGACCCCATGAAATCATTATTCGGGCAATCCATATCCGAGCTCCCACTTTATGCATGATCATGTTGCTAGGAACTTCAAAGAAAAAATAACCTATAAAAAAAATGCCTGATAGCAATCCAAAAACTTCAGCGGATAAGGCTAATTCTGCATTCATTTGTAAAGCAGCATAGCCTAAATTGACCCTGTCCAAGTAAGCAATGATATAAAGGAGCAAGATAAATGGAAGAATGCGTTTCATCGTCTTACTGATCGTTCTTTTCTCTATTTCGCCACTGGCATGATTCATGATTATTTCCTCCCTTTTCATGCTGCTATTTCCCATAAAATAATCCGTTTACCGCACAATTCTTCTCCTGCTTCCCGACACTCTGGTTCATTCCTAGGACCATCAAGTTTATCCTGATACCACCTCCCTCCATTTACATATATTGAATCGAATCCAACAACATTATAAATACAATCCATATACTCAGGGCTAAAGGGGAATAAAACTTTCTACAAGACAGTAACCGATTGTATAGGAATCCTTGAAAAACCTCCTATTTAAAATGAATTAACCTTCCCCATACTTGATCCCAAAATATTGTAAGCGCTTTCTAAACGTGGGAAATGCAATTAAGAAAGCGTTGTGATTATTCATGATCTACGTTAGATTAAATAGACCACCAATCATTTAACTAGACTGTAGTCTGATATTAAACCATGCAGGAATATTCTGTCAATTATCATTTGGAGGTTTTTTATGATTGAACCCAGAAAGAAACAGCTTAGGGGAGAAAAGACTCGTGAAAAAATTTTAAAAATATCATTAAAGCTATTTAGCGAAAAAGGTTATGATAAAGTTACCGTTGACGAGATCGTGAAAAAAAGCGGCACATCAAAAGGGTCATTTTACCAACACTTTTCAGCAAAATCGGACATTTTTTCAGTGAGATTCATAGAAGTCGATAATTACTATCGCGAAGTCTTCCGTTCGTTCCCAGTCGATATGGACGCCACAGAGAAATTGTTTATTTTCATACGGAAATTGATGCGTTTTCTGGAAGAAGAAATGGGCAAAGATTTAATGAAAGTGATTTACAGTTCCGCTTTAGATTCAAAAGAACATACTTACTTTTTAAATTCAAATCGCTCACTCTTCCAAATCATTCGTTCATTAATTGAAGAGGCGAAAGAACAAAACGACATTGACACTGACCAATCAGTTAACGAAATTTCACAACTTATCACCCAAAGCCTGATGGGAATCATCTATCATTGGGGATTAAACAACTCAGAACAAAGCTTGGAATCACTATCCATACCGCTAACCAAAACAATCATTAATGGGCTGAAAACCAAGAACTAGTACATAAATCAAAAAGATTCATTTTCAAAAAATCTAACATTTAATTCAAATTTAACCCCAATCTCACTGAATGGTCAGGGTAACTCCATTAATCTATAAAGTTCATTCTTTTTCTTTATTTCAATTAAGTTTCAGACAAATTAAACGAGGAGTCGAATGCCAGATATCATGAAACGATTTTTATTTATCACCCTATATGCACTATTATTTGGATTATCACTGCTGGCCTTTAATTTCAAGCTTGACCACCCTATTGCAGAAGATATCAGCCGGCTGATGCCAGTTAAAATGAAAGCGATAATGGCAGAAGATAGTGAAGAAGCAATCAAAAAGGTCGTTTTGGATGCCAAAAAAAACGATGATCCCATTTCCATTGCCGGAATGCAGCATAGCCAAGGAGGTCAGACATTATATCCAAACGGCATCCTGCTCGATATGAAGCACTATGATAAAATACTTGATTTGGATGTAAAAGAAAAACGCATAACGGTCCAAAGCGGAGCAACCTGGGCTGCTCTCCAGGAATATATCAACCCATATGGACTTGCGCTGAAGGTCAGTCAATCTCAAAACATTTTTACCATTGGTGGGTCTTTAAGCGTTAATGTCCATGGCCGCGATATCCGTCACCATGCCTTAATAGAAACCGTTGAATCTTTTAGATTGCTTGACGCAAAAGGACAAATCATTACAGTTAGCCGCGAAGAAAATTCGGAGCTCTTCCATACGGTTATCGGCGGGTATGGATTGTTTGGAGTCATACTTGATGTAACACTCAACCTTACCGATGACGAACTTTATACCATTAAAACTAAATCACTTCATTATGATGAATATACGTCGTACTTTAAAAGAGAAGTCCTTCAAAACGATGATGTTAAAATGCATCTTGCAAGAATATCCGTTGCTCCTGGCTCCTATTTGGATGAAATGTATGTAACGGATTATTATAGGGCAAATGAACAAACAAGGCTATCAGACTACAATACTCTCAAACGGGAAACGATCATTGCCGTGCCTAAATTCTTTCTTGGCCTCTCACGTTATAATGACTGGGGTAAAAAAAGGTTTTGGGAAACTCAAAAAACCTACACGGCCAATATTGATGGCAACTTGGTTTCGAGGAATAATGTGATGCGGTCGGATTCGGCATTCATGGATTACAGCAACCCCAACAAAACTGAAGTGCTGCAAGAATACTTCGTTCCGATAGATCAATTTACTGATTATATCGATGACTTAAGAAGAACCTTATCTGATGAGGAAGATTTTAATTTATTAAATATCACAATTCGTTATGTGGAACATAATGATGAATCACTCATGTCATATGCCAAGGATGATATGTTCGCTTTAGTGATGCTCATCAATCAAGGGACAGATGACGAAAGCAAGGAAAATACCGGAAGGGTCATCCGTAACATGATCGATATTACGCTTGACCATAACGGCAGCTACTATCTGCCCTATTATGGGTATCCAACCAAGACACAATTATTTGAAGCGTATCCGCGTACGGAGGAATTCTTTCGATTAAAGAAGAAATATGATCCTGATAATCGCTTCTTGAATCTTTTCTATGAGGAGTATCATCCATGAATTATAAACGTTTTGTTTTTTACCAAGGCACTGTTGGAATGGCTGCCAGCATGATTTTCCCCTTTTATATTTTGCTAATCAAAAATGTAGGCACCAGTTATACGCAATTCGGGTGGGCATATGGAATATTCTCATTAACTGCAGCACTTAGCTATCCTCTAATCGGAAAATTCACTGACAAAACAGGTGACAAAGCATTTCTCCTTACCTATTCATGGGGGATGGCACTTATCCTACTTGCCTTTCCTCTCGCATATGAAATTTGGCATGTCTATCTCCTGCAAATCATTATGGGGGTACTTGGGGCAGTACAAAAAAACACTGAAAAAACGGTACTGGCAAGATATGTTACGAAGAAAACAGCGGGTGAGGAAATCGGGAACTACCATGTTTGGACATCCGTCGGTGCGGCAGCTGCGGTGATTGCAACCGGATATTTAGTCGACTTTTTAACGATCGGCAGCATCTTTTACATTGCCTCCTTAATGTTTGCCTGGAGTGGATTTATTATAATGAAGATGGAGAAAAACACTTCACTATCTAATGCAGAAAAAATAAAAATATAACATTTATTACTGGTTAGCGCCAATAAATCAGTTACCCCTTTTAGTAGAAGAAGCACCTGCATTAACATCAGCAGATGCTTCTTCTACTATATAATCATTTGCGGATCAAAAAACAAAATATGATCTTACAAAAAAATATTAAACCTGCTGCCCCTTTTCTCAATTTGGTTCCGTTAAATATACGAATACTAAAATTACTGGTTTATTAGTACAATTAAAGATGACTGACAAAGCACATATAATAAAATACTACTTTCTTGTCAATTTGGTTATTATTTTTCCGTCTAAAAAAAATAATGACATCATAATTATACCCATTCCAACCAACTGATGAATAGACAACGCTTCATGTAAAAAGAAAAAGCCTAAAATCATTCCGATGACAGGCACTATATAATTACTATATGAAGTAAATAATGCGCCTTCTTGCCGAATCAGCCTATTAAATAATGCATAAACAACACCTGCATGGAAAATGCCTAAAATCGCTAAGTAGATAGATTGAGCTCGTGCTAAATCCAATTTGAAAGATTGCTCAAACGATAGGGACATGGGAATGAGCAATGCACTGGCAATCAGTAATACATTTCTCATATGAATAACGGAAGATCCCTCGTTTAATTTCTCCATGAAAATCAATGATAATCCAAAACTCATGGCAGCCAATATCAATAGGATGTTACCCTGAACACTGTTAGAAAGGTCTTGGAATCCTTGTGTTGGCCAGGAAAGGAGGACAATACCTACAAATCCGAATAGGATACTTGTAATCTCCTGCCTTGTGCTTTTTCTTTTGAAAAATGCTAGTAAAAAGAGGATGGTAAAGACGGGAACCATTCCAATCAGCACCGCTGCGATACTGCTAGGCACCGATTTCTGGCCTTGTGCAATAAAGACGAATGGTAGCACAACCTCGAAAAAAGCAATGATTATATACCATTTATAATAACTCCTAGGTACTTTTCGCTCTTCTTTTGATAAAAAAAAACCAAAGAAGAGTAAACAGATACCGCCGATACATGCTTTGATGGCTGACAATGTAATAACCCCAACATTTTCTATGACTAATGCAATAAAGAAGAATTGAGATCCCCATATACCACTAATCAAGAGTAACAACACATATTTATTCATTCACTCTACCTCCCTTTTCAGCAATGGATCGGCAAAAGTCTTACTATTATGCTTTGATTGAATTCCACCAAAATAATTCGTGCCGATTACCCCAGCAAGAATAATCATTGCACCTATTACATGATAATAATGAATCGATTCATGTAAGAAAATCCCCCCTGCTATGATCGTAATCAATGTCGCTAAATTACTAAAAACGCTCATTTTAGATGCTGGTAAAATGGATAATGCATAGTTTGATAAAAAAGCAGTAAGCAGGGACGATAATACCCCAAGATATACGATTGAAATGAGGAATGCACTACTTGTGAAGGGTAATAAAAAGCTACTAATAGATTGGTTATTTATATGGTTGATGACGGCCATACTATTAAAAGCCACAAAACCAAAGAACGTCATCAGATAAGTTAACGTAAATAGTGAATATTGCTTTGTTACCTTCCTCGCTACCACATTATAGAGAGCGGCAGCAATCGAGGATAATAAGATCAGGATCGTTCCTTTCAAACTGTGAGCCGCAAGTTGCAAGTCATTCATGACAAAGATAAAGATAACTCCCATCACAGATAAATAAAGAAAAAATTTCTGACCGCTACCAGCGTGTTCTTTCAAAAATAATGAAGCTGATAATAACGTAAAAATTGGTATGGTCGCTTGGATAATACCCGCTTCTGAAGATGAGGTATAAACGAGACCAAACACTTGTAATGTAAAGAATAAAATTGGATAAAGGAACACCAACGGAAGAATTTTCAAAGTATCCTTTGCACTCATTTTCACTGATGTCCTCCTATACAGCTTAAAAACTATCGCGATCAACAAAGCCATCGTAAATCGATGTGCCAATGTATCTAGCGGACTAGCTTCCATTAATGATATTTTTGTAAAAATAAATGAAAATCCAATAATAATGGCATAAAGTATCGCCGCAAAATAGGCTTTTTTATTTTCTGCCATATTGATCCCCCTTTTCAACACCCGGCCGGTTGTTAGTATCGTATTAAAAGTTCCACTACGATACAATACAAATAAGTAGCATCTGTAACGGTACAGTTTTAGGAGGTATTCATGCTAAAATACGTAGCTTTGTTTAATGAATTTGAATCTCTAATCCAGAATGGACGGCTCAAACCGGGCTTTAAACTTCCATCGATTCGTCAATTAATCGATCAACATCAATGTAGTAAAAGTACAGTCTTGAAAGCCCTGCAAGAATTGGAAAAAAGGCATTTAATCTACGCGGTTCCTAAAAGTGGATATTTTGTCGTTCAAAAAGAATTTGATGGTAAAAACGAACCAACAACGGACATCGACTTTGTTACCTCAGCTCCCGACTGGCACCAATTTCCATATCATGACTTTCAACATTGCATCAACAAAGCAATCGATACCTATCAGCAAGAATTGTTTATCTATGGCACTCCAAAAGGACTACCCTCTTTAATTAAAGTGATACAAAAACAATTAGAGCAGTATCAGGTTTTCGCAAAAGAAGAACAGATTTTCATTACTTCTGGCGTGCAGCAAGCACTTTCCTTATTAACGTTAATCCCCTTTCCAAATGAACGTACTCATATACTTGTTGAGCAGCCTAGTTATCATCTATTTGTGGAGCAATTGAAAGCGTACAAAATTTCCGTGCTAGGAATTCAACGAACTGCAGAAGGTATTGATTTAGAGGAATTAGAGCGGATTTTTAGCAGTCAGGAAATTAAATTCTTTTATACGATGCCTCGTTTCCATAATCCGTTAGGGACTTCTTACTCTAAAAAGGACAGAGAGGAGATACTAAAACTTGCTGTAAAGTATGGTGTCTATATTGTAGAAGATGATTATTTAGCAGATTTCGAAGAAAATATGAAGGTAGACCCCATTTTTTCCGAGGATACCCATAACATGGTCATTTATTTAAAAAGCTTCTCTAAAATAATGTTTCCAGGATTACGCATAGGTGTTGCCGTATTGCCTAAACCATTAACGGACAGCTTCCAACTATATAAAAGGACTGCTGATATTGATAGTTCCATGATTTCACAAGCAGCCTTGGAAATCTACATAAAAAGCGGTATGTTTGAACGCCATAGAAACAAAGTGCGTCTCTCCTATTTAGTCCGTGCAAACTTGCTATATGATGCTCTAGAAAAGCATTCCACTCCAGGCTTTTATCGCCCAGCATCCATATGTATGAACGCTCATATCGTACTGCCTCATCGTTTAAATAGTACTCACCTCATCAATAACCTACGGAATCAACATGTACTGGTAGAGACGATGGGTCAAAATTATTTAGATGGCTTTCACCAGGAAAAATTATTAAAATTGAACGTGTCCAATACAAATATACAAAAACTTGACCAAGGAATAGCTCTCATTTTTAAAGAATTGAAGAACAAACAGAACTATTACTTATAAAGCTTTTACATAAGGTTATTAAACAAAAAAAGCAGTAAAAATATTTTTTCTGATAACAACGTAAAGCCATTAGTTACATACATTAACACTAGTAATCCTGAAATAGCATATGCAAATTGAGCTCAACCAAAAAAAGAGCTAAATAGAATTAGCTCTCATTTTATAGACAAAAGGGGTTCGGAATGGTCTCTTCCCGAATCCCTTTCACGATTTTATCTAGGGAATTATTATCATAATTTCAAAACAAGACTTGATTATATTCCATGAATTTTTACTGTTTTAAATGGGATGGAACTATCATTGTTGAAGGAAATTTCGACACTCCTGCAGAAACTGGCTAGCCCAGATACCAAAGACGCTTGCTTTTATGAGGCTTGGCAGACAGTCGGCGGAAAAGGAGCGGATTCCTGAAAACAATTTAAAGAAAAAAACTGCAGGCAAACTCACTTTTTCTTCGAGTGTTTGTCTACAGTCTGAGTGCCAATTAGAATTGGCACTAAAAAAAGTTTAACGTAATAGTCCACTTTTATTTATAAAATTTTATCCGATCCTCAAGTGGTTTGAATTCTTTATCACCTGGTTGAGCTGTTGGATTTCCAAATGGCATTTGCGCAATCAATTTCCAATTGCTTGGAACATTCCATTCTTTTTTCACTTCATCATCAATTAAAGGATTATAATGCTGTAAAGTTGCTCCCAATCCTTCTGCTTCAAGTGCAGTCCAAACAACTAATTGATGCATGCCTGATGTTTGTTGTGACCAGATTGGGAAGTTATCGGCATAAGTTGCAAATTGCTCTTGAAGTGATTTCACAACAGATTCATCTTCAAAGAATAATATTGACCCATATCCCGCTTTAAACGAATCCATTTTTTGTTGAGTGCCAGAGAAATCTCCCTCACCAACCGCTTTCTTTAAAGCCTGCGTCGTAATATCCCATAATTTATCATGTGCCGAGCCTGTCAAAACAACTAGGCGTGAAGATTGGGAATTAAAAGCCGATGGCGTGTGTTTTACCGCAAATTCAACAACTTCTTTAATTTTCTCATCCGATACTCCAACCTCTTTATTAATTCCATAATATGAACGTCTCTCTTTAATGGCCGTGTAAAAATCTTTTGTCATGATTCATTCCTCCAGAGCATTTTTTCAATTTCAATGATTATTCCATTTTTATTTCTACCTGTATTAGTATGGGCATATACCAATAAATCATTCGCCTAAAGATCGTCAATTATTCTTTAATGAATTCCTTGGTGCTTCTTACTGTATCAATGGGACGGACCAACTTTTCGATTTGATCCCGTTTCGGTTCCAGGAACGGTGGTAAAGATAACTTTTCACCGAGCGTTTCATATGGCTCATCCCCCATAAATCCAGGACCATCCGTGGCAAACTCGAATAAAATTTGCGGTGCCACTCGTACGTAAAGCGACTCAAAAAAGTGACGATCGACATAACCAGACGTATGAAATTGGAAGCTTTCCATTCGTTTGATCCATTCTTCCAGAACGGAACGGTCTTCAACGCGGAAGGCTGTATGGTGAACAGTACCAAAACCCTGCCGTGCCTGAGGAAGGATCGAATTATGCTCGACGATCACTTGTGCACCATTCCCACCTTCCCCTACCTCAAATAGGTGAAATGATCCTTCCTTGTCTATTTCTTTGAATAATAGAACTTTTTCCATCATTTCTTTAAAGTAATCGAAGTTGGCGATACGAATGAAAATTGGTCCTAATCCTGTAATAGCGTATTCCAGAGGAATCGGTCCTTTTTGCCAAGGAATCCCAGCTGCAACCCCTTCATTATTTTCATCTGAGATCAATTGATATTGCTGTTCATCAAAATCCACAAATGAAAGGTTCTTTTTACCAAATTGTTCTTGGATTCCTGTATTCCTTACTTCTAAACGTTCGAAGCGCTTTACCCAATACTCCAATGCCGCATCATTCGGTACACGGAAGGATGTTTTAGAGATCTCATTAGTCCCATGCACCCCTTTAGGAATTCCCGGAAAATCGAAGAATGTCATGTCAGTACCCGCACCGCCAACATCGTCGGCAAAAAACAGGTGATAGGTTTGGATATCATCTTGGTTAACAGTTTTCTTGACTAAACGCATGCCTAATATATTTGTGAAAAATTCATAATTTTTTTCAGCACTGCTTGTTATGGCCGTTACGTGGTGTATACCTTTTAATCCATTCATAAATTATTCCTCCCATTAAAACGATTCAATTTTTGGATGTTCAGCTTTTTCATTAATCCCCTATATTTTTCCGTCAAAAAGAATGGCTATTCATTAAAGGGGTTTGATAAGGTGTTTACTTACTCATTATCTTGAATTAATATATCTTTATTTAAAGATAATTTATCATGAATACCATTCACTGTCAACAACATTATCTCAAATTAACATATCTCAAAATGAAAATAATTTCAGACAAAATAACACACTGTCAATTTTCCTTAAACAAATACCATTCTTATATGGGTTAATGTCTATAGCTATGAATAGCGGCAAAGAAAATCAATCACTTCTTTGGCAAAAATGAATAAGAATTAAGTATAACGATTAATGTGTTTCAATACGAAAGCCCCCGGCATAAAACAAATCTTTACGTGAGGGCTATTTCGTTTTGGTTAATTATTTCACGTGATGCAATTCCGCTTGTTTTCCGGATGAAGAGTTTGTGCCATCAGTTTCTTTTGACTTCTTAGAGGAAAGATAAACTCCTGCGAAAATAATCAGCAGGCCAATAATTACATTAGGATTAATTGCTTCTCCAAGCAGGACATAACCCCAAACCATAGCGGTTGCAGGAATAAGGTATGTAACAGATGCGGCTAACTCAGGGCTGCCATTTTTATTGATGTAGAAATAGATCAGCTGGCCGATCCCAGAGCCAAAGCACCCAAGACCGACTATGGCGAAAATCGTCAGCGGTTCCATCAACATCACTGGCTTAATCGGCTCTGTTACTAGCATCCCGATCAAACCGATAATGGCACCCGTGAGCAGCGTAAACGTCGTAATGACCAATATGCTGGTACTGGAAAGAAATCTTTTCGTAAAATGACCGGCAAAACCATAACAGATGGACGCTAGCAGCATTGTCCCAATCCCGATGAATTCCTTTCCGAAGAGCTGACCGATTTGAAAATCCATCAATACTATAATTCCGAAGAAACCAATTAGAATGCCCATCCATTGTCGGGCGGTTAGAACGTATGAAAAAATGATAAATCCGATGATCCCCGTCCAGATCGGAGTGGTTGCATTTAGAATCGATGCCGTACTGCTGTTAATCTCTGTTTCACTTAAAGGTATTAATCCCCATGCTAATCCGCAATTGAAGATTCCGACAACGACCAGTGCTTTCCACGGCAATTTCCAATTGATTTCCCTGCACTTCCACCATAAAATGGGAAGCAGAACAACAGCACCCGCCAAACAGCGGAGAAATACAATCCCCCAAATGCCCGCAGGCGGTAGCAGCCACTTCATAAAAACAAACGATAAACCCCATATCAAACTAAGACCGATTAAAGCCCCGTATAATCGAAGCATGATGTTCCCCCCTTGCTACTTTCAATGTTCGCCAATCACTATACTGCGTTCAACATTTAATATTGCTAATAATTTGCGTGACTATCGACAATTACAATTCCATAATATGTACTTTCAAACGCCATACCTGATAGTTTCCATTATTCATCATAAGTCTCCTTTGCCTAGTATCCTTTACCATATAATACCACGCACTTTATTCAATACATATTTACGATATAAAAATTTTTCAAAAAATCACGGCGAAATAAAGTGCTCATTAAAGTGGAGATATTACATCCCCTCTCTATCGTAATCCAAAGGAATATTTTTCATAATAGATGATTTATTTAGTGCAAAAAAAAGCCTGGCAACCTTTTTTATCGTTGCTAGGCTTAAGTTCATTTTTAAGATTCAACCTCAATATAAACTATATAAACGGTTGAGTTTGATAATTATATTCTGATGATGTGAACTATTAATGTAAGGTATTACCCTTCTGCCATATCTTCAGGTTTCACCTTTAATGTTCGTGCTTTTTGGGCAAGTTCACGGACACCATTGGCGATTTCCTTAATAGATTTTTCATCAACATGATTAATCACGGGAACGAACAAAGCTTTCCCCAGCTGGGGTATTTTCATTTTTCTATATTCAAGGTTCGTTATGCCGATCATTTAATAGGCAACCAGGTCCCTCAATGCCTTTTCCACTTTTTCAGGATTCACCATGAATGATTTCTCTAACGATGGTGAATATGGCATTGCTGGAACATCCGGGCCAGCGAGTCTCATGATTGGGGCATCAAGATCGAAGAGGCAGTTTTCTGCAATGATCGCCGATACTTCACTAATGATGCTTCCTTCTTTATTATCTTCAGTAATCAATAGGACTTTTCCTGTTTTAGATGCAGCTTCCATAATGGCTTCTTGATCTAATGGATATACGGTTCGTAAATCAAGTATATGAACGGATATGCCATCACTGGCCAGCCTTTCAGCTGCCTGAAGCGCAAAATGAACACAAAGGCCATAAGTAATCACTGTAACGTCCTCGCCTTCACGTTTTACATCCGCTTTACCAATCGGTAAAACATAATCATCATTCGGCACTTCTTCTTTAATTAGGCGATAGGCTCTTTTATGTTCAAAGAAAAGGACCGGGTCATCATCCCGAATGGCTGCTTTCAATAAACCTTTAACGTCATAGGGTGTAGAGGGCATGACAATTTTTAGTCCCGGCTGATTCGCAAAAATGGCTTCAACGGATTGTGAATGGTATAACGCCCCATGTACTCCTCCGCCGTATGGAGCTCTGATGACGATAGGACAATGCCAGTCATTATTGGAGCGATAACGGATTTTTGCAGCTTCCGAAATGATTTGGTTGATTGCCGGCATAATAAAATCAGCGAATTGCATTTCCGCAATCGGCCTCATTCCATACATGGCCGCTCCGATGCCAACTCCTGCTATTGCGGATTCAGCAAGCGGTGTATCAATGACACGCTGTTCCCCGAATTGTTCGTATAATCCTGAAGTCGCTTTAAAAACCCCGCCTTTTACCCCTACGTCCTCACCTAATACAAATACACGGGGATCCCGTTCCATTTCTTCCCGCATCGCCATTATCACGGCATCTATATAAGATATCACTGCCATCTTCTTTCCTCCTTACCTTTCTGCGTAAACGTATTTTGAGAGCGTGTCTTCATTTGCAAATGGAGCATTTTCCGCATAATCCGTCGCTTCGTTCACAACTTCCATTATTTCCTCGTTCAATTGTTTCTCCATTTGATCATCCATGATTCCTACTGCTTTTAAATAGGCACCGAAAGTAATGATCGAATCCAATTTTTTCGCCTCCGATACTTCATCAGGCGATCTGTATTGACTATCATCATCATCGCTTGAGTGTGGTGTAAGCCTGTAGGAAACCGTTTCGATTAAGCTTGGTCCTTCACCACGCCTTCCTCTCTCGGCCGCTTCTTTCACCACCCGGTATACTTCGATCGGGTCATTTCCATCAACCGTCACCCCTGGCATGCCATAACCAATGGCCCGGTCCGACACTTTCCCGCATGCCAATTGCTTTTCAATCGGGATGGAAATGGCATATTGATTATTCTCGCACATCAAGATGACCGGAAGTTTATGTACACCTGCGAAATTCGCTCCTTCATGGAAATCACCTTGGTTTGATGAACCCTCTCCGAATGTAACGAACGAAACAATATCTTTACCTTCCATTTTTGCAGCGAGGGCAATCCCCACTGCATGTGGCACTTGAGTGGTAACTGGCGAAGATCCCGTCACGATGCGATTCTTTTTTTGCCCAAAATGCCCAGGCATTTGACGCCCGCCTGAATTTGGATCTTCTGCTTTTGCAAAACTGGATAACATTAAATCCCTGGCGGTCATCCCAAACGCAAGCACTACCCCGAGATCCCGATAATAGGGAAGGACATAATCCTTTTCACGATTCAATGCAAATGCAGCACCCACTTGTGCGGCTTCTTGCCCTTGACATGAAACGACAAAAGGAATTTTCCCTGATCTATTCAACAGCCACATCCGTTCATCTATTCGTCTTGCCAACAACATTATTCTATACATCTCAAGCACCTGCTCATCACTCAGACCTGCCTGTAGATGGCGGTTTTCAACCATATGTCATCATCCCTCCTAATAATTAAAACTTTTCCCTGTTAAAACCAGAATGTTTTCCTCATGCTGGCACCCAATTTAAAAATAGATCTCTGTATCACGAAATTACTAACCTTTCTTATTAGCTGTTTGTTTGTCTCGCAAACTGAAATTCTGTTATGTATCCAAGGAAGAAAAAGCTCTTTTATGTATGCATGCTTGCCATTCAACACCCTAAAATGCGTTATCATCTAGTATTATTACCTGGTACTAACTCAATGCAATATTATCCTACCACTTTTCATCTCACATTTTCAAGTTAATTTCACTTTGTTAAAGAGATAGTTCTGTTGAATTAAGAAGACACAATTGAGGAGCGGAGTTCTACGAAGATCTTAACAATGGTCAGTTTACTTAAAATGCAGCTGGATAATGAGAAAGAGGCTCAATTTCCAATCGGAATCGAGCCTCTTTTTATAAAAGTCTTATCCACAACCATTCCATTGATGCTTACTCCAATAAGTCATCCTTAAATCAGGGATAACATATAAGCTGAATCAATACCCCCTTTTATTTCCCTTTTTCACAAATTCCCAATCTACCTCAATATTTTTTCTCACCCTTTGAAGAAGTTGAAGCATCGTTTCCGTTTCTTCCAAAGAAAATCCGGATAACGCAACCTTGTCGGTATACTCTCCTTCTTTTTTCAAAAAGGGATAGACCTTTTCACCTTTATCGGTTGCATATAACTTTTTAATTTTTTTGTTTTCCTCATCATTTTTCTTTTCAATAAAACCTTGTATTTCAAGTTTTTTAATGGCACGAGCTGCTGTCGTTCGGTCAACCTTTATCATTTCTGCTAACTTTTCCTGAATGATTCCTGGGTTTTCACATATTCGAACAAGATACAAATACTGCCCTTTAGTAAGGTCAAATTCTTTAAATTCGATATTACTTATAGAGTCCAATGCCCTTGCTATCATGCCAATTTCGCGGAGTATTTCCTTCATTCAAAAAGCCCCTGACTTTTTTGTTGTATTTACAACAAAAATGATTTCATTTATACTAAAAAAAGATATACATGTATTATGACTTGTCTTTTTAAATAAATCTAGAAAAGGGATGAAGAACATTGGATTCAAAGAGAATAACCACTGAAAATGATTTAAAAATAGCCTTTCATATCAGAAAAGAAGTATTTGTGGAGGAACAAGGTTTCCCATTAGAAATTGAATTTGATGAATTTGATACACTTGATGCTTTATCTGAGCACATATTAGTCAATTATAATGAAAAACCAGTCGGAACTGGAAGGTTAAGAGTTGTTGATGGTTTAGGTAAATTGGAGAGAATTTGCATCTTGGAGCCATACCGTAAATTTGGTCTTGGTAAAATAATAATTAAAACGTTGGAAGAAATTGCAAAAGAAAAGGGTATTACTCAGGTTAAATTACATGGGCAAACACAGGCAGAGGGTTTTTATAAAAAACTCGGCTATCGGACTTCATCCGATGTCTTTATGGAAGATGGCGGTCCACACCTTTTAATGATAAAGGAATTAGTTTACGAATAAGTGTGTTAAATGTGAGTAAAAATTAACCTTTGATGGGGCTCCTACGATTAACCCAGGTCGTTCTTTAACTACCCAATCAGAGCTATCATGATATTTTCAACTGCAAAGAACAGAATTATTGGGTCCACTAACTGCTTTAATGATCGCTTTTCATAAGGCTTAAAATAAAAAGCAGCATTAGGAAAGGCACGAATAAGCCCTTTATAACTTGAATTGTTATAAAGGGCTTCGTCTTTATATTACATAACGGGTGCTACTTCATGCACAAGCGGGCGAAGGGCCTTAGTTTCATCAATGAAAATAAAAGCATCATATCTATCTGACATTACAGAAGGTACATAGTTTCCGTATTGTTCATATTCCGGCCGGTATACAACCCCGATAGCCCGATGTCCGATTCTGTCTTGGAATAGCTGACGATTTTCATCGGTGAAAATGAGCAACTTATCATTTGCGCCTGAAAGGTGCATAGCCTCCTCCCAACTTCCATTCATTGCCGGGGGTACTGTTTTTATTTCAAAATCCCTGCCCCATTCATCTGCTGCAATAACAGTTCCCCTGTAGGTTCCGAAACCTGTGATAAATACATCTTCCGTTGGGTTTTGTTCTCGAATGATTTGGCCGACGTTAATCATCCCGGAATCTCTCATATCTGTAGCGCTGGCATCTCCAATATGGGTATTATGTTCCCATACAATCGCCTTGCCTTCAGAACCGTAAAAATCCATAATTTCATTAAGTGCATCCACCATATGCATATCTCGAATATTCCATGATTTATCATCATGAACGACCATTGTCCTGTAATAATTTTCTGCATTATACGCTACCAATGCATTCACTTGAAGGTTCAAATTCAATTCTTCATGATGAGGGTATTTTTCTTTTTTTCGTTGAATTGTTGTCAGTAATTTGGCTACCTCCTCTATACAGTCTTCTGAAAAGATGCCTGCGGAAACTGCGTACTCCTCATTATTCCGATTGAATGGCTCAAAACAAGTGAATGCCTGTCTGGCAGCCTCGAGGTCAGGTGAATCAATTTGTTTTAAGTAATGGATGACTTCATCCATGGATTCCCAAAGACTATAGATATCTATCCCATAAAATCCAACTTTCGTTTGATTTTGTCCAGACTGATTGTATTCCTTCATCCATTCAATCAGGTCGATCATTTCCTCGTTTGCCCACATCCAGGTCGGCCAGCGGTCAAAACTTTTTAGCACATCCTTTGCGGATTTAGTCACTAGGTCATAGCCTTTAACATACCTATTTATTGCCTGGCATGCGGGCCAATCGCCTTCAACGGCTACAAAGGTGAACCTTTTTTCTTGAATCAGCTTTTTTGTTATTTCAACTCGGGCCGTGTAAAACTCGGATGTCCCATGCGATGCCTCACCAAGCAAAACAAATTTTGAATTATTAACTTGTTGAACGAGCTTATCCCAATCTGCTTTATTTGTAAGCATGACTGATTGTTCGATTATTGACTGAACAAGATTATGTTGCACGTGTTTTTCCTCCTTGTTACTTAGGAACATTATCGTTTGTACTCAGCATTATAAGAATTTGAACCTGCGTGTACTGACAGTAAAGTATCGGCGTAACCCACTAGACGATTTATAAGTTCATCACAAATAGAGTAAACCAGCTGAAAATTTTCTTCCTCAAATAGAACAGGATCATCCAGTATGACCGTTGTGTTAATGAACATATCTTTGTTTCCATATAGGTTGTAGTGAACGATAGCCTTTCCAGCAGCTCCCTCGGTAACTGGATCATTAAAGCCGGGAATGAAAACGAACCATTCTTCAGCAGTAGCGGACCTGAAGTTTTTTGTGAAAGACATTCCCTCGGTTACCGTCATGATCTTTTTTAACTCTTTTGGATTCATATCCTTGATCTTGTCCATTCCATTGCCACCTTAACACCATGTTAATAATCTTCCGTTATATATTTTCCTTAAATGATCCATCCTATAAATATTATTATTAAGTGGTGACCTTTCCGTAAAAAACAAGCCAGAACCGCTAGGAAATTTAGCTTCAATTGAACACGGACACAGAAAAAAGTGTTGTTTTGATCCATTAAGCAGGCTGCTATTAAATGCCGATAATCATGGAACTGCTGCATATAAAAATTATTATTGGGGTATCAAAAGAGGGAAGAAAAAATCCTGGATTGGGTTGGACTAGTCTGGAGCGGAGGAGTTGCTCATGGAAAAGATGAATCGGGGAATTTTAACGGCGCTGTCGGCGATCGGCATTGCGCAAGGGCTGAAAATTTTAACGCATTATAAGCTGACCGGAAAGTGGGACTTGAAGCAGGCTTTCACCACTGGTGGCATGCCTAGTTCGCACTCGGCCGGTGTGTCCGCTCTGGCATCCTATGTGGCAGCGAATAAAGGCTGGCTGCATACGGAAACAGCGCTTGCGACAGTGTTTGGCGTGATTGTGATGTATGATGCTCAGGGGATTCGGCGCCATACAGGCGAAATTGCCAAGCTAGTGAATGATCTTGAAGATAATATGGCGAAATTTTCCGGAGAGTTTCCGAGCTTTGAGTTTGTGGAGCGTGAGAAGGAATTGAATGAACTGCTCAGGCATCAGCCTGTGGAAGTGGGAGCAGGTGCGTTGCTTGGAGTGGTACTTGGGCTTATTTCGGCTAAATTGGAGGATGGCAATCCCTCCAAAACCAAACACCTGAAAACATTGGGCAAGCTTAGGTATACTATATCTTGAAAAAGGGTATATCAGTTAATCAAAACAATAGATTATATTAAAACATGCCTATTTTTTCATTTTAAATATAATTTCTTAGATAAACCGAACTAACTCAATGATTTTTGAACCTAAAAGACCTAAGCCTCTCTGCTTCTTGGAAAGGCTTAGGTCTTTTCATGTGAAATTCAATTCTTCCGAGACATTTTCATTGCGAATGAGTACATATCCGATCGGAATAACCCTTTATAATATTCTACTAAGTTACCATCAGAATCAAAAATCATTCGTTCTGTAATCAGCAAGCACATCGTTTCTGCTATACCTAAATGTTCTGCATCTTCTTTTGTTGGAAAGCCGCAGGTTATGATTTGTTCCGCTTCACAAAAGTCAATGTTTAATTCTCCTTCAAGTGCATCATACAATACGGTTGTACTTAAATCGAATTTCGTCAATTTTTTCCCTAGGTCCAAAGAATAATAATGCAATTCAATGGCTATTGGGACATCACCCTGTAACCGCAGCCTTTTAATATGGTAAGATTCATCCTCAAACCCATTTGCATCAGCTATATTTTCAGGTGTCATTACACGGCCATGATCTAGTAGTTTAATCCCCATACTTTTAGTGGTTTCCGTAAAACTTATCATCTTAAGCCATTCTTGTACAGGTTTAAGGGAAACGAACGTTCCCTTCCCATGCCTCTTTTCCAATATTCCCTCACGAACCAGGATGGATACGGCTTCCCGTACAGTGCTCCTGCTGACAGAATACATATCCATCAGTTCCCTTTCACTCGGGATTTTGTCTTTATAATAACCTTCCAAAATCTGATTTTCCAAAATGGTTTTCAATTGAGCATGTAAAGGGATTGGATTTTTAAAGTCTAGCTCCATAAAATTTCCTCCAAACAGAAAAAGACATCGTAATGTTCGTATCAGTTCTTATATTGTAAACCAAATAGTTATAATATTCAAACATGCCGGTGTTCAATTTTTTCCTTAAATTAGGATTATGTTGAATTTTCAGCGTTCATATACCGGTTTTCTTCGAGTGAATAAAAAAACCTGAATAGCTCTAAGTATTCAGGGCTTATCCTATATGCAACCTTCATCACGTTTCAGGCAAATTTAATTGGACACAATGAAAGCTTATATATTAAACGATAAAGTACGATATTATGGAAAGCAGCAAAGAGGTAATGGTCATGGCTAAAAGGGGACGCATGGCTTTTGTTCGCAGTGCCTGCAGGCTTACATTCAGTCCCAGACCAATCATGGCCATAGTCAATATAAATGTAGTAGTTTTGGAAATGCCATCCATTACGAGAGGAGACACCGTAATATATCTTCCGAACACATAACTTCCTATTAAACTCATGATTATAAAACCGACGAGGAACCAAGGAAAATCAATTTTGGCATCATGGCCCATTTTCCCGGATGTGCGTTTTTTCATCCAATACATAAAAATGAAACATAAAGGGATAAGTAAAAAGACACGGCCCAATTTTGCGAGGAGTGCAATCGCTAGCGCATCTTCACCAGCCGGTGCTCCTGCCAGAGCAACATGGGCGATTTCATGTAGACTGATCCCAGACCAAATTCCATAATCCAAAGCAGATAGCGGAAGGATCGGACGTAAAAGTGTATAAGCAATGGAGAAAAGTGTTCCCATTAAAGCAATTATCCCGACGCCTATGGCTGTATCCTCTTCTTTCGCTTTCACGATTGGTGATATTGCCGCGATGGCTGCTGCACCGCATATTCCGGTTCCTACAGCAAGAAGGAGGGAAATGGAGGCGTCTGCCTTAATCCACTTTGCAATCAAAACCATCACGACTATGGCAAATGTTACTGTCCCAATGTCCCGTACCAACAATGGCAGTCCCTGATTGAAAATCACATCGATATTTAACTTCAACCCGTATAAAATAATGGCAAAACGCAAAAGTTTTTTAGCGGAAAATTCAATTCCCGTCCGGAACTTTTCTGGATATCCCGCAATTTGACGATAAATCACGGCAATGATGATAGAGCATGCAAGAGGACCGATTCGATTGAAACCTGAAATCTTGGACAGCCCCAAGCCTAAAAGGGCAATAAAAAAGGTGAAAGCGATACCGCTTAGCCACAAAAGCACCTTATTTTGAAGTGGTTTTTGCTGCACCTGAGGTGTTTCTTCCAGTGGCTCATATTTTTCTAATTCCATACATCCTTCCCCCTTTCCAGATAAAAATATACCCCAAATTACGTATCATCCCATCCTTTCAATCGTTTGAAAAAAATCGTTTTCTCCTATATTAGGAAGTGAATCCCCTTTGATAAAATACTCGGATTCCTTTAAAAAAGGCAAACTTGGATTTTGATTCCCCCACAATTCAGGAACCGCTAAAGTCTGGGAACGATGTGACCTTAAGGCACGGATCTTTTTCTGTAAAGTCCCTGCTATATTCACTTCTGTGATACTGCTCAGCCCGTTTTCCTTTAACCATTCATCATAAAAAGCATGCCAAAGGACAAAGTACAGACTATGAACCTTAAAAGCTGGAAATACTGGATCTGGATAAAAATCGGGATCACCGGATTTTAAGAAAGCAAATGCTGCAGCACGGCCAATCGCACAATGATCTGGATGCCCCCCGTATTTCTCATGGAATGTAACTAGTGCCTCCGGTTGAACTTCACGAATCAGCTTTACGATTCTCGTCGCCAATAAATCGAAGCTTTCAAATTCAATCGTTTTATCTCTTATGTTTAAAAATCGCAGGTCACTGATCCCCAATTCTTCACAAGCTCTTTTTAACTCCTCTACCCTTAGTTCTGGCAATGTCTCCCTTGTTGTAAGAATGGGATTTCCCATGCGTCTGCCCATTTCGCCTTTTGTCGCACATAGTAAAGTTATCTGAACACCTTGCTCGGACATTTTAGCAATGGTTCCGCCACACAGGAATGACTCATCATCGGGATGTGCTAGAACCACCAATAACCTTTGTTGTGATTGCATATTTCCTCCTACTTCGGTTTCTCCAGTTTTCCCACACGGTTAGACCTAATATGAAAAAATGGACATGGATGTCAAATCGGCTAGACATATCATGCCCATCTTCATATTCTTCTATATAATAGATAGCACCCTAAAGCTCATCATCTTTTTGGTTAGCATAATTCACATAAAACGGATTTAACCGTTTCTATGACAAAGCGTAAATCTTCAACGGTCGAAGATAAAGGCGGTGCGATGATGAGTACATTACCATATCCAGGAACCGTATCACCATTACGGCCGATGATAAGACCCTTTTCCTTGCATGCCCCGATTATTTTACCCATGAACTCATCGGAAACAGGCGTTTTTGCCTTTTTATCTTCCACTAATTCGATGCCATATAAAAAACCAACTCCCCGAACTTCCCCTACTTTATCCAGGGCTGTCAATTCAAAGAGCTCATTTAGTGTCGATTCACTAAGTTCAGATACTCGTTGAACGATGTTTTCATTTTCCAAGATTTCAATGTTCTTTAGCGCAACTGCGCAAGATGCAGGATGGCCTCCATAAGTTGACACATGTCTGAAATGATTTAAATTTCCGTTCTCTTTGAATTTCTCATAAATCCTGGAATTCACTGCCGTTGCTCCAAGTGGAAGATAACCGCTGGTCAAACCCTTTGCCATCGTAACAATATCCGGTTGAACCCCATCTGAGTGCATGAACCCAAACATTTTTCCGGTTCTTCCAAAACCTGAAACCACTTCATCCACAATCAATAGAACATCATGCTTCTTACAGATTTCCGAAACCCTCGTTAAGTATTCTTTTGAAGGAATAAGGACCCCGCCACCAGAGATGATTGGTTCAAGGATTACACCCGCTACCGTCTCAGCTCCTTCAAAGTTAATGACCTGATCGATATATTCAGCTGCAAGCAAATCGGAGTTTTCAACGTTTTCCCCAAACGGGCTTCGATAACTGTACGGTGGCGGCACATGCAGGAAACCTGGAACGGCCGGATCATATTTCACTCTCCGATTAGCCTGTGCAGTTGCGCTTAGCGCGCCAAAAGTATTGCCATGATAAGCTCTATACCTTGAGATGAACTTGTATTTACCCTGCTTGCCATTTTGGGAATGATATTGCCTGGCTATTTTAAAAGCTGTCTCATTCGCCTCAGAGCCGCTGTTCGTAAAAAAAGTTGTATAAGAGCCCTTTAAATGTTCACTTATTTTTGCAGATAATTCGATTGCCGGCTTATGACTTAACGTTAAAGGGAAGTAAGATAAGTTAATCATTTGTTCATAGGCTGCCTGGGCAATCTCTTTTCGTCCGTGACCAAGGTTCAAGCACCATAAACCGGAAACACCATCTAAATATTTATCCCCTTTAGTATCTGTGAACCATGAGCCGGATCCTTCTGTAGCCATCATGGGAGCATCCTTCTCATTATAGCGATGCATCGCATGCCATAAATGGTCTTTATCCATTTGAACAAGGTCTTTCGTTTCAGTTTCCATCTTCACTATTGAAACCCCCTTATTTTTCATTGAATGCATTAAGTTAAGTTCCCATGCTGTTACAGACCTTTTAAAGTGAATTGGTGATGGTGCGATGACCCAAATAGTTCACCAAGTCACCGCAGCTGTCCTATCACCTTTTTCACACTCTTATTTATCCCAGTTTTTATAATCTAAATGAGAATATTTTTCTAATAATCTAGTAGGCATTTTTAATGCATCTTTTCTAAATGGCGGAGCCAATTGTGTTCCATCCACTTGTATATCAATGACAGTCGGTTTGTTTGATTTTATTGCTTTTTCAATGACAGCGCCTAACTCGTCAGCTTTTTCCACCCTAATACCTACAGCACCCATTGATCGGGCGACTTCTGCAAAATCAGGATTTTGGATATCCGCCCCTACAAAACGGTTATTATAAAAATCGACTTGATTCTTTTTCTCTGCGCACCATGCATTATTATTGAAGACACATGCTATGACCGGTATGTTTTCTTCAACGGCCGTACTCACTTCATGTAAGCTCATGCCCCACGCACCATCTCCAACAATGGCTAAAACAGGCGTATTCGGCTCAGCTAATTTGGCACCCAGTGCGGATGGGTAAGCAAATCCCGTATTCCCGAATGTTAGCGCAGCGATATGCCTGCGTCCCTGATTGAATTTTAAGTAAGCGTTTGCAGTTGAAGATACATTACCGATATCTGTAGTAACGATGACATTTTCAGGCAACACTTTAGTCAATTCCAATAGGGCTCGACGCGGATTGATCGGGGTTCCATCGATCATCGCAAGTTTCACCAATTCTTCTTCCCATTTTTGTTTTTCATTCGTAACTTCTACTATCCGCTCTTTTTCTTGTTTTAGGTTTGGTTTACTAGCCTTCAACCGTTTCAGGATTTCACGACTCGCTTCGCGGGCATCCCCGATGATCCCGACCTCCACAGGGTGCGTCCTCGCTATTTGCCTTGGGTTAATATCTATTTGGATGATTTGCGCATCTTTAGGGAAATAATCAATGTCATAGCATGGCAGCGTTCCAAATACCGATAATCTTGTGCCTACCGCCAATATGACGTCCGCTTTCTTAAGTGTATTCATGGCAGCCTTTGAACCCATGTAACCGATTGGGCCGACTGACAATGGATGATCAGCAGGAAATGCATCATTATGCATATAGGAGACAGCTACCGGAGCTGTTAAATATTCTGCAATATTCTTAATTTCCTCAATGCCATCGGAATCAACCGTTCCCCTACCGGAAATGATGACCGGATACTCAGCTTCTGCTAAAATTTCTGCCGCTCTATCCAAGGATGCAGAAGATCCGCAGCCCCTTTCATCTACGCGATATTGATGTGGCTGAAGTATTTGATCTTCCACTTCGCCATAGAAGTAATCACGCGGGATATCGAATAAAACCGGTCCCCTCTCGGCATAGGCAATCCGAAATGCTGTCCTAAGGCAATCAGCGACCCGGCCTGGGTGTGTCACTCTAACCGTTTCTTTCGTGATTGCCTTGAAGATGGAAACCTGATCGCATTCCTGGAAACCATCCCATCCAACTGTAGGTGTACCAGCTGAGGGTGATATGACCACCATTGGAGTATGAGCTTGATTGGCCGCTGCAACAGAGGTGACCATATTCGTCATTCCTGGTCCGTTTTGCCCGATGACAACTCCTGCAACACCAGAGACACGACAATAGGCATCTTCCATATGTGCTGCACTTTGTTCATGGCGGACACCAATGAAACGAATGCCGGCAGTTGGCAATAAATCAAGCATATCCATGAAAGCAGATCCCAGAATTCCCGAGATATGTTTAACTCCCTCGGCCACTAATGTCTCAACGATGGCTTCACTTGGTGTCATTTTAACTTTCGTACCTCTTAACATTTTTGTTTCGACCATAGCACATTCTCCTTAATTTATATTTATTTCTGATAATGACGTAGCGACGTCCGTACCAGTTATAAGATGTATAATACTACCATTAGGCGTAACAGTCAATAAATAATTTGAATATTTTGAATTAATTTAAACCACCGACCATCATAGTCACTAACTCATGTATTTGACTCTTTTTTAACCAATAAATATATCCTTTTTTTCTGTCAATCTGTAGTTGATCCTATCGATGATCTCCAATAAATCACCTATTTCATCAATTACGAAATCGGCACCTGCATTCAAAAAGCGGTTTTCTGCATGTTTCATCCGTTTTTGCAGATCATAAGGTTCCATTTCATTGATTTCTGCTTCTGAAAGTCCGATTTCACTGCCGCCTTTCAATACGGCAACAGTCCACATTCCCGCAGAAATGCCTTCTTTGATATCACTGATCGTATCTCCCACTTTAACGATTTTGCTGAGTGGATACACTTGGAGATTCATCGCCGTCTTAAAGCACATCCAAGGGGCGGGCCTTCCTGTTGGCACTTCGGTAGACGCAACGATGGAATCGGGTTGATAGCCCCATTTTTTCACCTCTTCTTTAACAACATCAATCATTTCACGAGTATACCCTGTTGTCGAACCGATTTTTATTCCTTGCTGCCTTAAACGGCCGACTAATTCAATTACGCCGGGTATTGGCTTGGCGTTATCCTTTAGAACCTTAAAAAGCAAAGCCTCAAAGTCCTTATATAATGAATTTAGATCTCTTTCGTCCGGTTCTTTCCCGAATTTAGCAATCCATGAATTAGAAATTCGTTTCATTTTCAGGAGTTCCATAATATGATCCATTTTCAATAAACCCATAGGTTCCCTTGCTTCCTTAATGGTAATATCTATCCCCCTTATCCTGAATATCTCAACAAATGCTTGGACCGGCGCAAAACAACCATAATCTACCGTCGTTCCTGCCCAATCGAATATCACTGCCTGAACCTCTTTGCATTCTTTTGCCCTTTCCAATCTATGCTCCCTCCTCATCTTACCTCCTCCAAAATCACCAAACGTGCTAAATCCGGGTATAAAGAGAATTCAATTCACTTCTTCCAAAAATAACTGTAGATCTTTTTTAGTAGCTACAGAGAGTCGTTTAATCTTTTCAAGATCTTTTTCCGGATTCCCTGACTCCCCAATTAATGGGTAAAGGTTTTTCTCGATCCTTTCATACCAATTTGGGTATTCATTTTCCACTTGCTTTTCTATCGAATCCCAAACAGAACTGATTTCCTTTCCCATTTCTTGAATTTTCTTTGTATCCGCCTCTGTACTTATTTCTGTTTCCAATCCTTTTATGGATTGAATCACATCGCCGACACCTTTTTTAATAAGCTCTTCATTTTTGGTTTCACCCGTATTTGCATCCGGATTTTCATTCATGACTGGACTTTTTTCTTGTTGAACCTCGTCCGGTTTTTCTGAATTATTGCAGCCTGACAGCAATATGACTCCAAGGACAACCCCATAAGTTATTACACGAAAACCATTCAACATAATCCCTCCTTCATGATTTAAAAGACAGATGGCACCAAGCACTTATTGGCACAACTCTCTTTTTCAATGGGAAATCATATTCTAGCTGATTAGTGATTGAAGAATTTTGTCTGAGGAATTCCATAGAAGTAACCTTAAATTAAGCCAATGGTTCAGAGCCAAAGCTATAACTTTTCAGAATTAGGGGAACCAGAAACAATATTTAATTCATTCTCCATATACTTCGCTTTTTTTCGCCGAATGAAAAAGAATGAACAAATAACGATCAAGCTAAATAGCATGGTAAAGATGAACTGTGGACGCTGCGAATCGATAAAGGCCATTAATATTAATACGGAAATCATGGAAATTATGGTTGCATAAGTCAAATACGGGAATAACCACATCTTGATCTTAAAAATTCCGGGATTTTCTTTCTCCATTCTCTTCCTTAATCGGAGATGGGAAACCGCAATGGCCAGATAAACAAGAATTCCGACTCCGCCCGAGGAATTCACTAAAAAGAAAAAGATTTTATCAGGTGAAACATAACTGAAAATGGTGCTGATAAAGGCGAATAAAGTAGAGCCGACTACAGCAAATATTGGTACGCCGTTCTTGCTCACTTTAGAAAATATCTTTGGGGCGTCACCCTTTTGTGCAAGGGAAAATAACATTCGTGAACTCGTATATAATCCCGAATTCAAACAGGAAAGCAATGCAATGAGAATCACTATATTCATGATCAGGGCAGCAGAAGGGATTCCCAGCATTTCAAGTACGGCAACAAATGGACTTTTCAGCAAAGAAGCCGAATTCCATGGTAATAGCGTCACTAGTATGGCGATGGACCCAATATAGAAAATCAGGATTCGCCAAACCACACTATTCAATGCACTTCTAACTGATTTAACCGGATCACTGGTTTCACCCGCGGCAATCGCTGGAATCTCCACTCCAACAAATGCATGAAAAACAATTGCGACACCAACAAGGACAGAACTTAGCCCATTTGGAACAAAACCGCCAAAATTCAAAAGATTGGAAACGCCAGGTGGTTTTATCGTTGGGATAAACCCTAATATCACTGCCACACCAAGGCACAAAAATAGTATGATACTGATTATCTTAATGATTGAAAACCAGTATTCGAACTCACCAAACGATTTTACGGAAAAAATATTCGTCATTTTCAATAGGATGATCAATGACAGACTTATGACCCAGACGGGAACGGAAGGAAGCCAGCTGTGTATGATTGCTGCTCCAGCCGTTGCTTCCAAAGCAATTACGATAACCCAAAAGAACCAATATAACCAACCTGTTGTAAAACCGGCCCATTCACCTATCCCCTCTCTTGCGTAAACGGCAAAAGATCCAGTAATGGGATTCACTGTGGCCATTTCCCCAAGCATCCTCATGACTAAAACAACGATCAAGCCTGCCAAAACATATGATAATATCGCCCCGGGGCCCGTTTGACCAATAATGATACCACTTCCTACGAATAAACCAGCGCCTATGACACCACTCAAAGATATCATCGTTAAATGCCTTTGTTTCAGACCTGGTTTCAGTTCTTCCTGTTGATGTTTCATACCCTCCACCAACTTTCAATATTTTGGGGAATCACTAAGATAATCGCTACTTGAATGTAAAAACAGGCTTTTAAGCTGCCTGTCCTTTAAACTTTCACAAAGATAGTGGGAACTTGGAAACATGGCATTTTCAAACAACACAGGGTAAGACGCTATGAACTTAAGATTCTATTATCACTAGTCCTCCTTCCTTAAGGCTATTTTGAAATTCGAAGCGGATCTAACATCATTACGTCATGATGTTAGTACCACTTTCTATGTGTTATAATACACTCTGATTTTTTTAAAGTCAATTTAAAAATCAGAATATTTAGATAACAAAATGAAAGTTTTCAAGTAAAACAAACGGTCTCCTTTAAGTCTGCAATTTTATTTATTTTACTTCTGTAACCCTTGGGGTTTCATCCAATACACTTTCCGTTGCTGACTTCACTGCCTTCTGCTTCCTATCCAGCATTTTCTTTAAAAGGTATGAAAAAAACAATGTAAAGGCTATTCCCTTAACAATCGATGCATAACCGTAAACAAGAAGGCCCAATACCAGTACGATAAGATTAATAATCCTTATTGTCACTGCAATATCTATTTTTTCATTTTTGTGATGTAAAATTAAGGCGATCACGTCAAAGCCAACAGTGGAGGCATTTGCTGTTATACATAAATAATATCCTATCGCTATTAAAATCGACGAAATGAAAATCACTAAAACCATATTCATATCAAAATTAACGTTCAATGAATAAAAAAAATTAAAAAAAACCATATAGCTAAGGGAACTTACGATCGACTTAAAAAAGTACTCTTTCCCTAGAAAAACTAAACAAATGATTAACAGTAATCCTGTAACGAAATTGGCGAGCATGGCAATGTTATAACCCCATAATGCATTCAATAATAATGCCGAGCTAGTTACCCCGCCATTAATAATTTCATTGGGAACGATTAAATAAGCATAGGCAAAGGTCATGGAAATGTTTCCTGCAATAATTTTCAATAAATCCTTCATAAACTCTCACCATCCTGTTCGATATTTTGATAATGTTTTTTCCCCCCTAAATATATATTTATACTTGAACGATAGATGCACATTCACCTTTTATTCGAACCTTTTCCCTTTCGATAGTTTGGAATGATTATACGGAGAATGCATTTAGCTGTTCAAGTGAATACAATAATTCGCTAACCAGAATCCTCTCTCCTTCTAAAAAATAAAATAAAACATCCCCATTGAAACTTGAAGATGTTCCTTTTTACTACATAATCATTAAGGCACTGCAGTATTTCTGTACAACTTATGTACCTTATGAATACCTTTAAACGCTTGACAAAACCTTTGATTTACATGAATGATTTGATTTAAATTCCCCAAGGCAGGACAAGGAGAAGGCTTTTACAGAGTAAAACATAATCCCCCCTTTCATAATCACATCGTATACTCGCTTCAACAGACTTAGTTCGAAGATGTCATTCAGCATGACCCCTAATCATTTCAAAAGTATTATTCCGCAATAAAAAAAGTTGAGGGATATGCCCCTCAACTTTTTAGTGTTCAATAACTATTTCCCAAGAAATGTTTCTTAGGTTGTGGATCAGCCATTTCATGTTACAGGTAAGGCTGCCTCATCTTTCATTAGCCTTTTTCGGTAAACCATATTGGACAGCTGTACACTCACTTCATAAAGCACAAGCAAAGGGACGATAACCAAAATGTCCGAAATTATATCAGGAGGCGTAATCAGGATCGAGATGATAACCAGGATGAAATAAGAAATCTTACGTGACTTTTTCAACACTGTTGGATTGATGATGCCTAATCTGGTCAGGAACATGACCACAAGCGGCATCTCGAATAAAATCCCGAAAGGTAAGATCAAATTAATCATGAACCGGAAATACTTTTCAGCTGTGAACATCATCTCGAACTGCCCGGCCGATAGGGAAGTGAGGAAACCCAGCACTATTGGAAACAACACAAAATATCCAAATGAGATACCGGTGATGAATAGAATGAAGAGACCGGGTATGAACCGAAATGTAACTCTTCTTTCTTCCGGTTTCAGCGCTGGAGCCACAAAGCGCCATAACTGATAGGCTGCTAGCGGAATCGTTGCAGCTATTGCACAGACCGCAGCGATAATCATATAAACCCACAGGATCTCACTTGGACCGAGCACGGCAAGCTTTCCTTCCAAATCCTTAATGAGCAGTTCATAAATATCCTGTACGAATATGAAACTCACTATGAAAAAAGCCAGAAAACCTATCAGTGTTTTAATGATTCTGCTTCGGAGTTCCTCCATATGTTCAATAACGTGTAAATCCTTCCCCTCCACTTTCACTCCTCCTTTTTAAACATATTATTTGCTGCAAATAGCTCTTCCCCTCGAACCCTTCTCATGAAAAGGAGCAGGCGAGTCTTTCCGCCCGCTCTATCCCATTAAATTCATCCCTCTTTTTTAACAGCTCTCAATGCGGCTTTATTCTCGTTTTCATCTTCTTTTTCTGTATCATTCACCAATCCTTTGGTTGCACTTTTGAATTCGGACAATGTCCGGCCAAATGCACGGCCTATTTCCGGCAGCTTGGACGGTCCAAAAATAATCAGTGCAATCACGAGGACGATCACCAAACCGGGTATTCCTATATTTGAAAGCATTCTTACTCACTCCTTTGATCTTCTCATTTTTCTTTGCTATTTTTTGTCATGCATCATAAGGTTCCCTATCAATTAGTCACTTTCCCCTGCTTTTTCATTCTTTGTTTTTCGTGTGCGCGATTATGGGCACGTGTCCGATCTTCCTCGACTTCGTTCGTTTTTTGTACACCTTCCATAACCGCTGCTGATGCAACCTTTCGCAGCCCTGTTTGATCCTTATCAAAAACAAAGGATGCTCTTGTCGATATATCCGCACCTGGTTCTGTCACGAATGGGACTACACGGTAATCCGCCTTCCAATGTTCTGGTGTTACTTTGCATCGGACATATCCCCTGTAATCATTAAAGAACTTTATATGCGGATTCTGGCTTAGTATTTTATCCGTGTCCGCACGCTTATCCGCACCATTTCCACCAGATGTGATCGAAGTGCCGACAAACTCCACACCGAAAATCTTTGAATTTGGATCATCGAAATCCGCCTTTAAATTGGCGGCCCAGCTTGCATGTACATCACCGGTCAGCACGACCAGATTTTCCATGTTGTTTCTTTTGATTACATCAATTAAGCGATCGCGTGCAGCCGGGTAACCATCCCAGGAATCCATGCTGAATTTTGGAGCGGTTGGTGTTCCATAATTCCGTTGTGCAAAGAAAATCTGCTGAGGCAGAACATTCCACTTCGTTTTTGATTTTGATAGATTGTCAGTTAGCCACTGTTCCTGCTCTGGACCTAGTAATGTCCGTTTCGGATCAAGTGACTCAGGCGTTTGCGGTGAACTTCCATCACCGTTTGCCTGATCATCCCGGTATTGACGTGAATCCAATACAAAGAAAGAGGCCAGGTCGCCATATGTGAAATTTCGGTATAAGCGCATATCCGCTCCCTTAGGCAAAGATGATTTACGAAGGGGCATATGCTCATAGTAAGCCTGATAAGCGGCGGCCCTTCTCTTGATGAAAGCTTCTACCGATTGTCCTTTTTCCGGGATGACATTTGCATAATTGTTTTCAACTTCATGGTCATCCCAAGTCACGACCCATGGGAAAGCTGCGTGTGCCGCTTTTAAATGGGTATCAGAGCGGTATTGTGCGTATCTATTCCGATAATCTTCAAGTGTAATGATCTCCGGACCACTATGTACACGGACATTACCTGTAGAGGAAACATATTCATTTGGTCCATATTCATATATATAATCGCCAAGGTGGAAGACAATATCCAGATCTTCTTTTGCCAAATGTTTATAGGCCGTATAATAACCATGCTCAAATTGCTGGCATGAAACAAACGCGAATGACAAGCTCGAAACACTTGAACCTATTGGCGGAAGTGTTTTCGTTTTCCCAGTCTGACTTACTTCCCCGCCGCTTTTAAAACGGTAAAAATAGACCTTATCCGGTTTTAACCCGCTTACTTCCACATGAACGGAGTGGCCAAGTTCCGGCCTGGCTATTTCCTTGCCTTGCTGGACAATCTTTCTGAAATTCTCATCCTTTGCCACTTCCCATTTAACGGAAATGGCTTCTTTTGGCATTCCTCCGCCATTCAACGGATCAGGTGCCAACCTTGTCCATAAAACTACACTATCCGAGAGCGGATCACCTGAAGCTACACCGAGAGTAAATGGATAATCACTGAATTTCGGGGCAGCATTCACTTCAATCCCGCCCATTGATTGGGCAAGGGCAAGACCTAATGATAGTCCAGCAAGCTTACTTGCTCCCTGGATAAAGTTCCGGCGGTCCATATTCTTACCTAATTCGCTCCAATTCTTAATTAATTCATCCATCGCTCTATCATTATTCATTGATCTTTCCCTCCTATTATTTGAATCTGGTTCAAGTATAGAAGGCCATTTTTAATGGTGTATGAAGATGTGTAAATCAAAAAATTCCCAATTAGGAATTTTTAGTCAGGACTTATGGTACCCATTGAATGCAAAAAGAGTTTTGATTCGCTCTTGCATTTACATAGACCTACAAACTTTTACATATAACGACAGTCTTTCAGCCTAGTTCTCTTAACGAATCATTTATTTAATCGTTACAAATGACTTCCATGGGCTATTTTTACAAAAAACTTTTAAAAATTTATAACTTCCAATCTGTATATATAAGCGCAAAGAAGCGGGTGAAATAGTAGAATAAAAAAAGATCGCCATTAATTGGCTGTATTTCATCGTTGTAGAAACCCTTAGATTCGAAGGAAGTTATAGGAATCCTCATTATTTTCCAAAATCAGACTAATAAATACTTAACAATATTTCATAAGTAAATACTCACCTTTCATTTAAAAACATCCTAATTTATGTAATAATAGTTTCAAAACTAAAAAAGAAAGTACTTGAGGGATTCTGCATTGGAGAGTATGGAAGAATTACATGAAAAAATTGAAATGTTGAGGAAAGAATTAATAACCACCGGATTGATATATGGATTTACTGCCCCAAAAACATTACATAAAAGCCAGGAACTGGATAGACTGTTGAATTTACTTGCGAAATGAAAAAGAAAATGATTTAGATTATGTCTAAAAACAGGAATGAAACCTAATTTGATTTTTCTACTAATACTTCATGGGATCATTACAACTGCAGAAACCATCACTCGGAATTATTTGAGATTATTTTTAATTGTCACGGTGCAGTTTTGCAGCATATTTCTCTTACCTCTTATACTTTTCTTGGACTCGTGACTAATTTTTATGTAATATCCGCTAAATCATTAGATAATTGTTAACATCATCACTCTTCCTAATTAAAAAGCATCCAAAATGAATGGATGCCTCAGACTGTAGAAATTTGGACGTTGATTGGAACGTAGGGCACTCGCTTTCCGCGGGCGGTCCGCCCTCGGCGCACTTGCGCCTGTGGGGTCTCCCATGGACTCGTTATTCCCGCAGGAGTCTCGCACCTTCCGTTCCAGTCAACTATGTTAAAAAAATTTGGATAATACTCCTTTTGCCAACAGTCATTTTTGTTTTAAAATAGATCTATTAAAACTTGAGATGATGAGTTTGCTTTCTAAACATGATTCTATTCAGCGAGATCAACTTGAAATGATTACTTTAGACCCACTGGTGCAGGCAAACCATTGAGTTCGTAAAGTGGAGACTTCCATTGATTTCTCTTTCATTTATGATTTAGTGAAAGATATGTATTCAGAGAAAGGACGTCCAAGTATTGATCCAGTTAGGTTTTGAGGGGATTTTCATTGAACATTATGGGACTGCTACATAAAAAAATAGAGCCAATGAGGAAAGAATTAATAAATACGGCATTGAAACATTGGATCACTTCACCAAAAACTTTACATATAATCCAGGAACTAGAAAAAACGTTGGAAAACTAGGGAAATGAAACTGACTGTTTTTTCGTCCGGAAATTCCCCAATTTCATAAGTCTAGCGTTCCCTAAGCATTCATTTTCCTATATCTTACGGTCATATCAACGATTGTTAATAATAAAACAAACCACAACATAGGATTATTCAAAGAGATTCCTACAGTAGATTTTCCGCCCATTACCGTTAATACTCCTATTAGCACCAACATATAAAAAATAAATACTGCTTCTCCAATTAATGAATTTTCACAATCTTTTTCAGTCTTTCGATTAATGACAATATAGACAACCGCTAATGAGACCATTCCAATTGTCAATGCAGTTTTAGGAATGTCTTTGAGAACGAGATGAGGGAAATAATCAAAAATCATAAGAAAAGAAAATAATAAAAAGATACCTATTCTCAATAATATTTTCAAATTCATCTTATTCCCCATTTCCTCGATTTATTATTTCCCAAACCAGTAATTGCATTGGAAATATTGAACTGATTTAGGTGATGTGTAATTACTTTTGCCGTAATGAACCACTGTCGCATGATAATTTCTTTTCTTTTCTGCAGTGCTATATGAACTTGATACCCAAGAACCCACATAAGTTGGACTAATTTTGGACCAGCTATTTAACTTTACAAAAAGCCAATTAGCGAATACACTATCTGTCAATTTTTTAGGAATCTTTTTCATCATATATGCAAAAATTAGATTTTTGGCTTCATTTACACCGGTATTTTTGTAGGTTCTATAAATAGGAGCTATTTCAGTTTTTGTTGAGCCACCTGAAATAGGTCCATATGCAGTTATACCACCAGAGTTTAGTGAATTAATACTCATAACTTCATTATATAGATTTTCAATCTCTTGCTCCGTTAAAATTGTATTACTTATTATTTCTAGTTCATTAAAAGAATAGGCATGTTCGTTTACTGCTTGTTGTTTCGATGTCTCGTTGCTAACTTCTATACTTGCAAAGGAAGGAGCTACAAAACTAAATAAAATAATCAAAGATAATGAAAAGGCAAATATATTCTTCATAATATTCTATTCCCCTTCTAGTAGATTTTTTTCTTAACATTTTTCTTACATTTAAGAAATAAATTCTCTCTCATAGAAGATGCTGTTTATGGAATGATCTAAGTAGAGGCTGAAGGACAAGGTTTTAAGGCTGAAGGCTGAGGCGGGCACAATTCCGATTTCTATATCTGTTTATATTATAAAATCCTCTCCTTTCCACGATCAGGTATTATCTACCACTTTATATTAACATTAGCACGAAAATATAACTATATTTATTTTATTTTTATAAAAAAATATAAAAAATAAGGGTCTTAAGAATCATTATTGAATTATCGTTACCTCTTTTATAAGCTGTGGGTTTTTATGACTTCATTCAAACTTGGAATATGTCTCGGTCAAGATTCTTTTCTAAAGAAGTAGTTTTTTATGTTCGGACAATTCTTTGACTGGTTCACATAGTCGTCGTAAAAGATACTATTTATTATGACTTCTAATAATTTTTAAAAGTATCATTTCCTCATACATTTAAATGCTTTCATAATATTTGTTAAGCAATATCAAAATTAATATATTATATTTCGCAGTTACACTTATTGCTTTTAAAAAGCTCAAGACAACTATGCCTCATATTAAACTATTGATTCGTTAGTTCAATAAGAAAAGAGCCGTTGTAACAGCTCCTTGTCCCTCGCTTTCCCCCCTCAAATGATAGAGGAATGTTTCTACTCATTTTTTACTCTTTGCATGCGTTTGACCTTATATTGTTCAAAATCCCAATTTGACAAAAATTCTTTTGCAGAAGTATAACCTGATTTATAGAGAAAGTCGAATTCATCCTCATTCAGTTCAAAATCCGTTGCGTTGATGCTGCCAGTAGGAATTTGAATCGTACGTTCAATCGTTTCTTTGTTCATATGTCGTAAATCATGGGCTTGAAGCATCGTTTTAAATATATTTTTGAAAAGGTGGATTGGCGTTGGTATAACCGGATCTATATTAACTTCATCTTTCACAAAATGGAATCCGAAAGTTGGAAAACGAGGATTGTCTGTATCAAATATCCATATTGGGAAGTTACTAAGTAAACCACCATCTAAAATGTAGGATTTTTTCCGGTCTTTTGATTTCCAAATAACCGGACGGAAGAAAAATGGTAAGGAGGCACTCATCATTACGGCAGTTGAAACTTTTAAATCAGCAGGAGACATCCCATAGCGGACCAAATCATCCGGCAAAATAAGCATCTGGCCATTCGAAACATCAGAAGCAATTATCTTCAACTTTCCGTCTGGAAGATCAGCGAATGTCTTAATCCCTTTTTCTGAAAGAAGAGAATCCACCCACGTCTCCAAATAATCGTTTTTGTAAATTCCAAGATGAAACATAAGTTCCAAAAAGAAGCCCAAAATGGGAATTCGATTCAAAATTGTCCTGCCTCGCATCTTTGAGTAATTGATTTCACTAAACCGTTCTCTAATTTCATGGCTTTTATAGCCACTAGCCAAAAGAGCAGCTATTACTGCTCCTGCTGATGTCCCAGCAAGTCTTTCCCATTCGACTTTTTCCTCTTCCATTGCTTGAATCGCTCCAATAAAAGCAATTCCCCTGACCCCCCCACCTTCAAAAACGGCATCTGCTTTCATTTTTTTCCACCTCTCGATAAGAGTTATTATTATTATTAACAACACTTGAAAATAAAGCGAATTTTCACACTCTTCCATCCCGAAAATCGGCCCCGTCAGTTAAAGAATAAAACCGAATCCAATCCCTGATTGGAATTAATGACGGTTCTATTTTTCTATCAAATAAATTCGCTAACAATATCAAGAATCTCATAAGTCTATAAGGTTGTGTATGACAATCCATAACACACCCTCTGTATTGTCATGTTCTTTGACCTTGCCAGCTTTTCAGGTTGTTAGCATGAATTAACCGTACTTCTAATCTCTGGTTATGCTTTTCCATCCCTGATTGACAATTGGTTGCATATCTATCAAGTTTGTTTTATCACCATCATTATTACTTCATGTCTATGGATTCCCTACTTGATAAAACTCTGGCTCTTCTGAAATATTATCAAAAGTCGATAGACCCCCTTAACAGTGGTGAACCAAACACATTGATGGCATAACAGTAGTAAGATAGCACCTTTACCATGGTATGTATAAAACGAAACATTTGCATGGACAAATTATCAGACCCCTACTAAAAACTTTATAATATCAAAATAATGTTTACGTTGTAGAACTAATGCCTAGTGGGAAGGTCATTTATGTAAACTATAGACACTAAGATTAGATTAGTATTGGGAACTATGAAATCAGCCTTTGATAAAGGTATTCTTTAAATTATGTCGAAAAGGATATGTAACAATTAAAGGAGTGAGAAAATGGAAAATAACCGTGCCAAGAAAATGTATGATTACCACGTTTGGGCTAATCAGCAAGTGTTCCACAACCTAAAACAATTACCGGACGGAGTCTATGGAGACACGATAAAAAGTGTCTTTCCATCCATCAAGGAAGTCCTAGTTCACCTTTACGCAACTGATATTACCTGGTTGGAAATAATGAAAGGAAGCACAGTTCAAGAAACTTTTAAGATAGTTGAACAGCGGCGGAAAGAAGTGGACGGAATCTCATTAAATGAACTGGAATCCTCATATGGTGAACTTGCAAAGGATTATGACAATTTTCTTACTTCGCAGCCTGATCTTGAACGGACCATTGTAACCGAACATCCCAAAATGGGGGTTTGTGAGTTTGTACTTGCCGACCTCATCCATCATGTAGTGAATCATGGGACCTATCATCGCGGTAATGTATCAGCGATGCTCCACCAACAAGGCGAGAGTGGCACACCTACAGATTATGTATTTTACTGTTTAAAATAAGCGGTTTGACAACCTATAGGATTCGCTGTAACATGCCGCTCATTCCAGATGAAAGCCGATGATCCCCTTGCCAGGGAATCATCGGCTTAATTTGGATGATTAAAATCCATACGTTCGTAGAATGGCTATATTCAGTCAGTAAAATTGCCTTCATTATATGTTACATGATCTTTAAAGCTTTATCCTTTGAAGGCGAAGTGCATTCAATACGACTGACACGGAACTGAAGGCCATGGCAGCACCCGCTAACCACGGGGCAAGCAGTCCGATTGCCGCAATTGGTATTCCGATTACATTATAGGCAAAAGCCCAGAAGAGGTTTTGTTTGATATTTCTCATCGTCTTCCTGCTCATGAGGATTGCATCAGCAATACTGTTCAAATCACCCCGGATCAAAGTGATATCGGCAGCTTCCATGGCTATGTCCGTCCCCGTTCCTATCGCCATTCCTATATCGGCTAGTGCCAGCGCGGGAGCATCATTTATCCCATCTCCGACCATTGCCACTCTTTTTCCGGCGGCCTGCAGTTTTTTCACTTCTTCCGCTTTCCCTTCAGGAAGGACTTCTGCAATCACATGGTCAATGGCAACGTGCTTGCCGATGGCATTTGCTGTCCTTTGATTATCCCCGGTTATCATGATGACCTGGATATCCATTGCTTTTAACCTTTCAATCGCCGTTAGCGAGGTATCTTTTATCGTATCCGCAACGGCAATGAGTCCTGCATATTCACCTTCTATGCTAGCGAGCATTGCCGTCTTCCCTTGCTCTTCAAATTCTTCCATCGCTGTTAGCGCTTTTGTAATATCGACGTTATTTTGCTTCATCAATTTGCGCGTTCCGACGAATAACTCTTTTAGATCCACTACAGCTCTCACCCCGTATCCAGGAATCGCTTCAAATTCCTCAACCGCAGCAAGTGATATCTGTCTTGATTGAATTCCTTGAACGATCGATTGCGCAAGAGGGTGTTCAGATTGTTTTTCAGCTGCACCGATTAGTGATAAAAACTGTTCTTCCTCCATTCCATTCTCGATGAGGACATCGGTCAGCACTGGGGTGCCATTCGTTACCGTTCCCGTTTTATCCAAGATGACCGTATCAATATGATGAGTGGTTTCCAGATGTTCCCCGCCTTTAAATAAGATGCCGAATTCGGCGGCCCGACCTGATCCTGCCATGATGGATGTGGGAGTGGCCAGACCTAGAGCACATGGGCAGGCTATGACTAGCACTGCAATCATCGCTTCAAAAGCCGGGGTGAATTCTCCAGGGTTAACCCAAATCATCCAAACCAGAAAAGTTAAAAGAGCGATGCCGACTACAATGGGAACGAAGACACCGGAAATTTGGTCCGCAAGACGTTGAATCGGCGCTTTCGAACCTTGAGCATCTTCGACGACTTTGATGATTTGGGAAAGAGCTGTATCCCTTCCGATTTTTGTCGCTTTCATTTTGAGAAACCCATTCTTATTCAATGTTGAACCGATTACAGTATCCCCGTTTGTTTTATCGACTGGAATGCTTTCACCCGTTAACATGGATTCATCGACGGCAGAGTTCCCTTCAACCACTTCTCCGTCGACAGGGATTTTTTCACCCGGCTTCACCAAAATCGTATCCCCCACGATGACTTCTTCAAGTGGTATTTCACGTTCTTCCCCATTTCTTAAAACCAATGCCGTTTTGGCCTGAAGCCCCATCAATTTTTTGATAGCCTCGGAAGAACGTCCTTTTGCTTTCGCTTCAAACAGCTTCCCTAAAAGAATGAGGGTGATAAGAATCGAACTAGTTTCGAAATAAAGCTGTGCCGTATTGTGATGGGACCCCATCGAGATGATCGCCTGATAAACACTGTAAAAATAGGCAGCGGATGTTCCCATCGCGACTAATACATCCATATTGGCACTTTTATTTTTCAAGGCTTTATAAGCTCCTACATAAAACTGCTTTCCAATCAGAAATTGCACGGGGGTAGCGAATGCCATCTGTACCCAAGGATTCATGAGGAAATCAGGCATATAGATAAACGAAGTAAAACTAAAATGGCTTACCATCGCCCATAACAATGGAAAAGAAAAAATGACCGAAAAGATGAATGTATTCTTTTGTTTTTGAATTTCTTTCTGACGGAAATTCACTGATTCCATTTTATCTTCCTTGATGATCGCCCCATATCCCAGCTTCTCCACCCGTTGAATGATGTCCATTGGGGAGGCTTCGGAAGGATCATATTCGACGGTCGCACTTTCAAGTGCTAGATTCACATTAGCCATGCTCACCCCATCCATCTTATTTAACCCTTTTTCTATCCTTGTTGCACAGGCAGCACAGGTCATGCCAGTAATCGCAAATTCCTTTTTCTCTTTTACTACATCATAGCCAAGATCTTGAATTTTCCTTTCAAAGTCCTGGTTGTTTACTTTTTCCGAATCATATTTAATGACCGATTTCTCAAGAGCCAAATTAACGGTGGCTTCCTCAACGCCTTCCATTTTGTTTAACCCTTTTTCAATTCGGTTTGCACAGGCAGCGCAAGTCATTCCTGAAATCTGTATACTTGTTTCTTTTATTTGGCTGCTCACTTCATCCCCGCCTCCCTATACCACTATGGGGTATATTCATTTGTAAAAAAGAAGTGCTTAACAGCACTCTCATAACTTACTCGACATCGTAGCCTTGATCATCGATTGTTTCTTTTATTTTCTCAAGTGATACTTTTTCCTTGTCAAACGCAACATCCACTTTTCCTGCATCCAAATGCACCTTTACGCTTTCAACACCTGCAAGTTTTCCTACATTCCCTTCAACTGCATTCACACAATGACCACAAGACATTCCACTTACATTCAATGTTACATTTACCATCTTAACCACTACTCCTTTATTTTTTCATTAATTTTTGTATCGTTACAAGTACTTCATCTATAACCTCTGTATCCCCTTCATTCAGACGTTCAACCACGCAATTCCTTAGATGGCCTTCCAATAAAATCTTGGCCACACTATTCATCGCGCTTTGTGTAGCTGCTATTTGGGTGATCACATCATCACAGTACGTATCTTTTTCAATTAGACCCTTTATACCGCGAATTTGACCTTCAATTCGATTTAACCGGGTCGTTAAATTCTTTTTTACTACTTCTGAGTGATGACTCTTTCGGCCGTGGGAAGAGGTCGTACAGCATTCTTCTTCATTCATCGTTTCTTGCCCGTTCATCATTTCATCCATTAACCATCCCTCCTCAAAAATTAATATACCATACCCTCCTACCCTATGCAAAGAGAAAGATTTATGTTCCTTATTTATTACTATTCGTTTAATAACTTTTTCTATTCTTTAGAAACGCGTAGCCAGTTTATTAAACAAAAAAACACTGAAGATTCTCATGTATCCTCAGCAAGACTGTAGACAAACTTTAAGAAAAGTGATTTGTCCTGCAACGTTTCTAAAAAAAGTTCCAGCATGATTTTTCCGCCGACTGTCTGCCATAAAACAAGCATCTGCGGGGTCTCGGCTAGCCAATTATTCGGCAAGAGTGTCGCAAATTTTTTCAATCTCGTGTTTCATCCATATAAAAAGAAAAAAACATGAAGGATAAACAATTTTTAAAAAAGGATTGGGTTGAAATACTTCGGCCCCCTTATTTAGAGAAAAGTGTTTTTATATGAATAAGTTGATTGGAACGGAAGGTACGAGACTCCTGCGGGAATAGCGAGTCCAAGGGAGAACGCGAAGCGTCGAGGGCGGACCGCCCGCGGAAAACGAGTGCCTGGAGAGGAAATCAACTTTCCTTGTTCGGGGTGAGATCATTCCGAACCTCATTTTGTAAAAAAATGACTGAGGATACTTTCAATGTATCCTCAGCGTTTTTATTTTCATTTAATTTAGATTCCAAAATGGGATAATCACAGTTCTTTTGAAATATTATTATTCCTTTTCTTTTTCACTAAAAGAATGATACCAATGATAAAAGCAACTGCGCTGTATAACCATGTATACATAAAGGCAAGGCCCAATCCGATATTTGCGTCAATATAATCGTTTTTCACATGATCTATGGCTAAATATAAAAGCGGTGCAGCTCCAATGATGAACAGGATAACCCAGAGAACATTCTTTTTCGGACTCCTTGTTGATAAAATAATAATGATGAAGGATAGCAAGAGAAACGCTTCTGAAGCTATCGTCATCGTTACCAGATTGCTCATAATAATTCACTCCTAATCGTGGTTGCATAATTGGAATATATTTATGTTCCCTTATATCTATGCTACTTTTCGTTCCTTTTTCATAAATCAATATTATTATCTAAAAAAACCTGAATCCCCTCCAACTGGAATGAAGGATCCAGGTTTCATGTTAATTTTTCTTGGATAATTGCAAGGCATTCTTGATGCTTTTCAGTGACTTTGAGCTACCGTACATCAAGACTCCACCACGATAGATTTTTGCTCCGATTATTCCAAGTAAAACAATGGTTAAAATTAACAATGCAATGCTAATGGCGATTTCCCAAAATGGAACTTCCAGCATCCCTACGCGTAAGAACATGATCATTGGCGTGAAAAATGGAATGAATGATGTAATCGTAATATAACTCGCTGACGGATTCCCCAGTCCGAACATCGCAATCATGAAGGCGATGACAACCAACATGGTCATCGGTGAAATCATTTGCTGGACATCTTCAATTTTGCTGACAACGGATCCAAGGCATGCCGCAAGAGTCGCGTACAGAAAATAGCCAAGCAAAGCAAAGATGATTGCATAAATGATCGTTGAGATATCGGTGCTGCCAAAACCGAAAAACGAGAAGAATCCCTCATCCATACCTGTCAAGTTTTGTTTAATCGAGAAATAGCCCACCCCAAAAAATAAAATCATTTGTGTAAGACTAAGCAAAGCAACACCCATTATTTTGGCAAACATCTGTGTGACTGGCGGGACACTTGAAATCAGGATTTCCATGACTCGTGATGTTTTCTCAGTAGCGACTTCCATTGCAATCATCGTTGCATACATCAACACACCGAAGTAGATGACGAATAGGAGCACATACACGAGACCTCGTGCTTGATTGAGATCCTCTTCCGTTTTTGCATTTTTCTCAAGCGCAATCGTATCAAATGCTGGCGGCGTATTCAATTGAGCGATTTCCTGCTCTTTCAAATTCAATTCCTTCGCAGTTATTTGACTCTTCAATTGAGTAAGCGCTAAAAGCAAATCATTACTTACCGCAGAATCTGAAATTTGATTCGCTTTATACGTTCCCTTGAAGCCGACGGTTTCATCCTTTTTGATTAATAAATACCCAACGATTTCTTCTGCGCTGACCATTTCCTCCGCTTCCTTTTCATCCTGGGCGGATATTATCGATAGGTTATCGTTCACACCTTCTACTGCTTTTTTATAAGAATCAAATAAACTACCTTCAGTTTGATCGATGACGGCAACCTTTTCCTGATCATCACTGTCGAATTTATCAATAAGATTCGAAATATTCGTTAGGACGAGAATCAGTGCCATCATAATGATTGTAGAAATGATAAAAGATTTCGTTTTTAATTTTGATAGATATGTATGGGAAAGGACAATCCAAAATTTATTCATAGACGGCACCTACTTTTTCAATGAAAATATCCGTCAGCGATGGTTCTTCCAATTCGAATTTCCTGACGAAACCTCTTGGAACAAGGTCACGAATCATGTTCTCAGCCACATCTTCACCAGTGACTTGAAGAATTTTCCCTTCCATCGTGTTCTTTACTTTTGTTACCCCTGCATAAGTATCCAAGAAAGATAAATCGAAATCAGCTTTAATTGACACGTTCTTTTTACCAAAAGAACGCTTTATTTCTTTTAATTTTCCCGCCACAACGGGGGACCCTTTATGCATGATGCAAAGGTGCTCACACATCTCCTCAACATGCTCCATGCGATGGCTCGAGAAAACGATCGTCGTGCCGCTGTCCCTTAAGTCGATGACCGCTTTCTTCAGTATTTCCACATTCACCGGATCCAGCCCGCTAAAGGGTTCGTCCAGAATAAGCAATTCAGGTTTATGAATCATGGAGGCGATCAGCTGGATCTTTTGCTGATTTCCCTTTGAAAGCTCTTCAACTCGCTTATCGATATACTCGGGTACCATAAAGCGGTCCAACCAATACTCCAACTCTTTCAAAGCATCCCGTTTGTTCATTCCTCTTAATCTAGCCAAATACACAATTTGATCGCGCACCTTCAGTTTTGGATATAGTCCGCGTTCCTCAGGAAGATAGCCAATCAATGAACTGGTCGTATAATCGATTTTCTTACCATCCCAGATCACTTCCCCTTCAGTTGGGTCAAGCAGGCCGAGTATCATCCGGAACGTAGTCGTTTTCCCCGCTCCATTCCCGCCTAAAAAGCCGAACATTTCTTTTTCGGGGATAGTTAAATCAAGCTTGTTGACCGCAGTGAAATCCCCGAATTTTTTCGTAACTTCTTTAATTTGTAAAACCAATGTGCAACCTCCTATTATATGATTCTTATTATATGTTAACGGAAATGTTTTCCAACTTCAACTATCACCAAGAACCACATATCACTTTTTCTCCTTCGATTATATGTAAGTTTACGCAAATGATGTCCCGTCCTGCTACGAAGATATTTACAATCCACCGGCGTCTTTCAAGGGCTAACTCTCAAATGAAATTTCACCATTACATACAACCTTAAATATCCATAGTGCCACCATCACGAATTCCTTGAATATGTGCGATATGATAACTCTTAATGATGACATTGTTTTAGAACATGTATTCTAACGAGATATTTGTAGTAATATATAAACTGCCTAAATGGATAAATAAAACCACTAAATCTTATTGGACCCCCTTAAACCCTTGTCTAAAGCTAGTTACTACTTTCTTATTGAGGACCTGTATCTTAAGGTGATGAGACCGAGATGATATGAATCCAAATCATCCAATAAAAACAATATTATACAAGAATTGGCCAAACGCAAATATTTATAAATAAATAAAATATGACTTTCAAATTTTCATTCATTTCTTTAACCTAACACTTTAGGATTGAATCCAGCAGCGATCAAGTATTTACCGTCTTTTCATCTTGGACAAGAATATTCTGCGTTGAAAAGACGTTTTAGACTCTATAACATGATAGCTTCCAGTAAAATGAAACCTATTTAAGTAAAACCCTTCGCAATCTCTATGGCAAAAGCATTTTCCTAACGATCCTTTTAAACTAAACGACACGGAAAAACCTACTCTAAGCTCGACGATTGTCCGTGGGAAGGGCGGGAAATGGGCAAAAATAAAAGGCCGCCAGTCAGTTAGTTTTCACTGACTTTCTGGACAACCCCTTGCATACTTCCTTCATAATCAAGATAGAAACGACAAAGCGAATGATCTCGCTTTGTCCATACCTCATAGTTTTATGGAGACCTGATTTGAATTATTGCACTTTCGACTCTGCACGATAATAGTCTATGATCGCTTGTATCTCCGGATCTGCCGGAACATTCGTGACGTCGTAGAGGAATCCATTGGATTCTATCAAAGTCATTTTTCCGTCGACGACTTCAAAAGTCAAATTCAGGCGGCCCAAATAATGTTCTTGTTCTCCGCCAGCTTGAGTAATTGGCACCATCACCTCTCCGTTGAATTCGTATTCGGGAGTTTCGATGACCTTGTGTGTATCTGCGCCGATTACCGCCGAGACTCCGGGAACCTGAGCCAGCTTATGGTCTTCTGGGTTTCCGGCATGCGAAAGGATAATGTTAACGTCTGACTTTTCACTCACTTCAGGAAGCAACGCATTCAACGCTTCAACCGGTTCGATGAAATCAAGGTCTGCAACATCATCCCAACCGCGAATTTCCGGCTTCATCGAAGTAAGGCCGATCATGCCGACTTTAACGCCAGTGAAAGTAAAACTCTTCCAAGGCTTGACATTCTGTATGTACTTTCCTGTTTCCCTGTCAATGACATTACCAGTAAGGATGGGGAAATTCACGTTGCGGTGGTAATCCTTTAACTGTTCATAACGGCTGTCCGGTGTGCCCTCCCCGGCAGGGTAAACGCGGAAGTCGTTGTTTCCTAGCGCCATCGCATCATAGTCCAAAGCTTTCAAAAGAGACGTCTCCAACTCTCCTTGACCCGCTTGAAACTCGCCGCGAAGGAAGACATCCCCGCCATCGACGAGAAGCACATTCTCCTCTTCATTGCGCACATTTTCAATGATGGTGGCATACTTCGCAATAGAATTGTGATGAATGGTTCCATCGTCCAGCTTGACGATGTCATCCAGATGACCATGAAAGTCATTCGTCTGGAGAATGGTGAGTTTAAACTTCTCTCCTTCCTTGAGCTTTTCCTCCGCATCTGCCGTAACGGGCTTTGCGACAAAAGCGGCAGCCATAGCCAGCGAAAAGCAGCCCGTCAAAAATATCTTCCCCACTTTTTTCATAATATTTTCCTCCAAGCAATTACTCTATTAAATTGTAAAACAAGTTATTTAGTTCCAGTCTTTTCAGATTTCTCAGGAGCTACTACTTTATTTTTCTCTTCAGAGTTAGTTTTTTCTTCTTTGTCATTACTGATCAAATCATTTGTTGCTTTTTTAAATTCTTTTAAAGTGTTTCCAAAAGCACTTCCAATTTCCGGTAATTTTGAAGGACCAAAAATGATTAACGCAATGACTAGAATGAGAATTAGGCCCGGGATGCCGATACTGGATAACAAACTTCCCACCTCCTATACCATGATGGTTTGTTAGTACTCAAAAAATGTATCCATTACTTATAAAATTGGCATACCATGACGCTCTAAAGCTGCTGCTTCTAATATAGACATGCCTTGTTCTTCTGCGAAAGCAGTAAGTTTATCCGAAACAACAGGAGCAATACTTGCTGGCGGCAGAGCCTGGTTCATAGCTCGTCTACGGGTAGAATTTCTACGTGCAAATGGTCCCCAAATCGCGAAGGTGATACCTGGAGTTTGCATATTTACAAAGAAAGTATTTCCATCCGGGGAAAATGTAGGGCCAGCAAATTCAGAACCGTTCATCATATTTTCAGCGAAATTATAAATATTTCCTTCAGGAGTTAATCCGACAATACGATCATTACCGCCACCATCTTCGGCGATCCAAAGATCTCCCCAAGGAGTGATTGTAATGTTATCAGGTGCTTCTAACTCATTTTTATCAGTAGACTCATAGAATAGTTCTAAGCTGTTTGTCGCTGGCGTGTAGCGATAAACACGGCCAAGGTGTGCTGAACCTGCACTTGTATCATCAAACCATAAAGTACCTTCAGAAAAATAAGCCCCTTCTAAGCGGCTGAACTGAATACAGCCTTTATCCTTAGCATCTTGCTGTGCGATTTCAGGATTTAATTTTTTCCAAACAACCCCGAATTTTTGTCTAGTACTAAATTGACTTGCAGCTGCAGCCGGCAATTCATCAATCGCTGCTGCTTCAAGTATGCCTCCCTTTTGCAGAGAACCTAGCTTTTGACTTCGGTCATGTGGTGTAAAACGGTACAAGAAGCTTGGACTTGCGTCTTCGGTTAAATACCAAATTCCTGTTGAAGGGTCAACATGCCCAGCTTCATGTGAGAAATAACCCATATCACGGATCGGTGTTCTTGACATTTCGTTTTCAGGATCAAGCGGATTTACTTCAAATACAAAGCCATGTCCCATATCACGAGTTTCTTCCATTGTTAACCAGGTCCCCCAAGTCGTAGCTCCACCCGCACAGTTACGGATCGTACCTGAACTTGATACATACTGATCAATGACTTTGTTATTTTGTCCAACGATTATTGTGGTGGTGCCGCCGGCAGCACCAGCGCTCCAAGGTTTTTTCCCGTTTACAGGGTAATCTGAATTTGTCCCATTTTCATGGTTTCTTACAAGAATGGTTGTACCCTTCTCCCCTTTAAAGGCAGCCATTCCATCGTGAGCAGAAGGGACAAGGTCACCATTAGGCATGATATCACCAGTTTTCGAAAGCATTTTGTAATGAAATCCCCTTGGCAGATCAAGAACTCCATTTGGATCCTTTACTAGTGGGCCATATCCGCCAAATCCACTTGTTGGATTGCTGGAATCCGCTGCAAATCCTTTTGTAGCCCCCGCAAGAGAAAATACCCCAGTTGAACCAAGTGTTAATGCTAAAGTACTCATTCCGCCAACTTTTAAGAAATTACGTCTGTTTAAACCGCTATTGCTCGATTTCATCAACATTACCTCCAAAAAATCTTTTTGAGGGGTGCTATATTCCTTATAGCAAACCCTACCCTCAAAATTAACAGACCTTTTTAAATGCTCTGTTAATCCCATGTGTTTTTTATTCCTTCGCAAGGAAAATAAACCAAAAGTCACGGTATATCGAAAAAAGTGGAATTTATAACCAAATTTATAACATGTAAAGGGTGGAAATTGATGGTATAAGTCAAAAGAGGAGAAAAACCTAAGGATTTTGTCATAAAAAGACCGATGCAAAATATTAAAGCTTATTAATCGTTTGTAAATATAAGAGATACACTATTACAAACTAGTTAACCCGATTATTAATCCAAATCTAATGAATATTTGAAAGAGGGATCGGTTATTGACATGCTATATAATTGATCTGGAAATATTCTAGTTGTAAACCCACTCCGACATACTCCCCAAATAAATTAAAGGGCATATTTGGATTACTGCCATTTTTCAGAGTGTCAAATACTAATAATTTAAAAATATCCATCAGTCACAAGCATATGCTCATATTTACATGCATGATATCTTTTTAATTCGTATAATAGAATAAAGGGGAATTAAGATGAGTCTAATTTACAAGAAGAGGAGCAATTTGTTCTGTGGATCCAATAGGCGAAGAAATAAACTGCTTAGCATTAAAAGTCAAAGAGATTATTCATTCTTCAGGATGTCAACATGAAAATGTAATCTTTCTGTGTATTGGTTCAGACCGATCTATTGGGGATTCATTGGGACCTTTAGTCGGGACGATGCTTAAAGAACATAAGGTGCCTTATCGTGTTTATGGTACCTTGGAAAATCCAGTTCATGCATTTAATTTAAAAGAGACATTGAAAGAAATTAAAAAACAATTCAAAAAGCCTCTTATTTTTAGTGTGGATGCATGTTTAGGGGATCAAAACCAGGTCGGTTCTGTTTTCTTGAAGGATGGACCTCTTGTCCCAGGGAAAGCTTTAAAAAAAGTATTACCTGAAGTGGGAGACTATCATATTATAGGAATGGTAAATTATATAGACCCGCTGCCAACGATGCAATTTTTAAATGATACTCGTCTATACACGGTTATGAATTTGGCGAATAAAATCGTAAAAGTCATTACTCAAGCGACCGACGAGACTTCTAAACCTTATTAAAAGAATGGGCTGTCCCAAAAACCACTAATAATAATTGGTTTTGGCACAGCCCTAATTGTTTAAGTTCGAGAATTTACTTGATAACGTTATACTTATATAATAGCGCCTGACAAGATAGCAACAATAATAAGGACTAATGAACAAATTAGTGCCCATTTAAATGCATACCGCTGTAGTTCCCCGATATCCGTCTTTACCATCCCTACGAGTAAAAGAGTCGAGGCCACGAGTGGACTTAAGAAATGTACAGGCTGCCCCAGGACGGAAGCTCTGGCAATTTCTAAAGGACTTACCCCATATGCTTCTCCTGCTTCGGCTAGAATTGGCAAAACACCAAAGTAGTAAGCATCATTTGATAATACGAACGTAAATGGCATACTTGTGAACGCAACGACCATCGGTAAAAAAGAGCCTAAAGAATCCGGAATGATGGCCACTAATGAATTTGCAATTGCGTCTACCATTTTCGTTCCGGAAAAGATCCCTGTGAAAATACCAGCCGCAAATACTAATGTGACAACGGTTATAGCGTTTCCTGCATGTGACCCGATTCGCTCTTTTTGCTGTTCTAAATTAGGGTAATTAATGATCGAAGCAAGAACAAACCCGATTAGAAACAACACCGGTACCGGTACTAAGCCCATAACAAGAACGACCATGACTGTGAGCGTCAACAAAAGATTGACCCATATTAATTTAGGGCGCTTAAAATCGTCTTGTATGGAGGAAGCTACCGCTGCTTCAGCAAGAGCCCCTTTCATTTCAGGGGCAGATTTGATATAAACAACGCCAAGCCTTTTGCGCTCTTTTTTACCAAGTACATAAGCGGTAAAAAGAATAGCTGCTATTCCTGATAATAGTGTTGGGATAATCGGGACAAAGAATTCATTTGCATCCAGACCTAATGATGCTATTGCTCTAGTTGCAGGACCTCCCCAAGGAGTCATACCACTCATAATACTGACAGCCAGCAAAGAAATAGTGGCAAGAATAAGTGGATTCATACCAAGTCGTAAGTAAAGGGGCAGCATAGCGGAAATCGTAATCATATGAGTCGTGGTACCATCACCATCTAAGGCAACGGTCATTGCGATTACTGCTGTTCCTATCGCTATTTTAACCGGATCCCCTTTTACGATTTTCAACATGGTTTTAATAAGTGGATCGAATAATCCAGCGTCAATCAGAACTCCGAAAAACAAAATAGCGAACAATAGCAAAGCGGCTGAAGGTGCGACTACCTTTATTCCATCGAGCATCATATCTCCGAGCTCTGGACCAAATCCGCCAATTAATGCAAAGATAATTGGAATGACTACAAGAGAATTAACAGGTGATAACCGTTTAGACATGATTAAATAAGTAAAGACAACGACCATTGAAATTCCAAGTAACGTTAGAATATTAATCCCTCCCATTAAAGAAACCGCTTACAAATTGGATGAAAAGTTTGAATAATCAAAAAACATTACATATCATTCTGTTTCCCTGTTGCTTTATTTTCTATTTTTAGAATAGTTCATATCATTAAATAAGTGAAATACATATTTTTTGTGCTTTTACGAAAAAAAAACTTATAATCCATTTTATATTAAATTAAGAAAGCACAATGAAATGGTCAATCATTTCATTGTGCTTTTTCGTTAAAGATTGGAATTTTTATTCAAGAAATCAATAAAGTTTTTCACAGTAGAGAGTTTTAATGAATCCTGGTTATACATTAACCATGTATTTCTTAACACCGGCTTCCCATTTTTGTAGGATAACCCGTATGTATGCAAATTATCTGAAGGCTGCAGGCATATTTCCGGCAGAATGGAAACACCAAGATCATTTTTGACCATCTCTTTGCACGTCTCCTGCCGATCTGTTTCCATAGTTACAAATGGTGGCTCTGGGAATCTATCATGCCACCAGCCATTTATTAAGTTTTTTAAAGAACTGTCGGTCTTATAATTTATGAATGGAAGTTCTGGCAAATTATCCAAGTCTACCTCTTTCTTAGAAATTAAACAAAGTCTTTCTTTATGCAGTAACGATTTGATTCCATACCATTCATAATTTCCACGCAGAATGCCTAATTGAACACTAGAGGAATCCAGAAGATGCATGATTTCAGTACTCCACCCTGTATTCACATTAAATTGTACATGAGGATATTGTGTTGAAAACTTTTTCAATATTTCTGGTAGTTTATATTGGGCAAAGTTACTGGAAACGCCAAGCCTTAACGTTCCTCTTACCTCATTTTTCATATTCAGCATATAATCTTTCGTTTTTTGCAACTTTTTCACCATTTCTTCCGCATAGCCCGCTAAATGTATCCCTTCTGAAGTGAACTCAATGCCTCCTTTTATTTTGAAAAATAGGTTTGTGCTAAATTCTTTTTCTAAATTTTTAAGCCGGTACGTTAGCGCCGGCTGCGATATATATAAACGTTCTGCGGCACGGCTAATGTTTTTTTCTTCATATAGTACCCTTATCGCAATCCAATCTTTTTCGTCCACTTAACCATCTCCCGATTTTTGGATTATAAGTTTTTTTATCATTTTTATTAAAAAAATATGTATTTTACTTATGAATAAACATATCATACTATATTTTCAAAGGAACCGGTAGTGCTATAAATATTGATTTGAGAAAAGGTGGTTATACAATGAAAGTACCTGTAGTTGTAATGCGCGGCGGGACAAGTAAAGGTGTGTTCCTTAACTTTGAACATATGCCTTCGAATCCCTTACACTGGGTGGATTTCTTACTTGACGTGATGGGCAGTCCGGATCGGAGACAGATTGATGGTCTTGGAGGAGCGAATTCATTGACAAGTAAAGCAGCGATTATCAAAAAGTCAGATTCACCGGTATTCGATGTGGAATATACATTTGCTCAGATCAGCATCGATAATCAAATGGTTGATTTTAAAGGAAATTGTGGAAATATATCATCTGCTGTAGGACCTTACGCAATTGAGCAAGGATTAGTCCCTATACAAGAACCTGTTACAACGGTGAAAATTTTTAATGTGAATACACAAAAACTGATTATTGCAGAAGTAGAGGTTGAAAATGGACATGTGAAATCAGAAGGATGCTGCTCAATACCTGGGGTGCCTGGTAAAGGATCACCTATTTATCTTTCTTTTACTCGTGCAGAAGGAGCAGTTACAGGAAAACTTTTCCCTACAGGAAATCCGATTGACATGATTAAAACCAAGGATCGGCTAATTCAAGTTTCTATTATTGATGTTGCCAATCCACTCGTTTTTGTAAGGGCACAGGATATTGGTCTAAGCGGAACCGAATTACCCAATGATTATTCACAGGAAAAATTAATTGAACTGGAAGAAATCCGGTCAATTGCAGCTGAAATGTGTCAATTTTCCGATAAGAAATCAGCTACTATCAAATCTCCTGCTGTACCTAAAATGACTCTAATTGCTCCTCCTATGGATTACGTCGATCTAAACGGATCTGAAAGAAAAGCGTCAGAGATGGATTTGATGATCCGAATGATGTCTATGCAAAAGCCCCATCAAGCGCTTGCTATTACAGGAGCCATCTGTGCAACAGCAGGGGCTTACTTACAGGAAACGGTTTTATCTGAGATGGTGAACATTAAACAAGAAATTTTCCGATTAGCCCATCCTGCGGGGATAATGGAAACAAAGGTTGATTTCTTGGCAGGACACATACGTGCTATTAAAGTGGTACGCACAGCAAGAATCATATTGGAGGGATACGTGTACACGAAAAAAAATTACGAGCATTCCTATCAATTAGCTTGATAGGAATGGATCTGCAAATTACAGCAAAAAAATTTCTTTCACTTGGGGGCTTTGTCAAATGTGGGTCTTCACTGTCTTTTTAAAGGAAAATATTAAAATATTTGAATTAGACATAGAAACGAAAGAAATATTCAAAAATATGAAAGGCACTAAAATTCCCCAGATAAGCTAAAACCCCTATAAAAATTAGGATACAGTTACTGAAACCAGATTTTTATGGTTACTATAATATTTTTAAAAAGCTAATTACTATCCATCATCTTGTTTAGAGAAAAATTCCAATACACAAAATCACTACCCTTTTTCATGCTGAATTTTAGTATCGAGTGGTAAACAGCAATATAACCGGTAAATCTTGATAAGTCAGGACTGTATTCATACGCGTTAATGCCCATCTATCCATTCACGCTGTTGCTGAACTCGAAAAGCTAGTAATGAAGAACCTTATTGTCTGGCCATCAGGACGATTAAAGCTATACAATCACTTCATCTGAAAAAGCTCCAATAGATAAACTGCTACTAAGTTTGATCCTTTTATATACCTATATGATATGAGTTTTAGTCAAAGCATAAAGACTTTTAATATGTTAAAATACCAAACAGCCAAGGACTTTTTTTAGCCTTGGCTATTTTTCCTTCATCTACTTCACATATCTCTATTATTTTTTGGACCATTCTCATCTAATAAACCATTCAAGGAAAAGACTCAGTGATTATTGATCGTTTCAACCTTTTCTTGAGTATAGCGTGCTGCGGATGAGCCAGCTAATTTTCCAAAGACTGCTCCAGACATTAACCCGGATCCACCAGGATAGTTTTCATAAAAAATCCCCCCAATCATTTCACCAGCCGCAAAGAGACCTTTTATCGGTTGTCCTTCTTTGTCTAACACATGACCCGTTGTATCTACATGCAAACCACCGAACGAGAAGGTAATTCCGCACGTTACAGGGAAAGCATAGAATGGACCTTGCTCAATTCGAAGTGCCCAGTTGGATTTAGGAGGGGTAATTCCTTTCGTTCCTTTGCCATCTTTCTCTGCGGGTCTAAAGTCACCATCTTGTACCGCACTGTTATACTCTTCGATCGTTTTAAGAAATTGTGTTTGATTGACCGGCAGTAAACTAGCCAACTCTCCAAGCGTATCTGCTTTATAAAAAGTCGCTTCTTCAAGGTCATATTCTTTACGCAGCATCGGGCGTACCTGTGCATCATAAATTTGATATGCCACATGTCCAGGCTGTTTTAATACCTCACGGCCGTATTTGGCATAAGTGTAATTTCGCAAATCTGCTCCTTCATCAACAAACCGTTTCCCTTCATTATTAAGCATGACGCTGTACGGATAAGAATGCTTTTTAAAAATATCTCCCGGCTTCGTGAAGTCCCCTACTTTTGGCGCTTTATAATCTGTCCCAATAGAATGACATCCAGACCACTGCCCAAATTTTTGAGCCCCTACTGCCATAGCCATGGAAATGCCGTCTCCTGTGTTGAACTCGGTTCCACGAACAATAGCCGCTTCCCATTCTTCACCAATATTTTCACTTCTCATTTTCTTATTGGCCTCAAAGCCGCCACAAGCCAAAATCACACCGGATGTCTGCACTGTTACCATTGTATAATCCTTCTCAACAACGACACCGGTTATTGAATTATGCTCTGATACAAGCTCCACAGCACGTGAATCGTACCAAACGTCGATGCCAATTTCTTCTGTCCGCGCAAAGAGCTGTCTCATTAATCCAACGCCTTTATCCTCCGTTTTGATAGGCAGCCCTCCCCAGAAATTGCGCTTGCCAGCTTGTACGAAAGATTGATTTTCATAATTCAATTCAAATTTTATTCCCTGATCACGCATCCAGGCAATTGTTTCATACGATCTAGAAACCAGCTGTTTTGCTAACTCAGGATTACTTTGTCCACCTGTTACTCGCATTAGATCATTGTAATAATCGGATTCCGTGTATTCAGGCATTACAATTAACTCGGATTCTTCATCTGTTAATTCAGGTATTATATTTCTGATTGCGTCCAAATTATTGTATGCAACACGAATGGCTCCATCCGTGAAGAAAGAGTTCCCTCCACGCTTTTCCACTGGTCCCCGTTCTAATACAAGAACTTTAGCACCTCCCTCTTTTGCTGAGATTGCTGCACATAAAGCTGCGTTTCCTGCCCCTACTACAACTACATCATAATTTTGTGTATTTGACATTTTTATCCCTCCTGTTAAGTAGTGATAACGCTTCATGTAAATAATAAGTGAAAATAATGAATAAAAATAATATTGTTTTTTTATTCGTTGCCATAGAAAAATTTTATGAAATAATGCTGGAAAGGCAAAACTATAGTGAGTCTATTGATTTACATAAAATGATAGATTTCTTTTTTCATTAGTTGTATTATACTTTTTAGAAATCAAATAAATTATCATTTTTTATAATTACCCATAAATATTTTTTATGGTTAAAGGAGAAAAATTTTATGGATGAAAAAGACTGGCTTATATTAATTACTCTTTACGAAGAAAGAAATATAACAAAGGCAGCACAACGACTATTTATTTCTCAGCCAGCTTTATCCTATCGAATAAAACAGCTGGAAAAAGAGTTCAAAACAAATTTAATCTCTAGAGGCAAAAGAGGTGTCGAGTTTACAGTTGAAGGGGAATACCTCGTTCAATATTCGAAAAATATGCGTAAGCAATTAGGAGCTGCAAAAGAACACATTTCAAATTTGGATAAAAAAGTAAAAGGAACTTTACGTTTGGGTGTATCTGGCTTGTTTGCCCGATATAAACTACCAGTATTATTAAAAGAATTTCTAACCCTATATCCAGAGGTTGAAATCAGTTTGAAAACTGGATGGAGTTCTCAAATTCATCAAATGCTTCAAAAAGAAGAAGCACACCTCGGGATCGTTAGAGGTCCTTACAACTGGCAGGAAAATAAAGTGTTATTTCAAGAAGAAAAGATTTGTATTGCCTCCAGTAAGAAAATTGAATTAAAAGAACTTCCTTTTCTTCCTAGAGTTAATTATCAGACAGACCAATCGTTAAGAAATACTATTGAAAACTGGTGGCAGGAAACATTTGCGTTACCACCCAAGATTTCAATGGAGGTAGATCGGATTGAAACATGTAAGGAACTGGTTCTTAATGGTTTAGGATATGCCATTTTACCAGAAATCTGTATTAAAAATGATGAACCACTGTATACTTTCCCCATTGTATTAAGCGATAATAATTATTTGCTTAGAGAAACTTGGGTTTTTTATCGGGATGTGACTATGGATTTGGCACAAGTGAAAGCATTTATTGATTTTCTTAATGATTCTAAACAATGAAGCAAGACGAAACGAAGTAAAACTAATTCAAAGGAAGAGAATTAATATGAAAAAGTGGGATTTAAATAATGCAAGCAAGACAATCCAATTTTCGGCTGCACTTCTAACTGCTTTTATTGGAGGCGGCCTTTTCTCTCTTATCAGGTTTCCAATCCCCTGGCTTCTTGGTCCAATGGCAGCCCTATTAATTGCATCACGTTTCAAAAGCGTTAAATTGATTTGGCCCGTTTCGATGAGAAATACTGGATTAATTATTGTAGGTTATTCAATAGGCATCTCCTTTACCAAGAGCTCACTGTCTGATATGATTAGTCACCTTCCCTCAATGTTGATCCTTACAATCTTAATTTTCCTTGTGTGTGCATGTTCTGCTTTTGTTATGTCAAAATATTCCGGCATTGACTATCCTACCTCCTTAACGAGTAGTATTCCTGGAGGTTTGTCACAAATCGTTGTGTTTGCAGAAGAAATGAAAGGTATTGATATTACTACCGTAACCTTTTTCCATGTTACAAGAGTGATAATGGTGGTTTTCTTAGTTCCCCTTTTAATTATCAGTCCCATTCTTGCAGCGAATCGTACCAATGATTCCTCTAAAATAATGGATAACGTTATTCCAGATTGGAGTGATTTATTTCCTCTTATCTTTCTGTTCGCCTTTATTTGTTTTCTCGCAGCAAGAATAGGGAAAATATTCAAGTTACCAGCTCCTTACTTTTTAGGACCAGTAATCGTTACTGCTGCAATAGGTCTTTTAGGTTTGCAGGGACCACCACTTCCTCTTTCACTTCTTGATATATCTCAATTTATGGTTGGCGGTTATATCGGTTTACTATTAAAACCGGAACAACTTGATAACAAAAGAAAAACCTTATTATTGGCTTTGATGAACGGACTAATCTTGATCTGCGCAACAATGTTTTTTAGTTTTCTACTGACCCAGTATTATGATTTATCGCCTATTACGGGTTTTTTAAGTTTAGCCCCTGGTGGAATGGATCAAATGGGAATCATTGCACAAGAAGTAAATGCTGATGTATCTACTGTTACCAGCTATCAACTATTTCGGATGGCTTTTATTTATGCCGCAGTGCCTCCATTACTAAAATTGGTATTAAAATTAAGTTTAAGAAAAAAAGACAAGAACAGAAATGTAAAACTAAATGTTAAATAAAAAGGCTGTTTTCACATACTTTGTTGCTATTTACCAAGTAGTGCGGTGTGGTTGATTTCCCCTCCAGATGCTCGCTTTCCGCGGGGCGGGCGGTGAGCCTCCTCGGCGTAAACGCCTGTGGGGTCTCACCTGTCCCGCTGCTCCCACAGGAGTCTCACACTTCCGCTCCAATCAACCTTAAATAGTTTCGTTTTAAAAACAACAATCTTTACGAAAAGAGCCAATAAAAAAGAGGAAGCTTTGCTCAAGGACAATGAAAAAATTGAGATTTATAAAGAAAAGAAGGTTATTATACACAATATTTAGATGATGACCTTCTTTTTTTTTACTAAAAGTAGCATTAAATATAAAAAAAATTTCGTTATTGAAATCACTTATCCTATGGCTTTATTTGCTCTCCTTCCCATTCTTTTTTTAAGAATAAATTATTTTGATACCAATACAAAAAAATATGTATTTAACTTATTGTTCTCCCTGTATTACCTTTAATAAAGAAAAGCGCATAAGCATAGTGTAAAACTTATTAATCTACCAGTTAATTATTCCGAAAAATCACAAAATTATTTCTAGTCACCCAGAGATCATTTGAAAGCGCATTCAAAATATGGGAGGGGATTTAATAATGTTTCTTACAATTTTAGGCATCTCCATGGTTACCGTTTTTACCTATTTAATTATGTCCAAACGTTTATCACCCATTGTTGCTTTAACTTTAGTTCCGATCGTTTTTGCAGTAGTTGGTGGTTTTGGAAGTAAAATTGGCACTATGATGATGGAAGGCATTAAGCTAGTCGCTCCTTCTGCAGCTCTATTATTATTCGCCATATTGTTTTTTGGTATTATGATAGACACAGGCTTATTTGACCCACTTATCAAAAAGTTATTAAAAGTTGTCAAGGGAGATCCTGTCAAAATTTCGATAGGTACCACAATTCTTGCATTACTCGTGGCCCTAGATGGAGACGGGACAACAACGTATATCATTACTGTTTCAGCTATGTATCCACTTTATAAACGAATCGGTATGAATCCATTGGTTTTAGCTACAGTAGCCATGCTAGCTTTAAGTGTTATGAGTGGTATGACCCCCTGGGGTGGACCTGCTACCCGAGCAATAGCAGTATTGGGACTTGATGCATCCGAATTTTTTGTTCCACTTATTCCCACCATGATCGGTGGTGCTATTTGGGTTATTTTCGTGGCATTTATTTTAGGGAAAAAAGAACGTAAACGATTGGGTGTAATACACATAGAAGAGTTAAAAAATGAAATAGCTGCTACTGTAGAAAATGAAGTCACTGATGCATTACCTCATCTTGACATTAAACGCCCTCGTTTTTTATGGGTTAACTTATTAATTGTGGTAGGCATTATGGTCATTCTTATTATGGGATTGGTACCTTCCCCTATTTTATTTTTGGTCGGTTTCACTATTGCTTTAATGATTAACTACCCTAATCTGGAAATGCAAAAAAGACGTATCTTGGCACACTCTGGAAATGCTCTAATTGTTGTTCTACTAGTTTTTGCAGCTGGAGTATTTGCAGGAATCTTTTCCGGTACAAAAATGGTTGATGCTATTGCTAATGGACTGGTTGCGATAATACCAGCTTCATTAGGACAGTTTTTCCCTGTCATTGTTGGCATTACAAGTATGCCATTCACATTCGTTTTATCGAATGATGCCTATTATTTTGGAGTTCTCCCTATTCTTGCAGAGGCAGCTTCAGCCTATGGTATTAGTCCGTTAGAAATTGCTCGGGCTTCTATATTGGGACAACCCGCTCATTTAATGAGTCCACTTGTTGCATCAACCATTTTATTAGTTGGCATGGTTGATAAAGACCTTGGAGAATATCAGAAATTTGCATACAAATGGGTCATCTTGACATCGTTAATCTTAACAGTATTAGCTATAATTAGTGGCGCTATTTCTTTTTTGTAAGGTATACAAGTCCTTGTCTACTTGTTTGCTAGTAAATGACCCTTTCCAAAAACAACTACTAAGGACTTTTATCAATTTCATAGATGTGAGGAACAACAACTCTTGAAAGAATGACTCAGCGGCATATCATTAAGGGATAATTACATATTCTACACATCGTAATCTAATATGGTGTTTGTCCCTAAATAGAAATATAATTTAATAGATATATGAAAAAGTAAGTATGAAAAGGTGGAGTTTCATTGGATATTTTATGGTGGGGGTTAACGATCGTCTTATTTGCTTTAAGTTTTGTAGGAATTATCTATCCTATTATCCCTTCGGTTGTTGCCATTTGGGGAGGATTCGCAGTTTATCAATTCCTCATTAATCCTGATGAGTTATCGTTATGGTTCTGGATCAGTATGGTTGTGTTGAGCGGTGTATTAATCGCGGCAGACATTATCGCAAATAGTTATTTTGTTAAAAAGTATGGGGGGGCAAAAATATCCGAGACAATAGCAGCTATTGCCACGATTGTTGGTTCATTTGTCTTTCCTCCTTTTGGAATAATTCTCGTACCATTTTTAGCAGTCCTCGTTTCGGAATTAATCATTCAAAAAGATATAATGCAGGCTACTAAAGTTGGGTTTGCAACTATCATCGGTTTTTTAGGCGGCAGTTTAGCCAAAGTATTAATTCAATTATTGATGATTGTTTGGTTTATTTTAGCGGTAATCTTTTAATTATTTATAAACGGCCACATAAGGAAAAAGCTGACTTTCAACAGTCAGCTTTTTCTATTAACATAAGCCCCATTAACTTATCTGGTACAAGATAATAAGAAAAAAAGTGATGGAGGAAAAGGAACTATTAGTGTGGCCTAATGTGAACAATTCTTTAACGATATAACTTTTCACAACTGCTCCCTTCCGTGTCAAAACTCAAGTCATGATCCCCGCCCAAGTTTTCACAGCCGTCGCTAAAATCAATAGAGCCAGTATGACTTGCAGCACTTTTACATTCATTTTTTTACCGGCCATCGCCCCAAGCGGGGATGCTAATAAACTCGCTACCACCATGATCAAAGCCGGATAGAAGTCAACTTGCCCCGTTGAGATTTTCCCTGCTGTTGCACCAACGGATGAAATGAATGTGATTGCTAATGAAGACGCAATCGTGACCCTTGTTGGAATTCTTAAAACGATAAACATGATGGGAACTAATAGAAAGCCGCCTCCGGCACCGACAATCCCGGCACCTAAACCAACGATTAATGCTAGGATGGCCGCAAGCCATTTATTAAAGGTAACTTGATCCACAGGAATGTCATCTATCCCTTTCTTCGGAATGAATATCATGACCGCCGCTATCAACGCCAAAATGCCATAGACGATATTCACTCCGTTTTCCGACATCGATTGTGATCCAAAACTTCCAACCACGCTTCCAATCAACACACTGATTCCCATGTAGAGAATAAGCGTTTTATTTAAATGTCCGCTATTACGATAGCTCCATATACCTCCGATGGAAGCGAATAAGACTTGTACAGCACTTATACCTGTCACATCATGGGCACTAAATGCAGCTAAACCGAAGATTGGGGGAATAAACAGCAGCATTGGATAATTTATTATCGAACCGCCGATGCCGAGCATCCCTGAAACGTATGAACCTATAAAACCAATCAAAAAGATGGTAATGATAAAGGTTATATCCATTGTAAGTGCCTCCCTTAAAAGAAGGGAACCCAAATGGTCCCCTCCTCTTTATCAGCCTTTTCTGATCCAAAATTTCAGTATATCATTTTCTTCTGCCATTTCCACCAGTTCATGGCCACCGGATTTTGACCAAGCGGCTAAGTCTGCTTTAGCTCCTTTATCGGTTACATGTATTTCCAGCACTTGCCCGGTTTGCAAATCATTCATGGCTTTTCTCGTTTTGACGATCGGCATTGGACATGCAAGTCCCTTAGCATCTAGCACTATATCTGAATTCATATTTCATCTCTCCTATTTTCTTGGTTTCTATTTTTATCGGTATTAGCGAACCGCACAGCGATTTGGTCCAATTTCCATTTCGCGCTGTTTTTCATCATCGGGTTCGATTTTCCCCATATTGGTTTCGCGAATTTCTTGATAGGCGTTTGGCTGTGGCGGTAAATTACCTGTTACCAGCCCTCTGAATTCCGTTTCATCCGCTATGTTCAATCCGTGATTTTCAGCAAACAGCGTACCCAACTTTTTAGCGACACTTCCATCTTCATTCAATTCATCAATAATCATGAAATGTGATGGCAATACAATTAACTCGTCTGATAATTCTTTATAACGTGTATACAGTGTTTCTCTCAAGTCCCCTACCCAATCCTCAGCCAAACCAGCTAGGTCCGGCCTGCCAATGGAATCGATGAATAGTATATCCCCGCTTAGCAAGTATTTTTGATCCACCACAAATGAAGTGGATCCAATGGTATGGCCCGGGGAGTATAATGCTTGGATATCAATCGCTGTATGACCGATCGTTATCACTTTCCCGCTTTCTAATGGCTGATATTCAAAAGTTACTTCAGCCGCATCTTTTGGCGGCAGCCAGTAAGCTGCATTTGTTACTTCCGCGATTCGTCTTCCACCTGAAATATGATCGGCATGTAAGTGCGTATCCAGAACATGTGTAACCTTCACCCCGATATCATCGGCGAAATCAAGATAGGCATCTATCATTCTTGTGGAATCGATAACTGCTGCTTCACCATTGGAAACGACCATGTAAGATAAACAGCCTTTACCAAGCCGAACAAATTGGTAAATTTCGGCACCATTTGTCAATTCGCCTATCCTCACTGGTTCCAAGTGTTCACTCCATGCTTTCATGCCGCCCTTTAAATAAAAAACATCCAATCCAGCTTCAGATAACATTTCAGCTACCATGACGGATGAGCCTTCCTTTGCACATACTACCAGGATTTCTTTATTGGCCGGGAGTTGATCGAGAATTTCTTCCACGCCATCCAGAAGATCAAAGTAAGGGATATTAAGGAATTCGAAATTCCGCCCTTCAATTTTCCAATCATTAAAGTCACTTTCATTTCGAACATCCAAAATAAATAAGTCGTTTTTATTGATTACTTTCTTTGAAACTTCAGCGGCTGTCATTTGCTTAAACGCCATTCTTTATACCCCCTATAGTATTAATGACTTAAAAAATTTTTCCTTCATTAAAAGGTTAATGTAACATCACCATCTTTTGCGAACTCCAAAAATGTGACCGCTCCACCTACTTCGATACCGTCAACGAAAGCTTCTTATTCCAAGCCCAATACCATGGTCATTTGACACCCCTTTATTCATTCACGGATTTTTGTGAAGGACCGTTCCATTGGCTCATACCTGGTGCAACATTGAAAACCCGTTCAAATCCAGCCGCGGTCAGTTTTTGTGCAGCAAGATCACTTCGGCTGCCTGTACGGCAAATCACGAAAATCTCTGACTCTATTTCCAGTTCACCCATACGTTGTTCCAATTCACCCAATGGAAGGGATCTTGCTTCTGGAATATGATTAAAAGCATATTCTGCGGATTCTCGGACATCCAGGATGATCGTATTTCTGTTTTCTTCCATTACTTGTAGAAGTTCTTCATTTGAAATGATTTTTTCATGCTTCTTCACTTCTGTTTCTTCTCCGCTTGCTTTCCGAAGATAATGTTTTAGTGTGGTTCCTTCTTCAACCGTACCCAAGTATTGATGACCTGAACTTTCCGCCCAGGCTTTCATATCGGCGGTTGACCCTTTATCAGTTGCTTGAACTTCCAGTACTTCCCCCGCTTCCAGGCCATTCATTGCTTTTTTCGTTTTTACGATTGGCATTGGACAAGCTAAACCTATAGCATCCAAAACGGAATTTGTTTTAATCATTTTATTTCCTCCTTTTATCATAGGGATGGGGGTATATTCAAATTTATTATTTTTCTGTAGGACCTTCCCATTCATTCATACCACCCATCATATTCAACACTTTATATCCATGACCCTCAAGTAACTGTACAGCCTTTGAACTTCTGCCCCCTGACCGGCAGACCATGATATACTCTTTTGATTTATCCAGATCCTGCATTCTAAATTCCACTAGGCCCAACGGGATGTTCAAAGCATTTGGTATTTTCCCTGCCTTTACTTCATCCACCTCCCGCACATCAATAATGTGGACTGGCGAGTTTCCCTTCAATAATGCGTTCACTTCATTCGGTAAAATTTCTTTCATCTTTTAAGATACTCCTTTTATTCGCGCCAAGAAATCATGCCGCCTTTTACGTTGGTGACTTCATTAAAGCCTAGTTTTTTCAATGCTTTACTCGCATTACTGCTCCTCATCCCGCTTTGGCAGATTACAATCACTTCACTATCTTTTGAAAGTTCTTGTGTCCTTTTGCCAAGTTCGTTTAATGGTATATTTATAAAGCCCTTAATGTGATTGTCCCTATATTCATTAGGGGTACGGACATCAATCAATTGCTTATTTCCTTTATTATTCAACACAGCTTTTAGCTCAGCAGCATTTATATTTTTTATCCCCTTTACAGGGACAAAGCGCTGATATAAAAACCAAACGATGAAACCTAATATGATGAGATTAAATATAGTTCCCATTGGACTCATCCCTCCGGTACCCAAATTTATATAAATAAGTTTACATTTCCATCCTCTGCTTCAGCTAAATAAGCCGCAACACCTGCATACTCAATTCCATCCAATAATTCCTCTTGCTGCAAGCCCAATAAATCCATTGTCATCGTACAGGCTATCAGTTTGATTTCTTGTTCTTGGGCCAACCCAATTAAATTTGGGAGTGACATGGCGTTATGCTTTTTCATCACATGTTTGATCATTTTGGGACCCATCCCAGCAAAGTTCATATTGGATAACCCCATTTTATCAGAACCACGCGGCATCATTTTCGCAAACATTTTTTCAAGAAATCCTTTTTTTAATGAAACCGGCTCATTCTTCCTTAAAGCGTTCAATCCCCAGAATGTATGGAAGATGGTCACTTCATGATCGTAAGCCGCAGCACCATTTGCAATGATATAAGCAGCCATTGCCTTATCATAATCACCACTAAATAAAATGATGGTCGTTCTTTTCTTTTCATTCATTATGCTTTCCCCCTGATAGAAATTTCATTTCACGCTTTTATACCCAACGGGGTATATATTATGCTAAAAAAAATAGTTGGTCAACCCACTTCACAAAAAAAATAAATGATACTCTTTATTTACTTGGTCCATGATTGATTGAAGTCAAACCTTCATTCACTTCGAATATTTTCCCATTAACATTCTCTATACCAAACCCTTTTAACCGAGCTGTATGCATAGTCAAGTACTTATATGCGGATTCCTTCGTTTCAAACAGATAAATGCCACCTGCTTCCTTTGCCTCACTATCTTCCGTCCAAATCTTCCAGATCAAGCCTTCTTCATCATTAATGCTTTTTGCTAAATCTGTAAATTCTTTTACCATTTCGTTGCCGAATGGTCCCTCCATTTTAAAATCCACTTGTAAAATATAAGACATGAATAACACTCCTTTTTCTACAGGTCAATTCTTTTACCTGCTTCTTATTAGTAAATTAACCGCTTCCTTGACTAGATGATCAGTGCCTTCTCCATTCTCGACGTTTTCCCGAACGCATTGTTCAAGATTGGCACTTACGATAACACCCATGGTCCTATCGATGGCACTTCGAGCAGCTGACAACTGAGTGACGATTTCCCTGCAATCCTTACCCTGCTCCATCATTCCAAGAACACCCTTGATTTGACCTTCAATCCGCTTCAAGCGATTAATGACACTTTTATCATACTCCATACCCAGCCCTCCCATCTATTTACAACAATCACTAATCTCCTTTTGATTAAAAAGCGCAGCACCAAGTTCACCTTCCCTATTTATCAAAAACCATTATCGTGAATTTGCGTGCTTTTCTCTTGAGTTTGCGCATTTTACTCGTGAGTTTGGGCATTTTACTCGTGAATTTACACGTTTTACTCGTGAGTTTGGGCATTTTACTCGTGAATTTACACGTTTTACTCGTGAGTTTGTGTTTTCTTAACTGGTAGGCTTATATTATACCCACCTGGGTATATTGTCAAGCCGTTTAATCTTCACTGTTAAAAAATAAACGCCACCTAGTACTAAACACAAAAGGATTAAACTGACCTCTTGGCATAAGTTTACTAATACAATCACCAAAAATAAAAACGTGCCTTTTTGTGGGCACGTTTTTATTTTTGGTCCTACCTGTATCTAAATTCGCATACAAGCGATATTGGTCGCAGTTTAACGTCCTACTACGCTTTTACCTTGAATGGGGACACTTCTACTGTTCCCCCATTCCATCAAGATTGTTTGACCCAAAGTTTTCGAGCAAAGCACGCGCTTCATCTGTTGACTCTGTGTTCATTAATTGAACTCTTAATTCACTTGCCCCTCGAAACCCACGGACATATATCTTAAAAAAGCGATGAAGAGCCTTGAACGGACGTAGCTCTAATTTTGAATATTTATCATGGAGATCCAGATGCAACCTTAAGAGATCAAGCAATTCCTTACTACTATGATCTTTCGTCTCCTTTTCAAAGGCAAATGGATTATTGAAAATACCACGCCCAATCATAACTCCATCAATACCGTATTGATGAGCGAGCTTTAAGCCAGTTTGACGGTCAGGGATATCCCCATTGATCGTCAAGAGCGTATCTGGTGCCACCTGGTCACGAAGTTTCTTAATCTCCGGGATTAGTTCCCAATGAGCATCTACTTTACTCATTTCCTTTCTTGTACGTAGATGAATGGAAAGATTAACAATGTCTTGTTCCAATATGTGTGTTAGCCAGTCGTGCCATTCGTCTACATCTGTGTAACCAAGCCTTGTCTTTACACTTACGGGCAATCCTCCTGCTTTTGCTGCTTGTATTAATTCTGCTGCAACTTCTGGACGACGGATAAGGCCACTTCCCTTCCCATTCTGTGTCACATTAGGTACAGGACAGCCCATATTGATATCCACACCCCGAAAGCCTAGTTCCGCCATACCTATGCTCATTTGCCGAAAGTATTCAGGCTTATCCCCCCATATATGGGCTACAATTGGTTGTTCATCCTCTGTAAAAGTCAAACGCCCACGCACACTGCGGATGCCCTCTGGGTGACAATAACTCTCCGTGTTTGTAAACTCTGTAAAAAACACATCAGGTCTGGCTGCTTCACTCACTACATGGCGAAAAACTACATCCGTCACATCTTCCATTGGTGCCAGTATAAAAAAAGGTCGTGGTAAATCACGCCAAAAATTATCTATCATAGTAAAATTCAAATCCTTCCATATGGGAAACCAGGCCAACCTCTTATCCCAAAATTAAATAGTAAAATGTACCTGCTTCTTCTTTTACATTTTTACCATGCTTAAACACTTTTTATCAAACTGATCCCGACATCCGGGTTTGTATCGGAAATGTTTATTATAACTTCACAATCTCTGTACCACAACCAAAATATCTCCTGCTGAAATCCACCCCATTAACCAGCATCCCACTGTTCGAGTTAATTAAAGTTTTGCTAAAAAAAGACTGAAAAGCAAATTGGAAGAAAAGTGGATTGACAAGCGGTTAACAGGAAAAAGCCCCCAAAATCGCAAAAGTATAAATGAGATGATAAATAAACGACTTGCGATTTCCATTTTACTTCTCCAGGTTATGACTGATGTAAATTTAATAAAACCTGAATTAGAGTTGAATGTTCGAAATGGTTTTAATATACCCAAGTACATAATTTCGAGTAGCCAAAGCCAACATATAGGGGAAGAAATTGAAATGGTCGAGGAGGGAATAATTTGAAGGCATCTGATTTGTTTGTAAGATGTTTAGAGAATGAAGGGGTTCAGTATATTTTTGGGATACCTGGTGAGGAAAATACGGATCTTATTGATTCTTTAATAAACTCTGATATTGAATTTATCTTGGTCCATCATGAACAAGCTGCAGCTTTTATGGCAGACATCTATGGCCGGCTAACTGGGAAGCCTGGCGTCTGCTTGGGTACATTGGGACCGGGTGCAACTAATTTATTGACAGGGATAGGAAGTGCTTATCTGGATTATTCCCCTGTTGTCGCGATTACAGGTCAGGCGGGCCTTGATCGCATTCATAAGGAGTCGCATCAATATGTGGACATTATTGGCGTTTTTGAGGAAGTAACGAAATGGAATCAACAAATTAAGGTGCCGCATACGATTCCCGAAATTATCCGTAAAGCATTTAAAACGGCTGTCATAGAAAAGCCGGGAGCTGTTCATATAGAACTTCCGGAAGATGTGGCGATGATGGATACGGAAGGGGAACCCCTTCCGGTTACACCAATGCCTAGATCCCGCCCAGCCGAGGAAGAAATCAAAAAAGCCGTCGAATTAATAAATCGCGCTAAAAATCCTATTATGCTAGCTGGTAATGGCGTGATCCGCGATGGAGCTGCTGAGGTTTTGCGGAAATTTTCAGAAGAGAAGCAAATTCCCGTTGTGAATTCGTTCATGGCCAAAGGAGTTTTACCTTCTGACCATCCATTGTCCCTTTTTACAGTAGGGATGCAAGCAAGGGATTATGTTCTATGCGGGTTTGATTTGGCCGATCTTATTATCACCGTCGGCTATGATTTCGTCGAGTATTTGCCAAAGTATTGGAACGATGAAGCAATGAATCCGATTGTCCATATTGATGCTCGACCGGCCGAAATAGATGCTTATTACCCCGTTCAAGCAGAATTGGTCGGGAACGTTACGGAGGCACTTGAAGCCTTGACGACTGGTGTAGCAAAAAAAGAACTTTGGCCAGAAGTGAAAAGGTTAAGGTCTCAAATCATTGAAAAATTTCATGCCTCGGATGATGTATCAGGAAGCCCTATCATCCCTCAGCGAATCATTGCCGATTTGAAAAGGGCGGAAAAGGGCAATGCCATTGTCATTTCGGATGTGGGTGCCCATAAATTATGGATTGCCTGGATGTATCAGCCGGAAATCCCTAATCACACTATCATTTCTAATGGCTTTGCATCGATGGGAATCGCCATTCCCGGCGCAATTGCAGCCAAATTGGCAAAGCCTGATAAACCTGTCATTGCGGTTACAGGGGATGGTGGATTCCTGATGAATGGAGTTGAATTGGCAACTGCAAAACGTCTAGGCCTTGCCTTCGTGATAGTCATTTTCCATGATTCAAAATACGGCCTAATTGAGTGGAAGCAATTGAATAAATTTGATCGTACGAATGCGATTGAATTTACAGACCCAGACTTTTTAGGGTTCGCAAAAAGTTTTGGGGTTAAAGGAGTGAAAGTAACCCACTCTGATGAATTGCTTCATTCATTAGAAGAAGCGATTTCGAGTCAGGAAATTGACTTGATTGATGTGGATGTCGATTATTCGGAAAATGTAAAGCTCTCGAAAACACTAGGTGATTATATTTGTAAATTATAGAAGCAGATTTTATTGGAGGGATTTCAGATGAAGAAAAAGTGGCAATTGTGGATCGGTGGTAAATGGCGGGAGGCTAAATCATATGAGCCATTATATAATCCCCATTCAAACGAAGAAATTGCACAAATCGGACAGGCTGAACCAGCGGATGCCATTGAAGCGATTGTTGAGGCCAATGCAGCTTTTCAGAAATACCGATCCTATCCGGCTCATGCACGAGCAGAAATTTTATTTAAAGCTGCAGCAATCATGGAAGAACGCAGTGAAGAACTTGCAAGAATCATTTCTCTAGAGGCGGCGAAAACGATTCGAAACGCTCGTGAAGAAATGAATCGTACGGTTCAGACATATCGTTTTGCTGCAGAAGCGTCAAAGAACAATTATGGAGAACAAATCCCGATGGATGCGGCAGTTGGTGGGGTAAACCGTTTTGGCTTTACGGTTCGCACCCCGATTGGCGTCGTTACCGCGATTACCCCCTTTAACTTTCCCTTTAATCTGGTCGCCCATAAAGTTGGCCCGGCTATTGCGGCTGGAAATTCGATTGTGTTAAAACCTGCCGAACAAACCCCGTTGAGTTCACTGGTTCTTGCCGATATTTTTAAAGAAGCAGGTTTGCCGGATGGAGTATTGAACATCATACCGGGCAAAGGGGATGTTTTAAGTGAAGCGTTGACGACCCATCCACATGTAAAAAAAGTGACTTTCACTGGGAGTGTAGAGGTCGGACACCTTATCCAGCAGCAGGCAGGCTTCCGTAAGCTTACACTTGAACTCGGGTCCAATTCCCCTTTCATCATTGATGAAGGAGTCGACATCGATCAAATTATTCAAAGAAGTGTAATGGGTTCATTTACGAATAATGGGCAGGTGTGCATCTCGATTCAACGAATTTATGTCCACAAATCACTATACCCACAATTTTTAGATCGATTCGTCAGTGCTACAAAACAGCTCGTCATCGGTTCTCCCCAGGAGGAAAATACAAATATTACAGCGGTTATTTCAAAAAAATCATTGGAACGGTTACAAAGTTGGATTGACGAGGCAGTACAGGAAGGAGCAAAAATCGAGTGTGGCGGTACAGTGGAAGGCAATGTACTATTGCCTACCGTTTTAACAAATGTAAATCGTGACTCAAAGGTATTTCGTTTCGAAGTATTTGGTCCAATTGTCTGCATTTTCCCTTTCGATACATTGGATGATGCCATCAATGATGCAAATGATTCGCGTTACGGATTGAACTCAGGTGTGATGACTCCGAGTATAGAACGAGCTTTTTATGCGGCGGAACGCTTGGAAACAGGTGGAGTCGTAATCAATGATATCCCAACTTACCGGATTGATAATATGCCTTATGGCGGCTGGAAGGATAGCGGAGTTGGCCGGGAAGGCGTCAAATATGCGATGCAAGAAATGATGGAGCAGAAGTTTATCAGCTTTAAAATAAGCGACCATTGAGAAATATTAACCCGTAGTAAATGAGACGGCGATATCTTAAAGATTTCGTCTTCTTGTTTTGTCTTCAATTATTTTTTTTATTGTAGTCTTTGTTCTTATAATTAATGGGCACAATCATTTCTTCATTTCATCATCACTTCTATACATAAGCGATTTTTTCATAACTAAAAACTGTTTTTTTATTTTCTCTTTCAAAAATGCCTCTAAGTTACATACTGAAGTAATCTAGTCGAAAAAAATAAAAAGCCACCATAAACGGCAGCTTTCACCAGTCACTTCAATTCTTCAATTATTTCAGCACCATAAGAGTTGTCGATTAAGCAGCGCGATGTACCCGTGGAATCCTTTTTAAAAACATATGTCGCTGTTCTTTCCATCGAGAATTCGGAATCGTCCTTTTGAATGGCACTTAGCTGGGCTTTTGCCACAACCAATGCCGTCTCACCCGTTTCGATTATTGCCATCTTTTCTTGATTGACGATTAAACTGTGATTAAAGTATTCAGCGATAGCAATGAATGCCCGGCGAATTTCCTCTTTCCCTTTTGCGAATCTTCCTGGTTTGACAACTAAAGTTGCATCCTCTGAATAGAACTCCATTAAATGATCGAAATCCTCATTATTTATTGCCCTGTCCGCATTTTTTATGACTTGTTCCAGCTCGTGATTCTGTATATTCACCCTCCTATTCAGCTTCTCTTAAATTAGACCGCTCTTTTACTAATTGATGTTCGACTGTCATGATGGAGTTTCCTGCTCTATAGTGAATAAGAAAAATAAACAAAGTAAAGAACAAAGTAAGAATGAAATACGATGGTGCCATCCCTGCTCCCTTCCTTCTCCCTATTAACAAGAAGACTTTTTAAAAACAATGCCTGGCTCCATTTATCGAATTAAAGGTATATCAATTTTACAGATAAATGGGAAACATTTCTCTTCCAATATGCTTATAGCATGCCCTTTCATCCAAAATCAGGTTTAAAGGTGAACGATATACTAGTGTTTATCGGGGATGGATTAGGCTACTGCTACCTAAAGAAATCACTGAGTAATTTAGAATAAAATAGCATGTCCTTGGAACATTAACTCTTGCTGAACGTTTTAGTGTTTGCACATGGCTTAAAAAAGGGGTAAAATAATATAAATCGTAATGATTACGTTTTACTTTTTCGTACAATATTTATGAGAAAGGAGAAAAATACGTGACAAAGAAATCGAAGGTGGCAAAAGTGAAGCAGCACTGATATTAGTTGAAAATCACGCTTGACCTGAAAAAGGAATTAAAAGCGGAAAAGTAGACTTCCCCTACTTGACTGCATAATCGTTTCTAGGTTACTGGATGACCTTAAGGATATTTAAGAAAGATCAAGGTGTTTAGAATCGCCCTTTCGGGAGTTAATACATAAAGGTTTACTTCCAGGCATCAAAAAATCAAGTCGGTTAACACAGCCTTTCAAGGTTTTAGCTCTACTGAAGATAATTACTCGATATTAAGGGAATTTAGTCGTTTAGAAAGTTTAAAATGAGCTAATAATTGATTGTAAATCGTAATTATTACGATTTATTAGGAGGGAAAATTAAATATGGCCACATGGAATTTAAGTAATACGAAGCATCATGTTCTCCTTTGTAACGGTAGCAGCTGTAATGAGATCGGATCAGAGGAACTGACTCAAGCAATTCGTAAAGAAATCTCAGACCGACAGGTAGACGACACCATTCATACAACTCGCACACGTTGTAATGGAAGATGCCATGATAAGTGCGTTGTCATCGCCTATCCCAGAGGGACATGGTATAAGGATTTAAAACCTGAGGATGCCTCCCCCTTCGTCGATTCACTCCTTGCTAATGAGGATTATACAGCGAAAGTAAGTCACTCATTTCTTGGAGATGGTTTTGAACGCGCAGAAGGAGTTGTCACCGGGGTTCAAAAGACAAGGAAAAAGTAATCAGAGTATCAAAAATAAAATAAATGGAGAGAAAAAATATGAATTTAATCGAAACAAACAAAATCCCGGTCACCATTCTGACTGGATATTTAGGTGCAGGTAAAACAACGCTTTTAAATCGGATCCTTACAGAAAAGCACAATCAAAAGATCGCGGTTATTGTTAATGAGTATGGTGAAGTTGGGATAGACAACCAGTTAGTAGTCGATGCTGATGAGGAAATATTGGAGATGAACAATGGTTGCATCTGTTGTACGGTTCGAGGGGATTTAATTCGTATCCTACGAACTCTGGTCTTTTCAAGTGAACAGGGCAAGACAAAATTCGACCGTGTTTTGATTGAGACAACAGGTTTAGCTGATCCGGCACCTGTTGCCCAGACCTTTTTTATGGATGAATTACTATCCGATAAATTCGAAGTGGACAGTATTGTCACTGTAGTGGATAGCATGCATGTTACAAAGCATTTGGATAGTCATGATGAGGCACAAGAGCAAATTGCTTTCGCTGATGTGATTATTCTAAATAAAACGGATTTAGTATCTGATGACGACCTGAATACGTTGGAGCGAAGACTTACCAACATGAATCCTGCAGCTAAGAGAATGCATGCTCAAAACTGCAATATAAATTTAAGGGACATTTTGGGAATTAATACGTTCGATGTGAATCGCAAGCTTGAAATTGACCCACATTTCTTAGAAGATCATCACCATCACCATCATGATGATAAAGTGTCATCGATCGCCTTCCGCGAAGAGAAGCCACTCGATTTCGAAAAGATAAATGAATGGATGAGTTACCTTGTTCAAGAAAAAGGGGAAGATCTATTACGATATAAAGGCATTCTTCATATACAAGGAATCCAACAACGAATAGTATTCCAGGGACTTCATATGTTATTTTCAGGAAGACCAGATCGGAAATGGAAAGACAGTGAAACAAGACGAAGTGAACTTGTTTTTATTGGAAAGGACCTAAATAAAGATGAGTTAGAACAGCAATTTAAAAATTGCATAGCAAACTAACGGAAAGAACCCGATGTAGAGATTAACTGAAAATTTTCAGTTAATCTCTACATTCACAATGAAAAGGCAACTTCCTTACCTATATTTGTTCACTTCACTTAGCTAAATAATCTTTTAACTGATCTGTTGATAGAGTTTTGAATTAATCAATCAATGCTAAAAAGTTTTTTCCAAGTATGTATTCCTTTTGGTTATCAGGAATTTGAAGTGAATCAACCCAACTTTTCTTTGTAAAATAGTCATAATCATTAAACTTTTTCATTCCATATGGTCCGTCGCAACCATAAAGAACTTTACGATATCCTAAAGATTCCACTGCCTTCTTTACAATAGATGGATTAAGATAATCACTTGAGGTATCAACAAATACATTTGGTTGATTCTTAACGTAGTTCCATAGTTTTTTCCAAAAAGGAAGACCGGCGTGAGCATAAATTAATTTAAGTTCTGGGTAATTCTCAGGTAAGTATTTATAGGAGTCTGGTTCAGAAGATAGATGAATAATCATTGGTATACCTTTTGTTTCACACATAGCTGCAACTGGGTCAAGTGCCTTAATACTATATTCATGCATGAATGGATGAGCTTTCACCCCAATAAAACCAGGTTTATTAAGATATATTTCTACCTCTTCCACTGATACATGAATCATCGGGTTAACTGCTACCCAGCCTAGTAACCTGTCTGGAAATCGATCAATTGCAGTAGCAACAATATCATTGTCCGGCTTGGTGAAAATCTTGTATGAATTTCCATAAAGTTTCAAATAGCCATCCTTTACTAGACCATCATAAATTCCGAGCCCAATTTGAGGTACATTTAGTATTAGAAAACGGAATAAGTGTTGTAAACCTTGTTGAAAAATGCTATCCAATTCAAACATTGTTCCGTTCATGGGGGCAATTAGCGCTGTTTTGGTTACATCATTTTTATCCATACCCTCTATCATTTTTTCTAGAGTCAACATTGTTTCATCCACATGAAAATGGCAATCAATAATCATTTTAATCCCCCTTCGAATTAACCGATCTTAATTATACGATCAAACCACTTCATTGTATCACCATCCATGACCCGAACTAAACTGCCTCTTTAGCACCTTAAGAAAAAGAGCTGCCCATGCAACTCCCTAATTGAAGAAAAACCCTTAGATTAAGTCATGAAGTTGGTTTTTATCTTAAATGGTTTTGTGTAAAAATACTCTACTAATGCCTTAATCTCACGGCTTTCGGCTCGTTTGAAATGGCGGCAGTAGCTGTAAATGGTACAGGAACCTGCGGAATGTAGGCGAAACATGAGTCATACAAGTAGTCTTTATCGCATCATTTAATACCGAAGCGACACGACATGTAAGGTAGCGGTTCATTTCTTTCTGTACAGTCTGTAGTGCTACCGCATGTAATGTTCAATAAGAAAAAACGTCCATACTTTATTGTAGGGCCGCCCCATTTAAAAAAATTCTGATGGTAACAAACAAAATAAACTAAACGTTCAAGTCGGTATTCTTGAAACAAGAAAATATTTACTCCATCATCTTCCTCATATTCTGTATCTCTATATTAATCTTCCGTATTTGCTTGTCAATTTCATCAATTTGAAGGTTAGTGGCTCCTTGTTTTCTTTTTTCCAACAGTTCATCTCGTAATCTTTTTAAAAAAACCACTCTACCTAACAAGCCCATCCCATACCCACCTTTGTTTATAAATTCCTTTAACCAAAAGAGGACTAGTATAAATTTTTCACCTTTCTGGACCATTGCCTCACATTTATTTCCCCATTCATTTTTCCTTTATAACTAATCTCTTCAATTAAAAACTCTTTTCTGAGATTTAGACAGACTTGATAGAAGGTATTTTTATAAATATAATTGGTAATGGAAAAAAAAGCAATTGGTATGTTAGGTTAAATAACATAGTTTCATTGGCCATATTAATCAACTAATATATTTTGTGGTTTAACAATGAAGCCTTTTTAGTAACCAGAAAATCATATCGACAGTGGGATAATTCTTATTTTTCAAATGCACTTTATCTCTAACTGAAAAGGAAAAAGACGATATCATTACTTTTAACGCCATCGTAGAAAGAACAAGATGATACCCCGAAATTAAAAATGAATTTTAATTCCTGCATAATGCTAATAATATTTCCTACAATACGAAACAGATTTTCACTTAATATGATGCACAGGTGAATGTAACCCTTTACACCAGAAGGCCGCCAATTGGCGGCCTTCTGGTGTTCAAACCCTTTTAGTAATTACCGTATCCCCCCTTTTATCCAGTCCGTCATTCGTTCAAATACGCCCATGCATATTGAGCATAAAGTTCTGCACCGGTAGAAAGCGCATCTTCGTCGATGTTGAATTTCCCGTGATGATGGGCCCATTCCGTATCCTTTTCAGGGTTTCCAGATCCAACTAAAGCGAAGCTTCCGGGTACTTCATCTAAATAGAAGCTAAAATCTTCTCCCCCCATTGTTGGCTTTTCATTGTATATTGCGTCTTCGCCAAACGCTTGTGTGGCCACCTTTTGCACTAGTTTGGCACTATATTCATCATTAATGACAGCTTGCGTGCCACGGTAGTAATCAACCTTTGCGGTGGCACCGTATATATTTGCAACATTTTCAGCATAAATCTGAAGCTGTTTTTCAATATGGTCACGTGTTTTAGGATCAAAACAACGGACAGTCCCTTCAATGACGGCATTTTCTGCAATGACATTAAATCGTGTGCCGACGGACATTTTTCCTACGGTCAAAACAGCGGGATTTTGTGGGTCGACCGTTCTTGATACGACAGACTGTACATTCATGACGAATGAAGAGGCAACAATAGTGGCATCGATGCAATCTTGTGGCATTGCACCATGCCCCCCTCTTCCTTTAAACCTTACTGTAAAGATGTCCGCTGAAGCGAATGAAGGTCCTTGAGTGCAAGCAACCTTGTTTGTTGGCATTTGCGACCATATATGTATGCCAAAAACATTATCAACCCCTTCAACAGCCCCTTGTCTAACCATTTCCTTTGCACCTGTTGCTACTTCTTCAGCTGGTTGAAATATTAATCGGACATTCCCAGGTAATTCTTCTTTTATTACATTTAGTGCCTTCGCTGCAATTAATAGCATGGATGTGTGTGCATCATGACCACATGCATGCATTTTTCCTTCCTCTTTTGAAGCATACGGCAAGTCTTTATTTAATTCTTCAACAGAAAGGGCGTCCATATCTGCTCTTAATGCTACAGTCTTTCCAGGTTTACCGCCTTTAATTTCTCCAATGACACCTGTAGGTTCCGCTTTTCGATAAGAGATCCCTAATTTCTCAAGGTATTCACAAATAAAGGCAGTCGTATTTTCTTCTTCCCATGATAATTCAGGTTCGCTATGAAGTTTTCTGCGTATTTCTGTCAATTCATCACTATAATTTTGAATCGCTTCTTTTATCGTTTGATTAATCATTCTTATTCCACCTCCGTTAAACTTTTAGCCACTTCGAAAAAGATTTGCACTCCATTTGCTAAATGACGTGCATCAGACCATTCCTCCGGACAATGACTTAGTCCTGCTTTACTTGGAACAAAGAGCATGCCAACATCAGTAACATCGGAAAAAACCATCGCATCATGACCTGCACCACTATTAATGGAACAGTATGGAATTTCCAAATCAGAACTTTTATCTTTAAATAAAGCTTTAATCTCACTACTCAATACCTTTGGCGGCATATATAACAGCTGTTCCGCCGTTGTATGGATCCCCTGTTCATGGTAGGATTCGATCAATTCCTTCATCCGCTTGATGACATTGTTAATATGTTTTTCCTTGCTTGATCGAATATCTACCGAAAATACGACTTTATTTGGGATGACGTTGGCTCCATTTGGTAAAACATTCAGTCGTCCTGTCGTGATAACCGTTCCTTCTCCTTCCTCAATTGCAAAGCTCGGTAATTGAGAAATAATTTGAGCGGCAGCAACCAGTGCATCCGTACGGCGATCCATCGGGGTTGTGCCTGCATGTCCGGCCTTACCTTCAATGGTTACTTCAAATTGAGTTAAACCAACAATAGCTTCAACGACACCTATGGGGATATTCTTCTCTTCAAGGATAGGTCCTTGTTCTATATGCAATTCGAGAAATGCTTTAATGTTATTGGGATTTCTCCTTTTCGGAAGAGATGGATCCAGTCCAATTTTTGACATCGCTTCAATCGTTGTGATACCTTCTTCATCCCTTAAGTTTTTAAAACTTTCCTCACTAAGCGTTCCCACTATTCCTCTCGACCCCATTAGTCCTCCGCCAAAACGAGCACCCTCCTCTTCAATCAGGGCAACGATTTCCAATGGATATTTAGGTGTTAATTGATTTTCTGCAAATAAGGCAGCCACTTCAAGAGCGACAATTACACCAGCTGGTCCGTCATACGCACCGCCATTTGGTACGGAATCAAAATGTGAACCGACCATAACGCTTGGTGCATCTTTTAAAGTACCCTCAAGCTTTCCAAAAATATTTCCAAACCCATCTTCCTGTACTGTTAGACCGTATTCCATCATTTTATTTTTAATATAATTGCGTGTAAGTAAGTCTTCCTTGCTATAAGTAAGCCGGGTAGTCCCTTTTCCGGGTGTTGATGTAAATTCGCTCAAATCATTTATTTGCTTTTCTATACGTTCGATAAGACTCACTTAGAATCCCTCCTATTTTACAAGAATTGTACGAATATTCCTGCCAAAATAACCGATACGATTGTAACCGATATAAATCCACCAACAAGCATTGGCGGCAGCATATGACTTAGCAATGCTTCTTTTTCATTTTCGTCTTTTGTTAATGAATTGACGACTTCATTGGTAATAATGTAATCGGCTGGAAATCCGTATAATGCTGTTAAAGATACAGCAAAGGCCATTTCTTTGCTGACTTTTAACAATTTCCCTGCAATGAATGAGAATATATACATGCCAATCACAGCTAAGAAAATGCAAACAACAAGTGGGTAAAGAATCTCCATCATCATACTTGGTGTTGCATTTTTTAATCCATCAAAGACGAAAAGCATAAGGGCCATGATGGCAAATCCAAATCCATTTGCTTTTTGCAGAGTCTGTCTTTCCAAGAAACCGATACTTTTTCCGACAACCCCGAATAGTAAGCAAAGAACAAATGCATTTATGGATATAATTGGGGCTAATCCAGTCGAAACAAGGTAAGCGAGAAAAGCAACAACAGCAAGTCTGAAAAATTTAAAATATTCCGTATTATATTTTTCAGGAAGTTTTTTAAACAGCTTAAGTTCAGTCATGCCTTCTGCAGCGCCTGCAGTATCACTCTTTTTTACCGTTAATTGCCCATTGCGATATTGCCCCAAAAGCTTCTTCCCTTCTTTCTTCAAGACAATTGAAGTTAAAGGATATCCAGCAAAGCCTTGCATTACATAAATAACAATGGCAAAAACGGACAAACTTGTAAGTCCTGCGTCTGCCGCTCCTTCCGACATGATTATTGAGGATACCATCCCGCCCACTAAAGGCGGAATCGCTACAAGGACAGTTTGCAGATCAAATATAAATATGCCAATTCCGAATAATAGTGCAACAATACCAAAAATACCAGATAAGGAGATTACAATCGTTTTCCATTGATTTACCAATTCCCTTATTGAAAGCAATGTTCCCATATTCGTGATCAATAGGTACATCATCATGGTTGCCACTACCGGTGGAACACCTGCTATTGAAACGATGTCTTGCGGGAAGAATGTCCAATAACCACATAGAAACAGGATTGCTGAAATGAAAACGGAAGGCACCCATGCTTTTGTTCGAACCGCCACTATGTCTCCTACAAATAAAATCAGAATTACAATAACTAAAGCCAACATCTGTGACATATGAGTTCCCTCACCTTCCAGTTTAATAGTTTGAATATTCTTATAAAATAATAACACTGAATTATTTGAATTTAAAGATAATTTTATATTTTCAGGTAATTATGCACAGATAAAAGGAAATGTAAGTGTTTTAATTTGATTTCAAATACCAAATATTCACAAATAATTAAGGGCTTGGATATATCAAAATAATTTAATCATAAAATAGACACTTTATCTCCTGAAGTGACTGAATTATTTTAACACCAACTAATCTGTCCATTTATTTCAAAAAGAAAAAGCCGTCTAAGGATGGCTCAGGCTGTAGACAAACTCGATATTAATTAAGATAGCCTACATTTTTTTGAGGGGGTGTAAAATATGAACGTTAATTTCCATTTCAGGCACTCGCTTTCCGCGGTCGGTCCGCAGAAGTCTCGATTACCCGCTCCAATCAACTTTGTTTAAAACTCCAGATGGAACCCCTTTTGATACAAACTTAGTCGACTAGTCCAGCTCTGATTAATTATTAAAAAATATCATTAAGTAAACTCTTTCTACAAATATAATCTTAGATGTATTATTACTCTAAAAAAGGTACGTGATCGGCAGAACCTTTTGTCAACCATTGGGCAGTGTACGTGATGACGGCAAATCTCATCTTTGGGGTGCAATCAATTTATATATGAGAAGGATGCTTTGACAACCCAGAATTTCTCTATCAATAAAAAATACTTACCTTAATAATTGTTGCCGTGGAGTCGTCATCGTGATTTGATAACTTTATATTTAAATGGTTGCAGAAATGATCTATGTTTAAGATTACCAAGTCACCTTGCTTTAAAACAATAGTCTCTTTATCATCGATACTCATTGTACTCTTTCCTTTGAAACAATAGTAGGCGTCGGTCCTTTTCGAAGCTTCCCCATTATCCAACACTTCAGCATGGGTTCCATCATTCACATTAATCGTGCTAATGTCTCCTTCGCATCCTTCCGCTAACATCAAATTAAAGTCAGTGACCCTTCCAATACTGCGGGTTGTCCAGCCTCCATCAAACCGATCCTGTTCAAATGGCTTTAAATGTACACCGTTTTTCCCCTGATATTGCAGCGACATTTCACCATCAAGGATCATGATTATTCTTTGAATGCCTGGAAGATGAGTAAATAAGGATTCGTCCACCTCGACATCTGCTGTACTTATCCGCCATTTGAAATCACGCTTCGAGTAATCTCCATCTGCAGGATAAATGGCTAGTTGAGTTGTTTTACCACCAGACCAAAGACTCGTTATTTGTTCACTTTTCCTTATTATTTTTAGTGAATATGACAACGATTTCCCCCCTTTAATTATTAAATTTTTTCTGTACAAATCAATTTCGGCCAGGATGGATACTATTATCAGAGAGGCATAACAGAGCTTATTCTACTTATCTCTGATCATCGCAGCATCATTCTTACTAAATCAGGCTACACACATGGTAGATGATGCCTACTTGATATTGATAGGATTCCGGTGCATTAATAATCATACAGATAAACCATTTTGAATTACCTGCTACATGGGCTATTTCGGAATAAAAAAATCAATACCGAATGTTTTGGTACTTCCAAAAACATTCGGTACCACTATATCCAATCCATTTTTTGACAAAGGTGAACTTTGCAGTAAACCCACTTTTTCCATGCCTTAATAATCCCGATAAACTATTAATTAAGAACAAATTATCATTTAAATAGATTAATACTTATGATGATGATTGGCATGGCAAAAACATCAATAAGAAATGCACCGACTATCGGAACGATTAAATATGCTTTACTTGAAGGCCCATATTTCGAAGTAATTGTTGACATATTTGCCATAGCATTTGGTGTAGCCCCTATACCATGTCCGATGAACCCTCCAACCATAACTGCCGCATCGTAGTTTTTGCCAAGAAAGCGAAACATGATGAATATGCTTAAAAGTATAATGAAAATTACTTGTATCACCACAATTAAAATAATTGGTAAAGCAAGGTCGGCAACTTCCCATAATTTTATACTCATTAATGCCATCGATAAGAAAATACCTAAAGTGATATCTCCAATAAAATTAATACTTGGCATTTCGATAATTTTTCCATTTATTTTATCTAAAATATTCCTAACTATTACAGCCACTATCATTGCTCCAACATAATTCGGTAAAACATAACCTGTCTTCGCCGAAAATAACTCTCCTAGATATGAACCTAAAGCCATACAAAATGTCAGAATTAATACTTGTTTCATAAATGAAGCTACATTCAATTCTATTTTGTCTTCCATTTCTTTCTTTTCTTGAATTTCAATATCCTTTTTACTTGGTGTTAATTTATGTTTATTAATTAGATACTTTACAGTTGGACCTCCAACTAATCCACCAAATACTAATCCTAATGTAGCTGCTGCTATTCCAATTGCTTGGGCAGATTGAATTCCCAGCGATTCAATCGTACCACCAAATGCTGTAGCTGCACCTATGCCACCTTCCATGGAAATTGCTCCTGCCATCATACCAATCAATGGATCAATCCCAAAAACGGGTGCTAAAGAAATTCCGATTAAATTTTGAGCAAATGCCAGAAACCCACATAACAACCAATATATTAATAATAATTTACCGCCGACTTTTACTAATTGAAAACTGGCACCCAACCCAACAGATGTAAAAAACGTTAACATGAATAATCCCTGGAGTGCCGTATCCAATGAAATGGTTATATTTAAAAAGGTTTTAAGACTTGTAGCTACGATTGCAAAAAGTAACCCCCCGACAACAGGTGCAGGGATACAAAAGTGTCTAAATAATTTGACATTCTTAACGATAATACCGCCTAATGCTAAAAGCAGTATCGCTAAAAAAATAGTGATCGTTTGATTAATCTCGATGTTCATATCGTCTATCTCCTCTCCACACACATGAATACTTCATTTATTAGGTTTGCAGCTAGTTTTGCAGTGCGATTATCACAATCTAATGATGGATTCACTTCACAGATATCAAATGAAATAGTTTTCGGATGTGAAGTAATCTTGCGAATCAATTGTCTAACCATTTTTCCAGTAAGACCAAATGAGGAGGGGGCACTAACACCCGGTGCTTCAGAAGCGTTTATAACATCCATACAAAGTGTCAATATAATATAATCATGTTGATTTATAAAATTCAGAATTTTATATTCATTTTCCTCAGACTTCCCATCTACTAATTCTTCTTCCAATATCCAAGAGCAACCAAGAGTAGTTGCAGTGTCAAATAATTTTTTTGTATTTCCATAACGTTGAATGCCAATAGGCAAATAACTAGCTTTATGATCATTATCTAATATTTGTTTAAACATCGTTCCAGAAGAAGTTATTTCTTCATATGAGCGTAAGTCAAAATGAGCATCAATGTTAAGAATACCTATTTTGGCATTGGGTCCAACACTCGACCTAATTCCTAGATAATGACCATAAAAGGTTTCATGTCCGCCCCCCAATATAACGGGAAACATATTTTTAGTTAATATTTTCTCTACGTGGCTTCCCAATTCAGCTTGTGCTGCCTCTAACTGTTGATTTTCACAAATGATATTTCCAAAATCAATTAGACTATCTGCTGATTGGCCATGCCAAGATAGAGAAGATAAGGATTTACGTATTTCATTGGGAGCTGCTTTGCTTCCAAGTCTTCCTTTATTCCTGCGTACGCCTTCTTCACATGAGAACCCTATTATTCCACATGTATTATTTATTGATGTTGTCTGATTATCTTTAACTATTTGATGAATTCTAAATTCATCTTTATCTATTAGACTATCTGTTCTGCCTTTCCATAAATCCATATTTGGTAACGCATACATTTATTTTTCCTCCCCATAAATAAAAATACTCCATATTTGCAATCGCCAATAAAATTCGGGTTGTAGTATATTAAAAGATCTGGTGCAATGGCTTGTCCTTTTTGTTTCGTTAAATTTTGATAGGCTATTGACTTATACTACCTGATGCATTTCGCACATCCCCGCTTTCGCCGCACTGTAACTTCCAGTTGAGCTCTGTAGACCATTATGGTGTATATCTATAACCCCCCCATTCTGATTAATGGTTTACTACAATTTTATTTAAGCAAGTTTCATGCCAGCTCCATCTCCCTAAAAACAGTGGAAAATTCAGATATATTCAAAATAAAAAGCAGGCGAAAATTGCCGCTCGGCAATTTTCGCCTACTTTTCTTCCCGATATTTCTTCAACTTGTCCCGCAATGTCCTTTCCCCGATGCCAATTGTTTGCGCTGTCCTCCTTTGATGACCGTTAAAAGCGGCAAGGTTATGAAGAATCACTCTTTTTTCGATTTCTTCAAGCGGTTCGCCTACATAGACAGGGATTAAGGTATTGCCGAAAAATGCGCGCGAGTTTTTTTGGATGTCGGAAGGTAAATCGGCTTTCTGTATGTAAGACTCATTCGTAAGCGCTATTGCCCTTTCAATCACGTTCTGAAGTTCACGAATATTTCCTGGGAAGTCATATTGCTGTAAAAGCTGCAGCGCTTCATGGGAAATTCCTTCTACTGGTTTTCCCATTCGATCACCAATTTTTGCAATGAAAAATTCCAACAACAAAGGAATGTCCTCTTTTCGTTCACGTAAAGCCGGAAGGTGAATCGGAATTACATTCAATCTGTAATATAAATCTTCACGAAATCGATTTTCTTTTACTTCTTTAACCAAGTCTCTGTTTGTCGCTGCAATGATCCGGACATCGATGCTGACTTCTTCCATCCCGCCAACGGGCATTACCTTTCTCTCTTGGAGAACGCGCAAAATCTTCCCCTGAAGCGCCAAATCCATCTCACCGATTTCATCAAGAAAGATTGTTCCTCCTTCCGCCAAAACAAACAGTCCATATTTCCGCTGTGTCGCTCCTGTAAATGCGCCCTTTTCGTACCCAAATAATTCTGATTCCAACAGGTGAGTCGGAATGGCGGCACAATTAATAGCCTGAAACTTTTTGTTTCTGCGCTTGCTTTGATTATGGATTGTTCTGGCGACGACTTCTTTACCGGTTCCACTTTCCCCTTCTATGAGGATGTTTGAATCGATATCCTTCACTTTTTCGATGAGGGAGAATATTTTGCGCATTGCCAAACTTTCACCGATAAGGCCATTCACACCTGCCACCTTATCCAATTCTTCACTCAGCCATTTCACTTTGGACTGAAGGGTGTATACTTCTTCTGCTTTTTGCATCAGCACTTCCAATTCATCAATATGAAGCGGCTTTGTCGCATATGAAAACGCACCCTTACGCATTGCTTCTACGGAAGATGGGATGGTACCGTAGGCCGTCATCATAATGACAACAGTCGAGGGGGAGAGGCGTTTGATTTCTTCTAACACTTCCATCCCATTGTAACCCCCGATTTTCAAATCCAGCAAAACGATGGCGATTTCTGCCCTTTCGAGAAGCGGAAGCGCTTGACGTGGGTCTGTAAACGAATAAACGTGATACTGGTCTTCCAATGCAAACGTAAGTGACTGACAAATGGTTGGCTCATCATCAATAATCATGATATCGTGCATCGTCTTCACCCTTTCTGTATTAATGCTGTAAACAAATGGTCACTACTGTTCCCTTTCCTACTTCACTTCTTGTCTCGATAGTGCCATCGTTTTCTTTGACAAGCTGATACGTAATAGAAAGCCCTAGCCCGACCCCGTTTGGTTTCCTGGTGTAAAACGGTTCAAAGATCTTATCAATGTCTTCTTCCGAAATGCCGATTCCTTCATCCTCGATTTCAACGACAGTGAACATATCCCGATAATATGCCCGAAAAATAAGGGTTCCCCCAATATTGGACGCCTGAATGGCATTAAGAATGACGTTAACCAGTACTTGTTTGATTTGCTGTGTATCTGCAGTTGCCTGAATGTCTCCAGCGAACTCTCGAACAATGCTCAGGTTTTTTTCTTTGATTTTCGGCTTAAGCAATAGCTCAATCCCTGCCATGGCCTCATTCAGCGAAAATGTGACAGGCTCTGATTTTTTAGGGCGGGCATAATCGAGCAAATCGTTAATCAATGTATTAAGTCGGGTAATTTCACTAGTGACCTGTTCGGAAAAGAACGTTCGGAAATCTGCGCTTGCAAATTTTTTCGGCAGCAATTGCGTATAGGTAAGGATGGATGTTAACGGATTTCTTATTTCATGAGCGATACCCGCCACGAGTTGACCCAGTGAACGCAATCGATCATCCTGAGCTACTTTTCTCTCCAGTTGTTTTTGTTCCGTACTATCGAAAAAATTCAACACCGCACCTACACTTTCTCCCCCAATAGTCTGAATCGGATACATGCTGTAAGTTATATGCCTTTTTTCACTCGCATAATGAGACCATACCGTTTCCTTTTGCAAGAAAACTCTCTTTTTCTCTAATGCAGCCTTAATCTCCTTTTCCGGGATGAAACGGGCAGTTGGCAGATCCTGAAAACGTTTTCCAACAACATTACCGTCCACCCCCAAATATTCCATGGCCCTAACATTAATCATCGATACAAGACCTTGCTGATTCAGTGTAATAAGCGAACTGTAGGCACTGTTTAATACTTGCTGCTGAAAGTTGATGTTTTCCTCAAGAAGCAGCATCTTCTCTTCCAAGTCTTTATTCACGTGCTCAATTTGCTCGGTTCGCTTAGCCACTTCGCGTTTAAGGCTGAGATTCCACCATAAGATGAGAGAAATCACAATGAAGGTAAGAATAAGACCAATTTCCAAATACAACAGCGTTTTGCGTAGCCGTTGAGTATTTGGCAGGATATATTCCCCGAACCACTTTTTCTCTATCTTTTCATACGTTCCATCTTTCTTGATTTGAGAAATTGCCTGATTGAATAGTGTCAGCAACTCTTTGTTTTTCGGCATCACAGCCACAGCATAATTTGTGGTGTCAAGTGGCTCACCGACAATCTTAATGAGTGATTGCTGCTCATTTTTCTGTAGAAAATATTGACCAGTAATCCGATTTCCAATGAAAGCATCCACTTTTCCGTCTATCAGGGACTGAACGGCTTCTTGTTGATTATTAGTTTCCACCAATTGCAAACGATCGACTTTACTTAATAGACCGCTTGCAACATCTCCTTTTTGTACAGCTACTTTCCGGCCTTTAAGATCTTCGATTTTTCGGATATACATAGTATCTTTCAACACAAAAATTCCTTGTGAACTTGTGAAATACGGAGCTGAAAAATCATAAAACTCTTCACGTTCTTGATTGTACTTCATGCCTTGAATCGCATCCACTCTTCCAGAGCGCATAGCTTGCACTGCCTCGTTCCACGGCATGGGATAATATTCGAACTTAATGCCAGTCTCGATAGAAATGGCGTTCATTATATCCACATTAAAACCGGTATAAACACCCGAATCGCTCAAGTATTCAAAAGGTGGAAAGTTATTATCCCCTGCAACCCGTATCACTTTTTGGGCTTCCGAATGGACTGCTGAAGGAAAGAAACAGCAAAAAAAGAAAAGGTAGACGGTTATTACGGCACAGATAATATGTAAATTTCGCATCGTCTCACCCCTTTTTTCTATACATACAGTTTTGTATCATAAATGTGTACATATACAATGTACAAAGACTCTATTATGATAACTTTTTAAAGGATATTAGAAAAGCTAATCTGCATTTCATAACACCATACATGGCAGAAGGTCGAATTACAATATTTTTTGAATGGAAAGTGGATTATAAATAAAAAAGGCATGCTCCCTTTTTCGGGAATCATGCCTTTATGCAATGTTGTAGCACCCTAGGCGTTTCTAGCAACATTCTCACTTAAATGATAGGTTTGACTGTGTATAGTATACTTTTTGATTTTTTCCATGCTTGGTTCATAGCCGATTCCAGGCAATTCTGGAACACTGATCATTCCGTTTTCCACTGTAACTTCAGGGTCAGTGATATCTTCTGCCCAATAGAGGGAGGAAGCTGCGGTATCGCCGGGAAGAGTGAAGTTCGGCAGTGAAGTGATTGCAATATTATGTGCTCTTCCAATTCCTGATTCCAGCATACCCCCACACCATAGCGGAATGCCATGTTCAAGGCATAAATCATGGATTTTCTTAGATTCAGTCAAACCTCCGACACGGCCAATCTTAATATTAATAATTTTACAGCTGCCCAATTTAATAGCTTTCCTGGCATCCTCTAATGAGTGTATGCTTTCATCCAGGCAAATAGGTGTTTTTAACCTTGACTGTAAATCTGCATGGTCAATGATATCATTATAGGCAAGCGGCTGCTCAATCATCATTAAATTAAAATCATCCAAGGCGGATAACCGGTCTATATCTTTTAAGGTATAAGCTGAATTTGCATCGGCCATGAGCGGGATTTCAGGATATACTTTTCGTACCTTGTCTATTAGTTCAACATCCCAGCCCGGTTTAATTTTTAGTTTAAAACGTTTATAGCCTTCACCGAGACGAGCTTCAATTATATCCAGGGTCGAATCGATCGAATCCTTTATTCCGATGCTTACCCCCACTTCAATTTTCTTTTTTGTTCCACCTAACACATTTGAAAGAGAAGCACCTTGCTTTTTAGCATACAAATCCCAAACGGCACCCTCTAAAGCGGCTTTTGCCATATAATTTCCGCGAATATGGGTGAAATATTTTTCGGAAATTTCATCAGGATGCTTGATTTCATTTTTTAGGATTATTGGAATTAGATAGTCTTCTAGTATATGCCAGTTTGTTTTTAAGGTCTCTTCATTATACAGAGGGTCGAGCATCGCAACCGATTCAGCCCAACCGGAAATGCCATCATCGCTTATGGCTTCTACAAGGATAAAATCCCTATCGCATTCCGTCCCAAAGCTAGTTGTAAAAGGTTCAAGCAAGTCTAGCTTAAGATGCCTTAGAATAACTTGTTTAATTTTCACTTAGAAATTCTCCTTCTGTGATAAAACTGTTAATGGACACAGTCTTACAAATTTTTTATTAATAGGCTTACACAGCCTGAAATTACTAAACATTATATATATTCTTCTAGTTCATTTCCTTGATAGCACATAAAACTGAACGGGAATTTCCGTCATGGAATTCTTCATAAAACCTGTTACCTGCCATCCTTGCTGAAATAATCCGGTAAAAATGTCCCTGGTTTTCATCCGCCATTCTTTGGCCGCTTGAATATTTGTGACTCTTATTGTTCGGAAGTCCTTTGGAAGGGCCACAAAAGCTGTTTCACATTCTTGTTCAGGCAGCGAGCGAGTGAAAGATGGAACAGGCAATCCCTTTTCAATGGTATCCCATTGAATAAGCGAGTTTTCCATCATAAAGTCCAGCGGCATTCCCCCTCCGCTAGAATCCGTTGTCTCTTTTTTATCAATATGCCATTCGACAAGAAAGCGGTCAGAAGGAATTCCACTGTTTAATAGATCTTCCATTTCACCATAGCAGTTTGCTATATATGTGGAGCATACCCCGCCGAGCTTGGCTATATTTAAATACCCATTGACACTTTCTAAAGGATCGTATGTCCAGGTAATAAGGGAATAGCCGAGCTTAAGCGCTTCCTCACGTTGTGCTAACTTTAACTTCTCGCCTATACCTTTGTTGCGAAATTGCTCATCTATGCCTAGTATATGTGAACAAAGATAGGCTGATTGCCCATTGAATCCCGGAAAGCTGTATTGAAATCCAATCAGCTTTCCGTCGCAATAAGCTCCTATAACCAAACCGCCGTTTTTCACGGCTGTTAAGGTTTGGTGTGTGGGGATTGAGTCGGTTTCTCCCCAAATGCTGGACTCTAGCTTTCTTACGTCCTCTAGTTCTTCAATTCCATGAATAGAACGAATTATAATTTCCTGTGATTTCGTCATGGTCAACCTCCTTGGCATAGCACAAGTGCCCTTATTGACAACATAAGATGACAAGGCAGTCCACAGCTGACGGCATGTCGTTATGAGGCACTGGAGCTATCATGTAAATGGTCTTTCATAATAAGAAATACTTTCCTGCTTTTATACAAAAGAGGTTATTCCACTTTACTGAAATCGGCCTCTTGCAATGGAGTCATTTTTGTTCTCTTTACGATTTTATATCCTAGAAAAGCCAGGAAAAATAAAGGAAGCCCGATATAGGAAATTAAAATTCCATACCAGTCAATCTCAGGACCGAAAAATGCAGAGTAATTTTGTCCCAATATTGCCGTAACACATAAAAGTGTGGCTAATATCGGACCGAATGGATACCATTTTGATACATAAGGCAAATCTTTCAAATCTCTACCTTGTGCAATATATGCCTTCCGGAAACGATAATGTGTAATCGAAATTCCTAACCAGGATAAAAAACCGGATAATCCTGCAGCATTCAATAACCAAGTATAAATCGTGCCTTCACCGAAAAGAGAGGTTAGGAAAGCTGCCATCCCAACGATGGTAGAAAAGTACACAGCGTTCACTGGAATGCCGCCTGAATTCACTTTTTTTAGAAACGAAGGGGCCTTGCCTTCTTTCGCCAGCACCCAAAGCACGCGAGAAGCTCCGTACATGGCCGAATTGCCTGCAGAAAGAACGGAAGTAAGAATGACCACATTCATGACGGAGGCAGCGATGGCAAGCCCAGCGTTTTGAAAAACCAGAGTGAAGGGACTTACCGCAATATCTTCAATATCCGAGCTTAACAAACGCGGATCATTATAGCTTATTAAAAATCCAATCACAATTATCGCCAATACATAGAACAAGAGAAGTCTCCAGAAGATTTGCTTAATGGCCTTTGGTATATTTTTTCTCGGGTTTTCACTCTCACCGGCCGCAATTCCTACTAACTCGGTACCTTGAAAGGCAAATCCTACCACCATAAAGACACTTATAATAGATAAAAAGCCTCCTTTAAACGGTGCCTCCCCTTTGGTGATATTTTCAAAACCTACGGCATCCCCTCCCATGATTCCTACAATCATTAATAAACCTACTGCAATAAAAATGATAATCGTCAAAACCTTTATAATGGCAAACCAGAATTCTGATTCTCCATATCCTTTTACCGATAAAATATTCAATCCAAATATGAGTGCAAGAAATAATGCGCTCCAAATGATGCCCGGAACAGAAGGAAGCCAATATTTCATTATCAGGGAGGAAGCTGCTAATTCCAGTGCGACTACGATTGCATTGTTATACCAATAGTTCCATCCGATCGCAAATCCCAATGCAGGATCGACAAACCTTGATGTATAGGTACTAAATGAGCCTGTAATAGGAATAAGGGCAGCCATTTCGGCTAAGCTTGTCATCAGAAAGTAAACCATGATCCCGGCAATTATATAAGCAGCCACAGCTCCTCCAGGACCCGCAGTATGAACAATGGAACCGCTTGCTAAAAATAGCCCCGTTCCAATGGTGCCGCCGATTGCAATCATCGAAAGATGCCTTGGTTTGAGTTTTCGCTCAAGTTGTTTTTCATCAGCAGCTGTTTGGTCCCCGGTTTGTGATGTTTGTGCCGTATTTTCCATAAAACACCCCTTCATTAATTTTTTAAGTACAAAAATTTTACTCTTCTGCAGCCATCATGACTGTGTTAATTAAAATTTTCGTTCCATAAATAAGTGCTTGTAAATTAAACTTCATATCCGGATGGTGCAGACCAGGCGTTAGATCGCAGCCTAACCCTATCATGGTTGCAGTTATATCAGGATTTTCGGCTGTATAAAAATGAAAATCCTCTCCTCCTTGAGAAACACAGACCGGAACGACATTTTCCTTCCCAAGGATATCTGCAATTGCGGCCTCAGCCAGCTTTATCGCCTTTTCATTCAAGGTCGCAGCTGGGACAAATTCTTCCGCAGACCAGGAGATCGATGTTTCAGTTTGTTCCATTGTCTGTTCAAAAGCTTCCTTTGTTAAGCGATTTAGTTCATTCATTACATCATTTGACTGCGCTCTGGCATCAATAGCAAAGACAGCTGTTTCCGGGATAACGTTTGATGCTTTATTGTTTGTTTCAAATTGAGTCATTTTGATGGAATAAGGAATTTCGGTTACCAGATTGATCTGTTGTAATTTTTGGACAATTAAAGCTGCTGCTTCGATTACATTTATTCCATCTTGCGGACGGGATGCATGAGCCTGAAGGCCTTTGATTGTACCCCTTATTGTTTCGGCTGAGCCATGGACAATGACGGGGGAAGCCTTCATATAAGGAACCTCCGTACTGGGTCTTACATGTACCCCGAATAAATATGTAACATTCTCCAACGCGCCATCATTGATCATTTGAAGAGCGCCTTCCCCTTTTTCTTCTGCAGGCTGAAATATAAACCGGAGAGTGTGTTTAGGCCGGATTCCGCTGGAAGCAATGGCCAATGCTGTATATAAAACCATTGTGCTATGTGCGTCGTGTCCACATGAATGATTGGGCTTTACAACCCCATCAACTTCCTGAACGAGCGCATCCATATCAGCCCTTAATGCTACAACCTTTTTTGAAATGCCTGGAATCTCGGCAATAATTCCATAATGGCTCTGAAATGTTTTTAGGGATATTCCCGCTTCCCTAAGACATTTCAAAATATAGCAAGACGTTTTTTCCTCCTGCCAACTTGGCTCAGCCAAAGAATGCAGGTCATGGTAGGACTTTATCAATGATTCTTGATGCTGATCAATATATTGAATCGGGTCCATGATGATGCCCCTCCTCCTTTACATGAATTTTAACTTTGTTAAAACTCATTCATTAAACACCTCATAGCTTGAATATAGCCTTTCTAATTTTTGCTGATGGGTATAAATCCGTTTTGCGTCTTTTTGATGTATGCCTGCAATAACCAAGTCCAACAAGCTAATAACGGAAGCGATTGAATTGGTTCCGGTTTCTGCGTTTTCTTCAGTGGTCAATGAAATATCAGCGATGCGGCCGACAGGTGACAGAAGGCGGTCTGTAACTGAAATTAAACAAACTCCTTGTTCTTTGGCAACCTCTGCAACCTTTAATGTTTCATTCGCATATCTTGGAAAGGAAAAAACAACTAACGCAGACTTGTTAGTGAGATTACAAAACTTTTCATAGAAGTCACCTGTTGGTGAACATAAACTTACATTTTCCCTTAATGAACTTAGCGTATAGGAGAACCAATAGGCTGCGGCATGGGAAATCCGATGCCCTGCAATTAATATTTGGTCAGCCTGGATCAAGACATCGACTGCTTTCCATATATCCTGAACGTTCGTATGATCTAAAAGATGTCTTAAAATATGAACTTCGTTTTCTATCACTTTTGTAAATGGATCTTGCTTGTCATCAATGCGGAGAATGGAATCACTGTTGGATAAGTCTATTTGATTTTGGTGCAGCAGCTGTTTTTGAATCCTCGCCTGCATTTTACTAAACCCTTCAAATCCCAATGAATAGGAAAACCGAATGACCGTTGTTTCACTAACCTCCGCTTCCCGGCCAATTTGAAATGCCGTTTTAAAGGCGGCTTCATCCAAATTTTCGATCAGGTAAGCGGCAACTTTTTTTTGACCTGCCGATAGATGATCAAATTTTTCTTTTACTAATAATTTAAATGGAAGATGTTCCACCATATCACTCCTTCCTGACGAATTAAATACTTCTTTTCAAAATTAAGATGAAGGAAATACTTCTTTGTTTTATACACTATCACAATTTAATTAGAAAAAGAAGAAGTTTTTGATTTTTTTGATAATTATTAACTTCAACTTCCCTACAGCTTTTTATAAAATAATATTCCCGGTGATTTCAGAAATCCGCTCCCTTTCCGACTGTCTGCCGAGCCTCCTCGACGCAAGCGTCTGTGGGTCTAGGCTAGCCAGTTTTTCGACAGGAGTCTCGTAAATTTCTTCAATCCATTAAGAATTATAGTAAAAAAACAAACTAGGAGGATTAACTAGTCTCAAACATAATTCGGTGTGAGATCAGCCTGCAGTTTTTTCTAGAAAACATTCCAGCTGATTCCAGAAATCCGCTCCCTTTCCGCCGACTGTCTGCCAAGCCTCCTCTGCACGAGCGCCTGTGGGGTCTCGGCTAGACAGTTTTTCGGCAGGAGTGTCGCAATTTTCTTCCATCCAATAAGGATTATAGGTGAAAAAAACTTAAAGGATAAACTGGTCTCAAACATAATTCGGTATGAGATCAGCCTACAGTTTTTTCTAGAAATCATTACAGCTGATTTCAGAATTCCGCTTCCCTCCGCCGACTGTCTGCCAAGCCTCCTCTGCACGAGCGCCTGTGGGGTCTCGGCTAGACAGTTTTTCGGCAGGAGTGTCGCATATTTCTTCCATCCATTAAGGAGTACAGGAAAAAATATGAAATATAAACAGGTCTTAAACAGGGTTCGTGATGAGACCAGCTAACAGTTTTTTCTTTTAAAACACAAAGTTGATTGGAACGGAAGGTACGAGACTCCTGCGGGAAAAGCGTGGCATGGGAGACCCCGCAGGCGCGCCGAGGAGGCTCCCGCCCGCCCGCGGAAAGCGAGTACCTGGAGTGGAAATCAAAATCAACAACTTCATTGACATCAAGATATATGTTAGAATATTCTGTAGTTTCAACTTATTCAAGGGGGGTAATTTAATGGGGGAATCATTTAAAGGACACGAGCTTTTACAAGTTATAACAGAGGGTAAACAGCCACCGAATTGTGATTTTACGTTACAGATTGAAGCAAATTATGCCCAGGATGGAATTGCAAGGGGAATATGGAAAGTGGATGATAAATTTATAAATGGAAATGGTGTAGCAATGGGCGGTTTTGTCACTTCTGCAGCAGATATCATAATGGCTTATGCGATATCTTCTAAATTAAGCATTGGACAATCCTTCGCATCCATTGATTTACATACTACCTTTCATCGACCAGTAAGATTAGGAGACGTACAAGTTGAAGCAAAAGTTGACCGAATCGGAAAAAAAACAGCTTATGTACTCGCAGATTTATTTCAAAATGATAAAAAAGTGGCAAGCGTTGTATCATCAGTTATGGTCCTTTGAACCGGATAAAAAAGCATGTTACACAAAAAAAGCCAATTGTAACATGCTTCTTTCATTTAGATAATTCGATAAAATCAAGAACAGTTCAGAAAATTCACCGCTTCGTCTAATCATTTCATTTGATCTCCATTATATATTTTTCTTGCAGATACCTTCCATCATCAAACAAACCATCGCAGCACAGGGCTTTTGAGATCCATTGTGAATAGACCGTAATCAATGACAACCATTTCATCGTTCCCGTTATATCCGACATTATCCAAACGCAAATCTATTGGAATAATTCCGTACCTTAGAAAATTCAATTCCAACTTGATCAGTTTTGTATATTCCTTGATTGCAAACGGTACGTTCGTGTCCACCTTCTTCATGATAATCCAGCCCGTCCCATACTCCTTAACCGGACATAAATACTTTTTGACTTTCTCATTACAGTTATTATATATATAGGCTTCGTTTGCATTGCTGATTAATCCTACTTCTGAAAATGCAACTTTTAATATATAACCATTATTTAAATCATAGACGACCCGGTTAAATCCATGCCCAATGATTTTATACTTGAACTTTAGCGTTTTTCTGGCAGTAGACATTTTTTGTCCAGCTGTTTTATAAAATTGGAATATCCCTATTTGAGATATCCAGGACTCAATGGCTTTTATCTCTTGCCGGGACAGCATTGCACTTTTATTCGGCAGATGTATCCTTTCCTTACCATTGTTAATTGGCCACATTCCCTAAACGTCTCCTTTTATAATAATTTGTTACTAGAGAGAGGTTTCCAGGGATGAAAAAACAATATAAGAATAAAAGCATGTTCTCATTTTTTCAAGATTTCCCCTTCGTTATATAATATGACTCTTTTATAAAACGGCTTGTACTGTAGCTGAGAAATCATTATCAAGGACAGGGAACCTCAAATCAGTGGGAAAATGGAATTTTTCGGTAATGAAAACCCACGATCTCTTGGGCACTCTTCTTTCCTTCATTTGCAAAAAAAATGGTATATTATTCTTTGACATCAAAGTTAAGACAGGGAGTGATGAAGTATTCGTAAAAGTTGGATCATTTCGGTAATGGTTGGTTTATTGCTTACTTGTTTAAGTGTAATTGCCTACAATTATTTCGAGAGCGATAAAACTGAAAAAGGGAAAAATCCGGAAACAAAGGAATCTAAAATTGCTGAGGTGGAGGAATATGGCGGGACCCATCTAAAAAAAGTCGGTGATAAGGTTCACAATAAAAATTGGGGAACCTTCACATTACTAGAAACGAAGTCCATTAATGAATCATTTGAATTGGCACCCATGGTCATCACAGTCAAGGATATCCGCAGGATTCAATTATCTTCACTCACAGATGAAGCGAAGGAGGAGCTCAAGCCCTATACGGGATTGAGTTTTGAAGAGGCCTATTCGATATATTATAAAGAGAATTTATCCATGGAGGAAATCGATCAACAGGCGGCGTTGTCTAAAACGGATATCGATGAAGAGGTTTCTTATCTAGAGATAACTTATTCTGTTGAAAATGAAGATTCGAAGGAACTTCAGTTCTTCAGCATGGAAAATGTTACTTTCAATGATTACCTTTCATATGATGTGCCTTCTAAAAATTTCATCCATTCCGGAGATACTTTTATGGGGACAAAAAAAGTAAGTCGATCAGACTACCAACCAGGAGAAATGAGAAAAGGCACAATTGGCTTATTGGTTGATCCCGAGGAAAACTTCGAACGGCTCGATTCCTTTTCTTTCACTACCGATGATATAGCGGATGGTGAGTCTCATGAATTATTGGTGGATGGGACTTCATTTGAAATTCCCCTAAAAGGAAAGTAGTTTTATAATCTATAAAGAATATGATAGAAAAACCCTAAATAAGGGGAACCTCGAAAAAAGGTTTCACTTATTTAGCGCTTCATATAAGCTTCCTAACGATAAATGAAATGGGATTATCTTTCCCCTACAGTAGGGCTTTGTGCTCCTTCCTCCATTAATATTCTACGCAATATTTTTCCTACAGCAGATTTTGGCAGTTGTTCCCTGAACTCAAAACTTCGCGGCACTTTATATCTGGCCAGTCGCTGCTCACAAAACTCCCTGATTTCCTGCTCCGGCACTGACTTTCCTTTCTTTAAAACTATGGCCGCTTTTACCGTTTCCCCACGGTATGAATCCAATACTCCATATACACATGTCTCTTTTACGGCTGGATGCTGATAAATAATATCTTCGACTTCGATTGGATAAACATTATAACCGCTAGTAATGATCATATCTTTCTTCCTGCCTACGATATAAAAATATCCATCTTCATCCATCTTAGCGATATCCCCAGTGTAAAGCCAACCATCCCGCAAAGCTGTTGCCGTCTCCTCCTGATTTTTCCAATATCCCTTCATTACTTGCGGACCTTTAATGATCAGTTCGCCTCTTTCTCCTGCTGGCAATTCATCAACGCCTGTTTTCAAATCGACGATTTTAGCATCGGTATTTGGGTATGGAATTCCGATACTTCCTCGTTTTTTCTGTCCTATGACTGGATTACGGTGTGTAGTGGGTGAAGTTTCCGACATTCCAAATCCTTCCAATATTGTAACCCCAAATTTTCTTTCGAACTGCTGAATGATTTCTACCGGGAGCGGGGCAGAACCACAGCTGCAGTACTTAAAGCAGCATAAATCGTCCGCCGTTAAATCCGGGTGATTCAATAAAGCAATATACATGGTCGGGACACCAGGAAAAATGGTTGGCCGATGTGTTCGAATCAAATCTACCACCTTATTTATTTCAAATTTCTCTAATGTGATATAAGTTGATCCGGCATATATGGCACTATTCAATCTTCCATTTCCAAACACATGGAATAATGGGGTCAATCCAAGCATCCGTTCGCCAGGACTTTGGAGTTGAAGGGCATTTGCCGTGAAGGCAAAGTCTTGAAATACATTCGAGATCAAATTAAAATGCGTGAGCATGCCCCCTTTTGATTTCCCTGTTGTTCCCCCTGTATATTGAAGAACAGCCACAGCTTCCTTGGGGTCGATATCCAGAGCAGGGAGTTCCTTATCTTTACTTGATAAATCAGTTCCGGTTTCCATTAATTGCTCGGCTGATATGAACGTTAACCTGTCAGAAAAACTTGTTAGCACTAATTTTTCCCGTTGTACCTCACGCCCAATGAACCAATTGGCTCCGGAATCCTGTAATATATAGTCCAATTCACTTGACTGATACAGTGGGTTCACTTGAACGACCATACCTCCCAAACGATGAATGGCATAATAGGCAATGATATATTCTAGACAATTTGGCAGCATGATTGCTATACGATCGTCTTTTTGAAATCCACGGTTGTCTAAATTCACAGCAAAACGATCTGAGGCTTCCTTTAATTCCATATATGTCATTTCCCGATCCCCATCTATCACGGCCTTGCAGGTTGGGTAAAGTCGGGCTGAACGTTCAAGGAGTCCATATAATGACAATACTGGAATCTCAATTTCAGCAGGGGTTTCTTTAGGATAAAATCGATGCCAAGTTCTAGTCAATTTTTCACACCTCATTCTTTTCTATTAAAATGGAGCATAGTCACTTGTCAGCCAACTTGATCATCCTTGCCTCATTTATCACGAATGATTTTAAAAATTCCTGTGCCCTTCGCAATGATGTTGCCTTCAGCATCTTTTATTTCTCCTTCAGTAAAGGCTATTTTGTATCCTTTTTGCAGGACTTTTGCTTCCGCAAATAGTTCCCCGCTTGATATGCTGGCTAAATAATGTACAGTTAAGCTTGTCGTCACGACTTTAGATTTGGTGACGGAACGAGTCACCATTCCCAGAATGGTATCCAGCATGGTGGCATGAATGCCCCCGTGCAGTGTTCCATTGACATTAAGTAAGTGTTCTTCAATGTTTAGCTTTATAGTTACATTACCTTCTTCAAACCGGATGATTTCAAACCCAATATGTGAAAAGAATGCACTACTTTCGAATTGATTCCGAATATCCTCCACTTCAACAGGCAATCTTCCTCCCCCTCACTTATGCGCGATTCAACTTATATACGGAAAGGAGCAGAAACGTATGGGGTTTCCACTCCTTTATCGTTGGACTATATCGTTTCAATCATGATGGCCATTCCCTGTCCGCCGCCAACACAAAGTGTAGCAACTCCATATTTTTCTTTTCTGCGAATCAGTTCATATATTAGTGTTGTCACGATCCGGGCGCCCGTTGAACCGACTGGGTGCCCAAGTGCAATGGCTCCACCATTTACATTAACCTTGTTTTCATCTAACGATAAATCCCTGATTACTGCCAATGCCTGTGAAGCGAACGCTTCATTTAATTCGAAAAGCCCAATTTCTTCTACTTTTTTCCCGGTGCGCTCCATAAGTTTTCCAACGGCTGGTACTGGACCAATCCCCATCACTTCAGGAGAAACTCCAGCAGTCGCCCAATCGACAATCTTTGCAATTGGCTGTAATTGCAACCGTTCCGCTTCACTGGCTTTCATTAATACCAATGCAGTCGCTCCGTCATTACGGCCACAAGCATTACCGGCAGTGACGGTCCCGTTTTCCCTGAATGCCGGTTTTAAGCTTGCAAGCTTTTCCATTGTGGTGTCCGGGCGTGGATATTCATCCGTTTCAATGATAACCGTACTCTTCCTGTCAGAGACCTGGACAGGAACGATTTCATCTTTGAACTTTCCTTCTTCCATCGCTTGCGCCGCTCTTCGTTGACTTTCCACTGAAAAGGCATCTTGTTCTTCCCTGGAAATGTTGTATCGCTGTGCGACATTTTCAGCGGTGATTCCCATCCCCAAACTTTTCCCATAAATCTCTTGAGGTTGCTGCCCAGCTTCAGTATTAGAATCAACTAGTTTGGTGCTGTCTCCCCCAAAACGGGTACTTCTTAAATAAAGCGGTGCGCGACTCATGCTTTCCGTACCGCCGGCAACGACTATATTTGCTTGACCTGAGCTTATCTGCTGTGCTGCTGAGGTGATGGCTTGCATTCCAGATGCACATAACCGGTTTACCGTAAAAGCCGGTGCAGAATCGGGAATCCCTGATCGCAATGCCGCCACCCTCGCGACATTCGAGGATTCGGTCGTTTGCCTAACCTCCCCTAAAATGACTTCGTCCACTTGTTCAGCTGCAATATTTGCCCGCTTTATCCCTTCTTTAATGGCAATGCTAGCTAAATGACCGGAACTAATCTCTTTAAATGCTCCACCGTACCTACCAATTGGTGTTCGTACAGCACTCACGATCACGATATCTTCTCCCATTTCGTTCCTCCCCCTTGAAATACCAGATACTTGGGCAAAAGACTGCCTGCCCGAATAAAGCAGTACATTTAACACTCTTCCAAGACATTTCTTGCAATGATTAAACGTTGGATTTCATTCGTTCCTTCATAGATCTTCGTTATGCGGGCATCCCGATAGAAACGTTCAACTGGATATTCAGCCATATATCCCATACCACCATGAATTTGAACCGCTTTATCCGCCACCCGATTAAAAACGTCAGAAGCGAACAGTTTTGCCATTGAGGCTTCCTTGATCACTTTTTTTCCTTCAACAATCTTTTGTGCCGCCATCATCGTCAATGCTCTTGCAGCTTCCGTTTCGGTTGCCATATCAGCAAGCATCCATTGAATCGCTTGGTTGTCTGCGATTGGTTTACCGAATTGGATGCGCTCTTTTGCATATTTGGCTGATAATTCGATTAATTTACCACTTGAACCCACTGCTCTTGCAGCCAATCCTACCCGCCCTTCACCTAAAATTTTAAGTGCAGAGATATATCCCATTCCAACTTCGCCGATTACATTTTCTTCTGGTATGATACAATCCTCAAAAATGACCTGTGAGGTATATGATCCTCTTAACCCCATTTTTTTGTCCTTTTTGCCGACATTCAAACCTGGAAAATCTCTTTCCACTAAAAAAGCGGTAATCCCTCCCTTTGCCCCTTTATCTTTATCCGTTAAAGCAAATACGGTATAAACATCAGCTATCGGCCCATTCGTGATGAAATGTTTCGTCCCGTTCATCACCCAGTAATCACCCTTCTTTTCTGCACTCGTTGCCAAATTGGTTGCATCCGAGCCCGCTCCGGGTTCAGATAAAGCAAAGGCGCCAATTTTCGTGCCTGCTGCCATTTCAGGCAAGTATTTATTTTTCAAATGTTCGGATGCTAGCTTAACCAGACCTGTACTGCCAATCCCGGTGTGAGCGCTTATTAATGAAACGAAACCATTATGGGTCCTTCCTAACTGCTCTAATACGGTAGCCTTTCCCACCGCATTTAAGCCAATTCCACCGTATTGTTCGGGAATGCTTATCCCGAATAAGCCAAGGTCTTTTGCTTTTTCCACCAAATGCTCCGGGATGGCATCTTCTTCTTCAATTTGTATGGCAAAGGGCTCCACCTCCCTTTCAACAAAATTACGGATCATTTCCTTCATTTGCTGCATTTCCTTAGTTAAAGTGATTGTCATGAGTTTATTCCTCCTCAGTTCTGTTCATGTATAGTTCCATTGACAAGTTTTCTTCATAGGGCATATAGGGCTGAATGCTGTGTTAAATTCATTGTTTTTCTGCTATAAAATTCAGGCTTCACGTTCAATTATCGTAGCAATTCCCTGTCCGCCTCCAATACAAGCTGTAATTAGGGCGAGCCTTCCGGCAGAACGCTTCAATTCATGAACCGCTTTCGTAATGAGGATGGCACCCGTCGCACCTAGTGGGTGTCCATGTGCAATGGCTCCCCCGTTCACATTCACTCTTGCAAGATTCATATCAAGCTCCCGATTACAAGCAATGACTTGAGCAGCGAAGGCTTCATTAATTTCAATGATGTCCATTTCATTTAAGGAAAGCCCTGATTTCTCCATTACCTTTCTTATAGCGGGAACAGGCCCTATTCCCATATAATTTGGATCTACCCCTGCAACAGCCTGTGCCCTGATCGTCGCTAAAGGTTTAATCCCCAATTCCACCGCTTTTTCCCTCGACATGATGACCAATGCTGATGCGGCATCATTCAATCCCGAACTATTGCCTGCAGTCACCGACCCGCCTTCTAGAAACGCAGGTAATAATTTGGCAAGCCCTTCTTTCGTTATTTGCGGTCGTGGATGTTCATCCAATTTAAATTCGATATCGTCACCTTTTCTGACGGGAATGTGAATAGGCACAATTTGTTCATTGAAGCGGCCCTCTTCCACGGCTCTGGCCATATTTTTTTGGCTTTGTAGAGCGAAGGCATCTTGTTCTTCCCTGCTGACCTCATATTTTCCCGCTAAGTTTTCAGCCGTGATTCCCATCGGGGGATCGCCAATCTCTTTTGGGGACAACCGGGACTTTCTAAACTGCGGTGGCTTTGCACTGTATGGTTTTTCCGGTCGGTCCATCAAGTATGGCGCCCTGCTCATGCTCTCGACCCCACCTGCGATATAGACATCGTCTTCGCCAGCCCGGATCGCTTGTGCAGCCAAGTTAACAGCATTTATTCCCGAGCCGCATTGACGGTCGACAGTCACTCCCGGAAGATGAATCGAGAGGCCAGTTTCCAGTGCAGTTAACCTGGCAATGTTTCCACCCCCGCTTAACACATTCCCCATGATTACATCATCTATCATTCGAGGTTCGACATTCGCTCGTTTTAAGGCTTCTTTCATCACTTCTGCTCCAAATACGTGGGCAGGAACAGATGCAAGTGCACCTCCCTGTTTTCCAATTGCTGTTCGAACTGCAGAAACTATAACGGCATCTCTATTCATTTCCCATCCGCTCCTTTTCCTTTTATTCACACCATTATTTGAAGGCATTCCTTCATTTCACCAATTTCATTGAATGTAAGCAGGTTCCGCCTACTTATGAGGACTTAAGGTCAAAGTTATCCGAACTTTTATTTTTAAGTTTCCCGGCCGGTTTAACGAATATCGCAAACAGGATGCCAAAAGCCAGGACAAGGATGGCCATGAACAATATCGATAGGTTATAACCCAATAGTTGATTTCCTCCAGCTAAACTTATGATATAGCCAGTTAATAGAGGTGCAATAATGCCCGCAAGATTTCCTGATGATGTTAAGATACTTGTCATCAATCCCCCCCGCTCCTGCATTTCATTGATCATGATCGTTGGTCCAATTGGTAAAATGGCGTATGTAAGACCCTTTGCTAAACACATGGCGACTATCACCCAGATTGGATTTTGAAATACCATGATTGAGGAAAAGAACAATGCACCAAGAATCATGGCGCCCGCAACGACGAATACCCTTGATGATCGCCAATTCTGATTCTTCTTGAATAAATGATCAGACGCCATCGAAACACCCATATAAATACATACGGAAACGACCCCGATTATCGCAACGCTGGTTCCCATTTGACCTGGAGTCATTTTTACGGCTTCGACTAAATAAATCGGGAGCCAAACAGAAAACCAAACAACTAAAATATACGTTGAAAAATAAGCGAGGGTAGTAAACAAAGCAGTAGGTGAAGCCAATAGCAGCAAAAAGTCTTTCACTTTTATTTTTTCCAGTTTTAGTTTCTTTTTCTTTTGAACGTTTTCATATACTTCAACTGGATTTTCCTTTGTTAAAAATTGAAAGAGGAAGAACCAAACAAGGCTTGCTCCTCCAAGAGCGGCAAAGGCAGCCTTCCAGCCGAATATCGTAATTAAGGAAACGAGGATCGGTGCCACGATCATCGCACCAACGGTCCCTCCGCCAACAACTACCGAATTGGCAAAACCTTTCAGCTTCGGCGGAAACCACTTATCGGCATGACTGTAAGCAATTGGACTATAAGGCCCTTCGAATGCGCCAAGTAAAATCCTATATAGAATTAATAATGGAAGAGCGGTAATGGCTAAAACGCCGAATTGCAAAACAGTCCATGTCAGCATGATGAACCCAAGCACTTTTTTAGCCCCCAGCCGATCAGCCCATGCTGCCCCAAAAATCCCTGTTACTGGGTAGAGCCAATAATAACTGCTTCCAACAAGACCCCACTCCGCATAGGTAAGATTGAATTCCTTCATGATGGGAACAGCTGCGAGTCCCACGATCGATTTATCTGCAAAATTGATGACGGCTCCAAAGAATAATAGAATGAGAACAACCCAACGCATATGAATCCCTCCTCTACTTTATTTTTGTTCGCAAACTGGCAGACCATCCAAAGTATGTTTCGACTTAGATGGTTGGAACCACATTTCCCCTCTTTCAATCCTTTTCTAATTCCTCTTTAACTAACAATCTTTTTAATAGTTTACCCACTGTATTTCGCGGAAGTTCTTTTCTCAATTCAAATACTTTTGGTACCTTATATGGCGTCAATTGGGAATAACAATATCCTTCTATTTCTTCAAGATCCACGGAAGCGCTTTCTTTAGGTACGATGAATGCTTTCACTATTTCTCCTTTTTCTTTATGGGGGATGCCAACCACAGCTGCCTCTTTAATTGCCGGATGTTCATACAGAACCCCTTCTACCTCCTGCGGGTAAATATTGAATCCTCCGACGATGATCATTTCTTTTTTCCTGCCGACGATATAGAAATATCCTTCGTCATCCATCACAGCAAGATCTCCAGTATATAGCCAATCATTCTGTAAGGCCTTTTTGGTTTCGGCTTCGTTATTCCAATAACCCTTCATGATTTGCGGACCTTTTATGAGCAACTCCCCGACGCATGTGTTAGGCACTTCATTATTTTCATCGTCAATGATCATACAGTCCGTGCCTGGAAAAGGGATGCCAATGCTTCCTATTTTCCTTTTTCCGAAAGGCGGATTACGATGAGTGGAAGGTGAAGCCTCCGACAAACCGAAACCCTCTCCGATTTTGGCGCCGGTCAGCTCCTCAAATCGCTTAATTACTTCAACCGGCAGCGGCGCCGATCCACTAGAACAACTTTTTAAACAATTCAGTCCATAGTTTTCAATTCCTGGATGATTGACGAAAGCGTTATACATCTTTGGAACTCCTGGAAAGAAAGTCGGACGATACTTTTTTATTTTTGCAAGTACATCTTCAAGTTCGAATTTAGGAAATAAGAGGATGGCAGCTCCAATATAGATACCTAGATTCATTGCACTTGTCATTGCATAAACATGATAAAGAGGCGTTGCTGCCAAAACTATTTCTTCACCAGGTTTCAGGGAATCCCCATACATTTCAAAGCTCTGCATGACATTGGAGGTTAAATTATGGTGAGTAAGCATGACACCCTTCATCTTCCCAGTGGTGCCGCCAGTATATTGGATGACTGCAGTATCTTCATGCGGGCTTATCACTTCGGGCTTCTTGATGGCATCCCCGGTTTCAATCATCATTTGAAGGGAATAAGAGCCATTATGATCATTTTTCGTATCAATGCAAACATCAAATTCATATATCGTTTTCGTTTCTTCGATTGTATTTGCGGCCGTTTGGTCAAATACAATATTCTTGGTATCCGAGTCAATTAAAATTTGCAATAGTTCGCGCGGTTTATACATAGGATTTATTTGTACAACCAACAGACCTAGCGCCTGGGCAGCATAATAACTGATTATGAAATAAGGGTGGTTGGCCATCATCAGTCCAATCCGTTCACCTTTAACAAAGCCCATTTCTCTCCATTTACCTGCAAGTTTGTCTACCTGCATTTTTAGATTCTTATAATCCATGGACTTGTCTTCATAAATGATGGCTGTATGGTGTGGAAACTTACCCGCTGTTATATCAAGCAGTGAATAGACGGATATTTCCGGTAGATTCATAGATTTCATTCTTTCAACATACCATTGCTCCCATGGTTTATTTATCGTTTTTCGCACCATATATCCCTCCCCACATAAACGAATTTCATATCGTGCATGTTTGTTTTATACTTATTATTATGATTATGCAACTCGCATGCCAAGTCCCATTTTTATGAAAAAAGCGCTTATCATTAAGAACAGTCAATTCATTAATGAATTTTATTCACAAATAATGCCTTTCTATAGAGGATTCATCGAAATGCCCATAATTCATTTTTGAATTTAAACAAACTCAGCTTTGATTGCTTATATAACAGTATTGAAAAGTTGGTTTTTACCATAGTATAGATTATCCCTACTCATAAAACGTGATTTAGACTTTATCTATGGTGTATTAAAAAAAAAAATTCGAAAAGCCCATCCAGCTAAGGATGGGCTTTTCGAATTTTATTAAAACTTTGCCTACGAGTAAATTATATACTAAATCTATAGCTCAACTTCCATTCCTGTATTTTTAGCTTTTACGGATTCCTAGATAGATTTTTTCGCCGTTCCAAGAATCATCCTCTAGGTTGGAAGGAATTTTAATCGAGCTCTATATTAAAGCTATATTTGGTGTGAATAAATAATATAGTTGTTTATAAAATAAGACCCGATATTATTGCTGGCAATTTAGTAAAAACAATTGCTACTCAGATATTCGTTAAAGGGTTAAGAAAAGTTTAATTGTTTTATAAATGGCACAATCATATAATTGTATGAAAAAGGATGCGTATCATGCCAATTAATTCTTTTGAAAACTATCCGATGAGCTGGAAGCCATCGATTGATAAAAATGAAAAGCCTATTTATCAAGCACTAGCAGGGCAATTGGAACAGGATATTTTAAACGGAGTTTTATTACCTGGAACAAAACTTCCTCCACAGCGAGAACTAGCCGATTATTTAGATTTGAATTTGAGTACCATTTCAAAAGCGTTTAAAGTGTGTGAGTTAAAGGGCTTGTTAAGTGCAACTGTTGGAAGTGGCACATTTGTATCGTATGATGCGTTATCGAATGCGTATTTACTTGAAGATACAAAGCCGAAGCATTTAATTGAAATGGGAGCGACACTACCAGATAATGCTTCTTACGAGCCACTGCTACTTCAACTGAAAAGTATGCTGCAAGAGACAGATTTTGAAAAATGGTTTGGTTATGGTCGAGCAGGCGAAAGCCTTTGGCAAAAGGATGCAGCTATAAAGTTAATCCAAAGAGGTGGGTTTGAAACAACAGTTGATCACATTTTATTTGCAAATGGGGGTCAAAATGCGATTGCTGCCACACTGGCGAGTCTTTGTAAGCCTGGAGATCGTATTGGTGTTGATCATCATACTTACCCTGGTTTAAAAACTGTTGCTGCGATGCTTAGTGTGCAAATAGTGCCGATAAAATCAGAGAACTATGAAATGAGTCCAACTGCCTTTGAATATGCGTGTAAAAATGACAATATCAAAGGCATTTACTTGATCCCGGATTATCATAACCCGACAGCTTCCTTCATGTCTGTTGAGAATCGAAAAATGATTGCAGCAATTGCCAAAAAGTATAAACAGTTCATTATTGAAGATGCATCGTACCATCTTCTCAACAAAAAACCACTTCCAGCAGTCGCATCATTTACTCCAGAACAGGTCATCTATATTGCAAGTTTATCTAAATCATTAGCACCAGGGTTGCGTCTGGCCTATGTAGCAGTACCGAGTCAATTCAAGGAGCCAATTTCAAAGGCACTTTATAATTTAAATATAACCGTTTCCCCGTTACTAGCAGAACTTACAGCACGTATGATTGTATCGAATCAATTTGAAGTCTTAATTGAGGGTCATCGGGAACAAACTATTCGCAGAAACCAAGTCGTAAATCGATATTTGGCAGACTATACGTGTTTAGGTGTGGAAACAGGCATCTTTCGTTGGTTGCTATTACCAGGCAAGATTACAGGTGCTGAATTTGAAACGTTAGCTGCACAGCAGGGGGTGCAAGTGTATGCAGCTGAACGTTTTGTAGTCGGAAATAGTTGTCCAGAGAGGGCTGTAAGGGTTTCTGTCTGTGCACCGGAAACGCTTGAAGAGCTTGAGCGAGGATTGATTATCCTGGAACGTTTACTAAACGATTTTACGTAATATTGTTCGCCATACAATTATAATATTGTATGGCTTTTTTACGAGTGTTATGATGATTCAAATCCAGTTATATTAAATGGAATTAGCTTTCTAGAAAGGAAGGTTGTTATGTTACATAAAGATAGTGTAAAGGAGTTGGACGTCCAATCGGCTTTGTTACAAGGTTACATTAGTTCTTCAGAAAAACAACAACAATTATATAAAAGAACATTAATTGTTGTTGTAATATCCCAAATTTTTGGAGGAGCAGGACTTGCTGCAGGAATAACAGTGGGGGCTCTTATAGCCCAAGACATGCTAGGTACAGATAGTGTATCGGGAATTCCTACGGCGTTATTTACTTTAGGGTCAGCAGGGGCGGCACTACTTGTGGGACGTCTTTCTCAGCGGTTTGGACGTCGTTCTGGACTTGCGACAGGATTTTTGGCTGGAGGCATCGGCGCCATTGGTGTAGTCATTTCAGCATTAACAAATAGCATTCTACTTTTATTTATATCGCTGCTTATCTATGGGGCTGGATCAGCAACCAACTTACAAGCACGCTACGCAGGAACTGACTTTGCAAACTCAACACAAAGGGCGAAGGCTATTAGTATGGCCATGGTTTCCACCACATTCGGTGCAGTTGCAGGCCCAAACCTGGTGGATGTAATGGGTGAGTTTGCGGTATCCAAAGGAATTCCTTCTTTAGCTGGTCCATTTATATTAGCTGCTGCAGCTTATATACTTGCTGGTTTAGTTCTGTTAATTTTACTTCGTCCTGATCCCTTTATTGTTGCTAAAGCACTATCAGATGCTCAAAGAAAAACCAGTAATTTACCTTTAGAGGGAAATTCTCATACGTTATCGGTAAACAGGCGAGGAATTTTTGCAGGAGCATCAGTAATGGTTCTAACTCAATTTGTGATGACGGCAATTATGACGATGACACCCATACATATGGGACACCATGGACATGGTTTGAATGAAGTAGGGCTTGTCATTGGATTTCACATAGGTGCTATGTTTTTTCCTTCATTAGTAACTGGTTTTCTTGTTGATAAAATTGGCCGTTCTGCTATGGCCATTGCTTCTGCCGTTACGCTACTTGCTTCAGGCATTCTAGCTGCTATGGGACCTGCTGATTCGATGGTAGTCCTCATTACAGCACTTGCTTTACTTGGACTTGGCTGGAATTTTGGTTTAATTAGCGGCACAGCAATCCTAGTGGATGCAACTCCACCATCCACTAGTGCTAAAACGCAGGGTTCTGTAGATGTTTGGATTGCTTTGTCAGGAGCATTGGGAGGAGGCTTATCAGGAATCATCGTAGCACATTCTAGTTATGCAACCCTAACAATTGCTGGTGCTGTGCTTTCATTACTGCTTATTCCATTTGTTATTTGGGCAGGCGTCAATCAGAGTAAGGTCTAACCATATTAAAATAACTGAAAATTCAATATTTAACTAGAGTAAAGATAGCCTATTAGACTTTTAAATTAATTGTTAAACGTAACCAATTGCAAAAAAAAAAAAAAGGGAATGGTTATAGATGAAAAATAAATTTGCGGAGAGAGCTCGTTTAGTAAAATCTTCTGAGACACGTGAAATATTAAAAGTAACAGAAAGACCAGAAGTCATCTCTTTTGCAGGAGGCCTGCCAGCTCCAGAGTTGTTTCCTGTAGAAAATCTTAAGCATGCTTGCAATGCTGTATTGGATGAAGAAGGTGCAGCTTCTCTTCAATATGGTACGACTGAAGGATATATTCCTTTAAGAGAAGCTATTAGTCAAAGAATGAAAGATATTGGGATCAACTCCACTATTGAAAATGTTCTTATCACATCAGGGTCCCAGCAAGCAATCGACCTTACTGGAAGATTATTTATCAATGAGGGAGAAACCATTATTTGTGAAAGCCCAACCTATCTTGCAGCAATTAACGTATTCAAGTCATACGATGCCAAATTTGTTGAAGTAGTTATGGATGATGATGGAATGGTTATGGAAGAGCTGGAGAAAAAGCTGCAAAAGCATCCTAACACAAAATTCATCTATACTATTCCAGATTTCCAAAACCCTACAGGTCGCACATTAAAACTCGAAAGACGAAAAAGAATGATTGAGCTTGCCAATCAATATGATGTACTGATTGTAGAGGATAATCCCTATGGGGCCGTAAGATTCGCTGGAGAGGAACTCCCCCCTGTGAAACATTTTGACACAGAGAACAGAGTAATTTATATAAGCACATTCTCTAAGATTTTCACTCCCGGTCTTCGGCTTGGATGGATATGTGCAGACGAAACTTTCATTGAAAAGTATGTTGCTTTTAAGCAAACAGCTGACTTACATACGGACAGCCTTGCTCAAAGAATTACAGCTAAGTATTTGGAAATTTACGATATGGAAGAGCACATAAATAAAATCAAAGCAGTATATAAAACAAGATGTATAGAGATGATGCGCAGTATTGAAGAATTTTTCCCAAAGAACTTGTCTTATAGTAAGCCGGAAGGTGGTTTATTTATTTGGGTCGAGCTTCCTGAGGGCATTGATTCAAGGCATATATTTACAGAGTGCTTAAAAAATAATGTTGCTTGTGTTCCTGGTACCCCATTTTTTCCAAATGGTACACAAAAAAATACATTACGTTTAAATTACTCCAATATGTCTAAAGAGAAGATTATTGAAGGGATAAAGCGTATGGGAGAAGTATTACATCGTGAATTGAAAAAAGAATTAACTCTTTTATGATTCAGAGCCGATACTCAGTCCGAGGAAGACACACAAATAAACAATGTATCGTGCCATGTTTTATACTTTTAAAGTTTCTGCAGATGCTGTTATCCTAGCACCGCAAACTACTTTTGGATTCCCTTTAATACCCACACCATCGTTCCTTTGCCTTGGTTGCTTTTACATTTTTTTGACCACTTTTCCGAAAACTTTTTATCATCACCATTTTCACTTTTTCAATCACCATTCTTCATGCTCCAACATATAATACCTCAAAGGAAAACCGGGGGTATCAACATGCAAGACAATCAACATGGATCGCAAATGACTGAGGTTGAAAAGTTTGATGAATGGGTAAAAAGTTTTTTTCTGGATCCGGAAACTTGTGCGTTGGATCATCAACTTTTTTCAATTGATATATACGAAAGTGACGATGAGTATATGGTGGAAGCGGTTTTGGAAAACCATGATGTGAAAGATATAAAAGTTTGCCTATGTGATAATGAGCTATCGATCATCGTTGACGATACAGATAAGCATGTACTTGAAAAAAAAGAAGATACACTACCCACACAGAGAAAGATCCCTTTCCCCTTTTCGATTTGCTCACGAAGAATTACCGCTGAATTCTCGAATCCAATATTGGTGATTCGCATCCATAAGTTTTCCCCCGGAAAAACAGCTGAAGATATTAACATTGAGTAGTTCGTTCATAAAAATAAAAAGAATGGCCTAGGGAACCACTTCCCCCTTAGCCATTCTTTTTTCTTGATTATCCAGCAAAATAAAAGGACGTTCGACTTCCATTTTGTGTCGAAATGACTTGAAGCTGTGCATCGATTCTTTCTTTCAATTCCGGGACATGGGAAATTATCCCCACCAATCTCCCAGTGCTTTGTATATCCATTAATGCTTCAATCGCATGATCAAGAGATTCAGGGTCGAGCGTACCGAAACCTTCATCGATGAACATCGTTTCGAGTGAAATTCCGCCAGCATTCTGCTGGACAACATCCGCAAGACCCAAAGCAAGTGCAAGTGATGCCTTAAAGCTCTCGCCTCCCGAAAGGGTTTTGACATGCCTTTCATGCCCTGTATATTGGTCATACACAGATAACTCCAGACCGCTCTGGATATTCCTGCGTGTAGGATCAAGCTTTCGCAACAGCTGATACCTGCCGCTTGTCATTTTCAGCAGTCTTGAATTGGCTTCTTTTAGGATATCATCTAAAAAGGCTGCCAGTACATATCGTTCAAAAGTTATTTTGAAGGAGTTTTGACCTTTGGAAATCTCAGACAGATGACCGACGATACTGTACCTTTCATCTAAACTTTTCTGATCTTCCCTGATTTGCGCCAATTTCCTTTCGATTTCTTCGTTAGTCCGTTTGTCAGCCTGCAACTCATTCTGTTTTTGGCGTAACGACTCCAATTCTTCATCTATGAAATCGAAAGTCTTTTTCAATCCTTCAAGATCCGGTTTGGTCACATCTTTTAATTTCATTTCCAAATCATGAAACAGACTTAAAACACTTTGCCAATTTTGATTATACTGCTGAACTTGGTCCTCCAAATTTCCAAGAGCCGGTTCCGATATTTTTGCTGCCTTATATTCTTTATAATTGGAAAAACCTTGATTGGTCATATCCGCAATTAACTTTTCCCGCTCCTCTTGCAATTCTGTATTTAAAGCCTCTATATTGCCACTTAGGGATTCTTTTTTTGCAATGATGGCCGATTCTCTTTCCTTCACCAGTTGAAGGTTTTTTTGTGCATCTTCCAAGGCCGATTGTAAGCGTTTCTGTGTATTTACAGCCATTTGATAAGCTGCATTATATTCTTCCTCTGTCCGTATTCCGTCTGGCAGGGAATCGGTTAATCCTGTTAGTTTTGTAGAGTTTTCAATATACCTGGTTTTCCCTTGGTCCTCTTTTCTCTCTAAAGAGATCAGATTTTCCTTTAACTGGGATGCTTTCTCTTTTAAATCCAGCAACCTTTTTTCCAGATCATTGAATACAGACTTTTTCCGCATCAATTCTTTTAGCTGCTCTTGCAGCACTTTTCCTTTTTGTACAAACTGCAGCAAATGCTCATCAATATCTTCATCCCTAAACTCCGGCATGTCATTTTGTAAGTCACTAAGCTTTTCTTGTGAAGACTCTAACAGTGCATCATATTTGGATTTCGCTTGATAATATTCACTTTCCGCTTGGCTTTTTTGTTGTTCCGCCATTTTCAGCTTGTTTTCTTGCTCTTTCAATTCCAAATCCGTCGGCATATGCTCATGCATTTGCGCTGGTTTAGGATGACTTTGAGAACCGCATACAGGACAATTTTCTCCAGAGTGCAGCATGGAAGCAAGCATACCAGCTTGGCCTGATCGCCAGTTTCGGTTCAGGGTTTCCAGTTTTTCCTTCTCCTGAATTTGTATTCTTTGTAACTCCTGGAACCGATTATTCTTTTCATCCAGAACTCGTTTCGTATTCTGGATTTCAAAAAGAACTTCTTGAAGCTTTTGAATTTTCGATAAAGCTGAATTATTTCTTTCTGCTTCAATTTCCTGATCACGATAAAGAACAGCCGCTTTTTCCGCTTCTGTTTTTTCTTGAGCGACTTTCTCAGCTTCCGCTTCGATCGACAGATGTTCCGAAACAGTTTTTTCACGAAGTCGTTTACAAGTTTGCCACTCTTTTTCATCTAAGGTAACTTGTGCTTTTAGGCTTGTAAAAGTCATGACAGCCTCTTTTACCTGTTCAAGCTGATGAACAGTTCGGACTGCCTGCTCCCTTTCATTTTCCTTCAACATTTCCTTATCATAGGAATCCTGCTTCTCCATGCGTTCAGTTCGTAACTTCTCGGACTGCTCACTTAACTTTTGAAGTTCGGCATTCGCATCTTGCACTTGTTTGCCAATTCGCAAATAGTATTGTTCCTGCTTTTCTAGTGAAGCCGCTTTGTGTGCCATTTTTATTTGGACTTTCACTAATTCCATTTCTGGCAGCTTTGCTTCAAGGGCCTCCTTTTCTTTTCGCAGTTTTTCTTTTTCCGAAAATCGATTTAATAAATCGACAGCTTTTGAAAGCTCTTGATTTACTTGATCACGAGCTTTTTGCTTTTCCTGTATTTGTTTATTTATATCCTCGTTTTTTTCTGTTGCTTGCAAAATGACTTCCTCTAACAATGGCAAGATCTGCTGTTCATTAGGCTCTTCCCCTTGTAATTGCGCCTGCAGCTCTTCATGATTGCCAGGATGGATGCCTTTCATTAATTCAATTCGCCGCTGAGCACTTTTTTCGCTTTGCCTTCTTAGGATGGAAGCCTCTTCTTTTAATTTTTCTTCTATTCGTTTATAAAGTTCAGTATGGAATAATTTTTGGAGAATCTGTTCTTTATCCTTACTGTCGGAAGTTAACAGTTTTCGGAATTCATTTTGTGGAATCATCAGGATTTGCCGGAATTGGTTCGCATCAAGTCCAATGAGTACTTTTATTTTTTCTTCAACTTCCCGTACATTTGCACCCAGCAATTTTTTTCCTTCGGCCAATATCTCATATAATTCTGCCTTTGCTCCAACCGTTGTTGTTCCTTCACCTGCTTTTTTCTTCCGTTCCTGCTGCGGTGACCGGGTCACCAAATACTTTTTTCCCCGCAGGGTAAATTGTAACGAGACTTCCGTCAACATATCATCTTCGGCAAACTGACTTCGCAAATCTTGCCCGCTTCGATCTTCGCCGCTCGCTTTTCCATATATCGCAAAACTAATCCCATCAAATATCGTTGTTTTCCCTGCGCCTGTCTTTCCAGAAATGACAAACATGGTCCGTTCTCCAAGGGAATTAAAGTCAATGGTTTCCCTTCCTGCATATGGTCCGAATGCCTGCATCGTTAAAATATCCGGTCTCATTTCAAAGCCTCCTCTTTCTTAACGGCTTCAATTACCGAAACCATCAAATCCAGCTTTTGTGAATCAAAATCCCTATCTGTCATTTCTTGATAAAACGTTTCAAACAGGTCCAATTCTGATTTCCGTTCATCTTTTACAGAAGTGAAGGAATTTTTTCTCCTAAGGTCGGCCAAATCCCATTTTCGCTCCAGATGAAGTACGTTCGGATAAATCTGACGCAAGCGGTTAATAGGATCGATGAGTGCACCCTCATCATTTAGTGTTATTTTCAAATAGTCATCCCTGTTTTGCGATTGATAGAAAGCGGGATCAAGCAACTCTTCCATAACCCCGGATATTTCCCTCATATCGAATTTGGGTGTCAAAGAACGATAGCGTATATTAAAGCTTCCATCTTCTTGCATATCGACGATGGAAAGAGATTTATTCTGCTTGGCCTCGGAAAAAGAATATTTTAATAGTGACCCAGAGTAAAACACCTTAGGATGACGTATCGCGTCTGGACTATGTAAATGCCCAAGTGCCGTATAATCGAACGCATCGAATAAGTCGGATGAAACACAGCCGGAACCACCTACCGACAAGACCCTTTCCGAATCACTCGTTTTTCCGCCTAATACAAAAGCATGTCCTACAAAGACATTCGGCTCATCCATATTGAAATTCTCGGCTATCGTTCCGGTTATCCGTTTCATCGCTTCTTGATGGGAATGGATACTATCATCTTCAAAAAGATGGCGGACCGTCCCAGGTTCCGCATATGGAACGCAATAAAAGTTCACGCCCTTGATGCGAACCGGCTCACATGTTTTTGTCAATTTCCCATGAATGTATAACTGACTATGACGATACCATGATGAACCGAATGCGAGTCTTTCCGCAGAATCATGGTTTCCCGATATCGCAACGATCGGTGTATTCATTTTCACATTAATCGTATAAAGGATTTCATCAAGAAGCTCCACCGCTTCAGTCGGCGGAACGGAACGATCATATAGATCACCGGCAATCACGACCGCATCCGGTTTTTCCTCTTCGACAATTTCTATGAATTGCAAGAGTGCATGCCTTTGGTCATCTGTCATATGTACCCCGTGCACGATTTTCCCTAAATGCCAATCGGCCGTATGGATAAATTTCATAGTTTCACTCCGTCCTAATTTTTACTTACTATTATTATATCAAAAATTTAACGAATAGCATGGTTTGGGTACAAACGTTCTAATTTTTACCACACTGCTCCATTCTTTTGTATGATTCAAAATGAAAAAAGCATACTCCAATAGAGTATGCTTTTTTCATCATTAGCTGAATAAGTGTTCATATGGACCCATATTCACCTTTCTTTCAGCTAATTTTTTTTGCAAAAATTTATGGTCTCGCTTTGGTGTGGCAATGATATAGCCGCGTATCACTAAATCTTCCGTAATATCGCCCGCTTTTTCCTTTAGCGCCAACTCCCCGATTTTCCCCGCGATTTTATGACGTGCAACATCACGAAAAAGTTCTGGCACAGGACTCACTAAATCTTCCAGTAATTCCTTTTGCTGCTTTGACCATAAGTGCTTTGTTTGGTCCAAATAGTATTCTTCCCAATCCATATCGGATTTCCCATCTTCTTTGGGAAATCTTTTCAGGAACTTTCGAAACATGAAAAAGCCACCTATGCTCATCAATATAATTAAAAGGGCTACCCAAAATAGAATGAACCATAAAAACCATCCGCTAAGCAAAGTACCACCTCATATGTATAGAATGATCGTCACTATTATTATAGACAGTAACCCATATCTTTACAAGACTGGCAATGCAATCATTCTTGACCGTTCACTTCCAGCAAGACGAGCGAAAAATCCCCCACCGCATTTTCTTCATATAAATTCGTGACAGAAGTTGCATAGTTAAAGATCTCAGCTCTAAACTCCTCGTTTGACTGCGGAATCTTTAAATCAAATACCATTTGATATAGCAGTGTAGTAATATCATGATATTCACTATGTGTGACCTTGAAATTGAAACTGACTTTTCTGATTTCCTTACCTTCAGAATCCTTTACATTTTCAGAAAGAAAATCAGTAACATGCAGTGAAACATCGTTTAAAATGACCTCATCTACCATTATCAACATCTCCTTAATAAAGTGGTTAAAGACATGTTATCACTAGAAACTTTCAGCGCCAAACATTCAGCCTTGTAAAATAAAAAACGTGCACAGGAAACCCGAGCACGTTTTTTATTCCATTCAAATTACTTTCCCTTTTTCACGATTATACGCCATTTAGCGTCATCGATTTGCTCAAACTCCGTGATTTCATGACCTTCGGTAGCAGCCCAGCGGGGAATGCTTTCCGTTGCTTGTGTGCAATCGAAATTAATGATCAATTCCTCTCCTTTTGCCATGTCCACTATCGCTTCTTTTGCTTCCACTAAAGGGAATGGACATACCATTCCAGTCGTTTCCAATACTTTTGCCATTTATATTCCACTCCTTGATCATAAAATTAATTGGCCCGTATCTTAAACCGCTTTGGATGCAGCCGCTGCCTGCTTTTGCTTGCGGATGATCGTGAAATAAGTTGCTACCCACGTACCAAGCAAGAAAAAGACAATCGCGATCCAACCTTGCCAGGCAAATAGCGCCGAGTTCACCAGACCATTTCCGATTGTGCATCCCCCGGCAACACTTGCACCGAATCCCATGGTTACACCGCCAATCGCATTGTTACGTAACGTTTTCATATCTGGCAAACGCCAACGGAATTCCCCGCTCCCTTTGGCTGCAATGAAAGCACCAAGGAAAATGCCCAATACCAAAAACGTCCCCCAATCGATTAACGCATTATCTCCTGTTATAAGGAAAGTTAAAATGTTCGCGGAAGGTGCTGTAATTCCAAGTCCGAACATCCGGCCTGTCATGGCACTTAGCGGCCATGCCACGATTGCAATAATGCCAACCAATAATGCTGTAACAAAAGGATGCCAACGTTTCTCGAATAAGATGTGGGCCAATCCCGTTTTTTTCGGTTTCATTTTAAAAATTGGCAGTTTCGGTTTTCTCAATTCACGAATCACCAATATGCCAACCAAGAGTGTCACGATAATCACAAGCACCCAAGGCGAAACATTTAACGTTTCATGAATATACGTATCATTTGTACGATAAGATAACAGATTATCTCCCGCCACTTTCCATACACCATATTTCGTCATTGCTGCCCCTAACATATATCCAAAAAGGGCAACCCAACTTCCGATCATGCCCTCTCCGGCACGATACCATGTTCCAGTGGCGCAACCTCCTGCCAGAACCATACCAATACCAAAAATAAAGCCACCCACAATTGTTCCCAACCATGGAAAACCATCATTTCCAAACTGAATGACCCCTGTATCATTCAATGCATAAACACCAATACTCTGTATCGCTATAACAACAAATGTAGCCAAAAACATCCGTCCATCTTTAGCTAAAATCAAATCTCGATATGCACCAACAACACAGAAACGGCCTCTTTGAAGCACAAATCCCAGCAGTAAACCACAAATAATCCCGAACACAATCATTTGTAACATGTACCGTTTCCTCCTTAGTAAAATAATAATACTAATATAATATAATCCGGATGAAATTACTAGGTTTTTATATTGATTTTTTTCTCATGAAAAGTTTCCGGGCAAATGAAAAACCCGAGTCATTATGAATAACGACTCAGGTTTTTTTAATATCATCTGATTATCACACCATACTGCTTCCACCAAAACTTGCTGCTTTAACTTTCTTATATTGGTAAAGCATGGCAATTCTCCACGGAACGATCATCGCAAAAGCAAGCAAGAAAAACATTCCGCTCAATACACCTATTTCAATCGTGCTTCCCAGCATCAGTTTTGCCACCAGTCGAATCACCATGAGACCAATCAATATGAATATGAACGCTTTAGAGCGCAGAATATAAATTTTTTCATCTCTTACTTCAAATTTAGATGTTTTAATCAATAAGATGGAAAATAACATCCCTGCAACAAGAGCCTCCAACAATTCGTATCGAGTGACCCTAAACATCGGGAAAATAAACATCAAGGCACCCGTACTCATAAACAGCGGCGGTAAAATGATCTTCTTTTCATTCACTGGTTTTTTCGTTTCCTTCATCCGTAATATGAAAACACCTATAGCCATCACAATCGCTATACCTGTTGATATATAAATCATCTCTTAACCATCCCTTTAAACTAAAAATAGGTAAGTACCATTAAAAATTATATATGACTTCAATTTATAAACAAAGTATATATTACCTATTTGAGATAAACAAGGAGGTGTTATTAATTAAGCTCGCTTTTGATGCTTCCAATACCCCGCCCTTGACAAAAGGCTTGACGATTAAACCTTGCGCCCCGGCTTCCATAGCCTTCGTCGACCATTTTATTTGTGACTGACCTTATACCCAAAATCAACGAAATTGACACCATATCACCTAATAGCAGGCAATAAACTAGAATTTTATTGAAAAAATAACTTATTATGGACTAAAAACCTGTGAAGCCACCGAATAGTCTAGACAGGACTGCAATTATTTTGGTCATCCAATCAAAAAACAAAATCACACCCATTACAATCATCAAGTATCCGCCAATCTTCATGATGTATTGGCTGTACTTTTTGATCCATTTCAATTTTCCGACAAAGAAGGATAATATGAAGAACGGTATGGCAAATCCTAAAATATAGGCAGTCATATAGCTCATGGCAGCACTAGGATTAGTAGCACCCAATGAAATGACAGCACCTAATAGCGGACCTGCACAAGGGGTCCATCCAGCGGCAAAGGCAAGTCCAATAAGAATGGAACCTATATATCCGCTAGGTCGGTTCTTGAATTCAAAACGACTGTCTTTCATCAGAGATTTCGGCTGAAAGATTCCTACAATGAATAAGCCAAAAATGATAATCAGGATGGCACCAATCTGACGAATTAATTCTTTGTAATCCGAGAAAAAAGAACCTAGGTATGATGTGCTAAAACCTATTGCAATAAAAACCAGGGAAAACCCAAGAAGAAAGAATAAAGTATGCAGCATGCTCCTTCTTTGGAGCATGGCGTTCTCGGATTTGATTTCGCCAACACTCATTCCAGTGATATAAGATAAAAAGGCCGGATATAGAGGTAAGCAGCATGGCGAAATAAAACTCAGGAATCCCGCCCCAAAAGCTAAAAACATATTAATATCATTCAAATAAGCTCACTCCTATGTATGTCAACCTATAAACATTGTAACAAATAAGATAAAAAAATACATTTATGGAACTGTGAATATTTCATGACAACCAATTGCTTATAACTGGAAGGGCGACGGGCTAAGTTAACTTATTTGAATTCATTAGTCCAAGCCGATATAATTGTTATATTCATACATATTTTACAACGAACACATAAATTAAGGGTACCTTGAAATAAATGTTGGGGCCAGAAAGGAAATATAATGGCTAAAAAGAATGAATTTCTCGAACAGATTGAATTAAAGAGAAATGAACTTATCAAAATTGTCGCTAAAGATGGTTTAAACTCGCATGTTGCCGTTGAATATAGCCAGCAACTTGATCAATTATTAAATAAATATAATGAACTTTTTTATAAAACCGGTACAAATCTTTAATCCAGTACATCTCCCATTGATAACCACATAAGTTATTATATGATTTATTTCGCTGTCACTTTCCCCTTTTTACATTATTTCTCAATTAGGATACTTAGGCATGACCATATAAAAAAAACAGGCAACCGCCATGGGCACTGCCTGTTTTCCTGTTTTTCCATTTAAAATGATGAATATGAATCTTTTTGCAATATCAACATCGGATGTCGGTGCATAATTTGTCACTATTAGAACAGTACGAACGGAACAGTGATCACTAGACTTCCTACCCTTATGCCACCTGGTGTGCATGTTGTTATATCCTCGACGGCGGTCTCAATTGAGTACCATATATAATGATTACGAGTAAAAGTGGAAATTTACAAGTAAATGCGCGGAACTCACGAGTAACAGTGTGTAATTTATGCGTAAGATGTATGTTACAGGGAGGCATTCGTTTAAGAGATATGCCTTACAAATAAAAGGAACAGTTTTTTCTCCCCTATAGTAAAAAAACAGAAAAAATGTATTTATTTTTAATTCATCCAAGAAACCTTTCCTATCCTCGTTCCTTATCCTAGAAGACAATCATTCAAATTAAAATGATAAAAAATTGTGTTTGACAAATCGCTCAAAAAATATTATCTTTAATTAAAGATAAATTAACTCGAGATAATATAGTTTGTTTTTTTAACATAAATCTCGATTTAAAGATATCTAAATTCAAAATACATTCCAGGAGGAATCATAAAATGATTGGTATTGGTTTATTGGTTATACGTGTAGTAATAGGGTTATCATTTGTTGGACATGGAGCTCAAAAATTATTTGGATGGTTTGGCGGTCATGGCTTGAAAGGTACAGGCGGCTGGTTTGATTCGATTGGCATGAAGCCAGGTGTTACGATGGCCCTATTTGCGGGTCTATCTGAACTTATTGGCGGAGCTTTATTTGCTTTAGGTCTCCTTACACCCTTTGCAGGTATATTAATTGCACTTACAATGCTCGTTGCAATCGTTAAAGTCCATGGAGCAAATGGCTACTGGGCAACTCAAAACGGTTATGAATATAATCTTGCCATTCTTGCAGTGGCGATTGGCATAGCGCTAACCGGAGCTGGACCATATTCACTTGATTCCTTTCTATTTTAAGGAAGCTTGGGTTTTATAATCCCTACATTATGAAAACACGGAGTTGGATAAACCACTCCGAGTTTTTACTTTTTCCCCATTGTTCAGAAATTTTTCTATTGGTTATCAAAGCATAAAGGGTATATCGGACAATACGTATATGTTCCTACATCAAATAATGGGAAAATAAACATTAAAATAACGTATGGTCATAAAAGAATTTCTGGTACACCTTCTGTGTCAGTCTAACCGGCCGGTTTATCAATTACACCAAATAAAACTACAGATACAAGGTCATATGCATTAACGCTGTCTATTTGATCTGTTGTTAGAAAGGGGGAGCATGAGGCAAATCATTATTAATTTCATTTTCATTCTAATCATATCAGTGATCTTATTTTTTATCTTTAGCTATGATGCATCTTTAGTTGAACATTTTATATTGTCACTTTTACTTATCATTTCACTGCAAATATCTTTGATATTAGCTATTCTGTTAAAAAGAAGATAACACCAGAAAGCAGCCTTTAATTAATGGTTGCTCTTCTTGTGTTACCAACGTCCTTCCTAACCTTTTCCACGCGTTCCGTAAAGAAAACCCCTTTCCCCACCAAAATTCCCGAAAGTATCTGCCGTTGATCTTAATTGCCAGTCAATGAAAATTCGTAAATCTCTCCCCATTTTTATTTTCCGAAACAGCTTAGAAATAGAATGCTCAGTTATTCATTCTTAAGGATTCAATTTGAAAACCACTTATTAGATTCTCACTCATATAAATGACTCTTCCATAAACATAAAAAAAACCGGTTAAGAACACTTTTATATGTGTTCCTTAACCGGGGTTATATGAAAATTATGCATTTTTTATTTCTCTAATAGATGAACGTCTATTTATTCAATCCCCGGAAACCATCCTGGAGAGTGGATGATCGCTTGCCATAATGGTTCTGGAATATCAAGTTGCTGCTGATTTTCTTTGTTTATTTTTGTCACGATTTCAGCTTCCCTGCCTTGTTCCACTTTTTGTACCCATTCAGGATCAATTATGATTTCACGGCCTAATGCGATTAACGGAATCCCCGATTGCAGTGCTTTGATCGCATCATCCGCTGTATAGATTGAACCAACACCAATTAAGGGAACTTGATCTCCGATACGTTCTTTAATGATCTCTATCCGAGGTCGGTCAACATCGGTTCCCCGTCTTACTTTCGACCAGAAATCCATTAATGAAACATGAAGATAATCCAGATCCTTTGTTACAAGTCCATCAATTAATGCAAGTGTATCATCCATGGTTATTCCTGGTGATTCCGGCTCTTCCGGTGAAAAACGATATCCTACGATGAACGGATTCTTGGCATGTTCAGCAACAGCCTTTTTCACTTCATCCACAACAGCTAATGGAAAAGTCAGGCGCTTTTCAAGGGAACCGCCCCACTTGTCTTCACGACGGTTCGAATGAGGCGAAAAAAATTGCTGTAGCAAGTAACCATTTGCACCGTGAATCTCGACACCGTCAAATCCCGCTTCAATGGCACGTCGGGTGGTTTCACCAAAGTCGAGAATGATTGATTCTATTTCCTTTTCAGATAGGGGACGCGGAACCGCTTTCCCTTCGCCTTCCGATGGGATGTTGCTTGCACTGACAACATCCCCATTTACCAATTCCGGTGGAACCTCTCGGCCGCCATGAAAAATCTGAAGAATTGCCTTTGCCCCTTTCGTTTTAATCGCTGATGCCAAACGGCTTAGACTAGGTATCAATTCATCCTGATCTCCGCCAAATTCCCCATGAAAACCTTTGCCATTAGCCGTCACGTAAGTACATGCCGTTATAACCATACCGACCCCGCTTGACCGACGTTCATAATAGTAAACTTCGGCGTCGGTTACAGTCCCGTCAGGATTAGAAGAGAAATTTGTCATAGGTGCCATCACCAATCGATTTTTCAATTCTAATTTCTTTCCTAAATTGAACGATTCAAATAATGGTGTATATTGAGATTTCATTTAGTAATCCTCCATTTTGTTACCCACGTTGGTTAGTATAAGTCCTTCATTCACAATATCATCCGCGTATTATAATTATAATCATGCATACTTTGCGATTAATGCCGAAATGGCTTCTTTTGGCTGGAAGCCAATAGCTTGATCTACCTTTTCTCCATCTTTGAATAGAATAAGAGCGGGAATTCCCATCACTCCATATTCGCTCGTCGTATCTGAATTTTCATCCACATTAAGTTTAACGATCTTAACCTGATCACCCATTTCCTCATCGATTTCATTAAGAACTGGGGCAATCATTTTACACGGACCGCACCACGGGGCCCAAAAATCAACCAATACTAAACCTTCCTTGATCTCACTAGCAAAATTATCATCTGTAACATGTTCTATTGTCATGATCATTTCCTCCTTGTATTATCCGAAATATTTATGATCTTTACTCACCATTTATTTAAAGTTTTGCAATTCTATTTCCCGGGATAAGAACCTCTGATTTCCTGGCACTTATTTTCGGGTGGATTTTGATGGATTCCAATTTACCGGATAACTCCATAAACCATGTTTCATCTTTAGAAAGTAACGCCAGATCAATTAAGGCCAAAAGATGAGTTTCGTTACTGATTTCTAGATCCGGCAGTTTTTCAGTCCATTTACTCGGAATCCAAATCGATTTTCCAACCACTTTTTCATTGTCACTTTCAACCACATTCACTTTAACGATTTCTCGATTATCACTTACGGTTTCAACGAAACCATGGATAAGTTCCCCATCTCTTGATTTTCCCTGTACCCAATCCCCATTTTTGAATAGATTGTTTTCAACCATTTCCTTAGCACCCCTTTTATGTTCATTTAATATTAAAACTATAGTTATTAACTGTATTAATAAAATATACATTTTGTGCAAAGAAAAAACTAAATCAATATCACGGACATTGTTTAATTTTTTCCAAAAATGTGCTGAGAGTTATATCTTCTAAATATTTTTCAAAATATAATTCAGCTTCATCAAATATTTGATCCATGACTACCTGGGTATTTGAAGATATGACACATTTTTTCTCAGGATCACCTGTACACCACTTTGGTTTCAGGGTTCCATGTGAGACCGCAATATATATATCCGCCAAACTTACCTCTTCAGGGTTACAGTCTAGAATATAGCCTCCGCCCACACCTTCTTTAGTCTTAACAAATCCCTTTTTTCTTAAGCTGCTCATCATTTTCCGAATCCTAGCCGAGTTTGTACAAACGTTTTCTGCGATAGACTCACTGCTTGCCATATGATCTGGTAGATAAGCTAAATAGACCAAACTATGCACAGCTATTGTAAAATCACTATTCACTTTACTTATCCTCCTTAAGGAGATTACTGTAATATTAATATTTACAGTTGATAAAGTCAAATCAAAAAACTCAACAGCTTCCTCAGCTATGTTTGATCGATTTATTATTCAGTGAAATACCCACTTTTCGCTTTTATTATTGCCCAAGTTAATAAATACATTAAATTCACAATCAATGACAACGATTCAATTCTTTCTTCCTTCAGCTTTAGATTTTACTGAAACGAATTTTAACCTTTATAAATACAATAAAGCACTCGACCAATTCAGGTTAATTGGTTTAGTGCTAAAATAAAAAGATTAATAGAAAAGATTTTTTATTTTTTACATTTAGATTTCCATTTGATTTTTGATTCCCATTTGTTGTCTTTAAATTTACATTTGTGTTCAAATTTATGTTCACATATAGGAAGCCACACTTTACAAGTATCCTCAATGCATTTTTTTACAAAATCATTTATCATTCTATCCCCCTCCTTAATACTATATATGCATCTTTTTTGTAGAAAGTGTGGACAAGTATATTTTTTTCGTGTTAACTTTCCAATTAAAAAAACCCTCACATAGAATGAGGACTTACCTTACAATCAAAAACAAAAACCACCTTTACTGAATCATTCATTCAGAAAAAGTGGCTTAAGAAACAAAAATGAAAGATAAACCAAAATTTTATATAAAATCGGTGGAAGGATTCAGTCTAAATGGATCAACCATTTCGATATTATATAAAATTTTGCATCCAATCTTCCAAGAACATTGATATATCAAGGTTTCATGCTATCTTATTTTGTTTGTTGTTTATTCATGGCGCTCATCATTTGATTAATTTTCTTTTGGGATGGTTTCATACCCATTTGCATCATCATCATTTTCAACATCTGTTCGTTAATTGGCGGATTTTTCTTTAAGTAATCCATCATGTATTTACGAGCGATGAAAAATCCCAGCACTACTCCAGCAATCAATGCCAGTACGCCAACTAGAATGTAAACCCACATACTATTTCCTCCTTCGTGTTGTCTAACATCAGTGTACTAGACCAAAGGTTATTATACAATACCCGCTACCGAAAAGTCCCCCATTTAGACAAATTTTCTTTCTTTTATCGGTTTTAACCAGCCGTATTTTTCATGTTCAAAATCAATGGCCAAAAAACTCGCTTCATATTTTCGAATACTTTCAAAAAAAGCCGTCTCTGCCTCGTAATCTCCTTCAGCCTTAAGGGTAATGGAATCATTCTGAATGATTAAAACGGCTTTACTTGATCCGTTTGTTTTTTCTAAATAGTATTTTCCATTTTGAGTCCAATAATTCATCTTTTTTTGCAAACGTTGTTCTATAGCTAACTGCAACTGGATAGTCGGGACTTTTTTGGTGACATATTCGATTTGTTTTTGCAAAATACTCTTTAGTCTGCCCCTTGCTTGAATATACTCCAAAAACAAATTGAAAAATAGCTTTTCTCTTCCATAATAATGATGGGCAAATTCATCTTCGATTAAATAAATTTGATAGGTTCTCATCAGCCAATGCCTCCTAGCTTTCCTATTTTGTTACGAAAACATCTAACCACCAGGACCCTCTCCACTATTTTCCACCATTGATGTCTTTCCCCTTTAACTGACACATTTAAACGAAATTTATTTATTCTCATTATATATTGACAAACTAAAAAGATATGTTGTTTGCTGGAGAAATTTTCTTCTTTTTTTGTCGAATGGAAGATTTGCTTTAGAATATGAGCACTTTCAATATAAAATAGAATTGTTTTTGATAAAAAAACTGACACCAATCTAGTTGGTGTCAGTTCCGCATTACCGTTATTTAAGCATTTCCTTAACACGAGCAACTACATTTTCTACAGTGAAACCGAATTCCTTCATGATTTTACCGCCTGGTGCAGAAGCTCCAAAATGATTGATGGCCAATATTTCACCCTCATCACCTGCATAACGATCCCAGCCAAACGGTGAAGCCACTTCGATAGCTAAACGTTTTTTCACTGCGGGATTGATTACGCTTTGTTTATATTCTTTAGATTGAGTTTCAAATCGATCCCATGATGGCATGCTGATTACCGAAACATCAATTCCTTCGTTCGCTAAAGCTTTCTGTGCTTCCACAGCCAAGTTCACTTCGGAACCAGTTGCAAGAAGTAATGCATCGGCTACTTCTTTCTTTGAAGCAGAGATGATGTAAGCACCTTTTGAAACACCTTCATACGCTGTTTCGGAAGTACCTTTTATAGTTGGCAACCCTTGACGAGTCAGTACAAGAGCAGTTGGTTTATTTGTAGACTCCATAGCCACTTTCCAGGCTGCTGCCGTTTCATTGCCATCAGCTGGACGGATTACCCCTAGGTTAGGCATTGCGCGCAATGATGCCAATTGTTCGATTGGCTCATGAGTCGGTCCGTCTTCCCCTACAGCAATGCTGTCATGAGTGAACACATAATTAACAGGCAGTCCCATTAGTGCTGCCATTCTTATGGCAGGACGTAGATAATCAGAGAATACGAAGAATGTTCCTCCATAGACTTTTAATCCACCATGAAGTGCCATACCATTTAAAGCCGCACCCATAGCGAATTCACGTACACCGAACCATATATTACGGCCACTGTAATTACCAGGTAATAGATCTGTCTCACCTTTGATGGCAGTATTATTAGATCCAGCTAAATCCGCAGAACCCCCAATGAAGCTAGGGACCTTTTTGGCGATCGCATTCAGTACTTCACCACTTGAAGCACGGGAAGCTAATGTCTTACCTTCTTCATAGACTGGAATTTCCTGATCCCACTCAGCAGGCAGTTCACCTTTGATGGCAAGTTCCAATTGCTGTGCTAACTCAGGATATGCTTCTTTGTAATTTTTAAACAATTCATTCCACGCTTCTTCTTTTTGAGCTCCTGCATCAACAACAGCTTCATTGAAGTGTGAATACACTTCTTCAGGTACATGGAAGTCCTCTTCGAATGTCCATTTGTATGCTTCTTTTGTCAATTTCAGCTCATCTGCACCAAGAGGAGCGCCGTGAACAGCAGATTTACCTGAACGATTTGGTGAACCGTAACCAATAACCGTTTTCACTTCTATTAATGTGGGGCGTGCATCGTCGGTTTTCGCTTCTTCAATCGCTTTAGCAATTTCCTGAAGATCGTTCCCATCCTCAACGCGAATATATTGCCATCCATAAGATTTGAACCGGTCCGCTACGCTTTCACTAAATGATTGACTTAAGTCGCCGTCAAGGGAAATATCATTAGAATCATATAAAACAACAAGTCTTCCGAGTTGTAGATGTCCAGCTAATGAAGCGGCTTCTGCAGAAACACCTTCCATTAAATCTCCATCTCCACAAATGCTATATGTATAATGATCGACAACATTATAAGAATCACGGTTATAGCTTTCTGCCAAATGACGTTCTGCCATTGCCATTCCGACTGCCATTGCGATACCTTGTCCAAGCGGCCCAGTAGTTGCATCTACACCAGCCGTATGTCCGTATTCAGGATGTCCTGGAGTTTTACTGCCCCATTGGCGGAAGCTTTTCAAATCATCGATAGATAAGCCATATCCCGATAAATGAAGAAGGCTGTATAACAGCATAGACCCATGACCAGCTGAAAGAACAAAGCGATCTCTATTAAACCAATCAGGATTTTTCGGGTTATGGTTCATATATTCGGTCCATAGTTTATACGCCATCGGCGCTGCACCCATCGGCATACCTGGATGGCCTGAATTAGCCTTTTCAATTGCATCAATCGACAATGTACGAATCGTATTGATAGAAAGTGCATCTAATTTATCTAACATATCGTAAAACATCCCTTCCTGTAATGTACCTCTTTATATTATAGTGACAAGCATAATATCACAACTAAAATCACTATTTAATACCCCAATATTACAATTTTCTAGGAATAAGAAGTCTCCTATTTAGATTAAACTAAATAGGAGAATACATACATGAATGCACTCTCTTTTTACTCCAAAATGCCAAAGAATCCTCTAATGAATGTTCCATCAGAAGAATCCAAGCATTAATGTAAATTTCTTTTTTCTTTTATATTTTTTATCTTTTGAGGAGTGACGTCATTACCCTCTGGATCCACGACTTTCACATGCTCCAAAGTATCGGACATGGACTTTCTGAATGTTTCCAAATATTCACTTCTCAATTGGGTTTGCTCTTTCGCCTCAACTTCCGTCAAACCTTCGGCCTTTGCCTTTTTAGAAAGTTCATTTATACGGGCTATTTTTTCTTTTGATAACATAATCTCGCTCCTTCATATTCTGCGGATATTGTCATGGTATTAAAAAAAAAGCGAAATTACAAGTTCTATGATTTACTTTCCTTTGTATTCATTTGATGTTCGAGAAAACGCCTGTTCACAGTAGCCTTAGATACATTGTATCCAAAGCCCCTTAATGTGGCTGCGATTTCTGAGAATGTCAACCCATTGGCACGAAGTTTAATAATCTCTTCAATAGGAATCTCCATACGGTCCCTTCCAGTGGAATTCCTTTTGTTCTGAAGATTTTTTTGAGGACGGTACCCTTTTTCTACGGCTCTTATCATTCCGCGCTTTATTTTAAGATTATGTAGTTTCCTTTGATATTCTTCTACAATGCCGACTATCTGGATGACCATGGCATCCGAATCCGATAACTCCAGCTCCCCATCGTGTGAGAGCGTATAAATTTTCACATTTTCTTTAAGGATGACATGGAATAGGGCTATTTTGGCATTCCCTCTTCCCAGTCTTGTTTCGTCCTGGATTAATAGAACTTCAGCTTCTTTGGTTTTAAATAGTTCGAGCATGTCAAAAATGCCATCCCGATTCAACTCATAACCACTTGCCTGTTCTTTTATAATGGAGATAACTTCCACATCCATCTTTTCAGCCAATTTGACCAATTCATCTTCCTGCCTTGCCAATGATGTTTCCTGTGACTCTTTTTCGGTGCTGACCCTACAATAGATTACCGCCTTCATAATACCCTACCTTCACTACTTACTGATCACTGGCCAAATTCTGGACAAGTTCTTCCCCTTTAACCGGTATGACAATGACTTGACCAGGTTTTATCGAATCCGCCCTGACTCCATTATGCTCTTCTATCCAACCAATGAATTCTTTTTTTGTCAAATTCGATTCTTCATATTCTTCGGCAATTCCCCATAGGGTATCACCTTCACTTACTTCTATAGAAAGGAAATCTTTTTTTTGATCATTGTTCAGTGTACAAGAGAATAAAATTGAAAAGATGAATACTGATCCCGCTAATAGAATCGTATAAATATAATTTTTGTATAATTTTTTCATAATTATCCCTCCAAAGCGAATGTTCGTTCGTATGTTATGGTCAAATTATAATACGAACGTTTGTTTCAGTCAACAACAAAATTCGAACTTATGTTTGTATAGAGTTGGGCGCCATGCTATAATGTAGCAAAGAACATTGGGGAAGAGGTGCACAAATGACAAAACTATCAAAACGGCAGCAAGATATTCTTGATTTCATTAAAGAAGAGGTCCGCCAAAAAGGTTATCCACCTTCCGTACGGGAGATTGGCGAAGCAGTGGGACTTGCATCAAGTTCAACAGTTCACGGGCATTTATCCCGCCTGGAAAGTAAAGGCCTTATTAGACGTGACCCAACTAAGCCAAGAGCCATTGAAATAATGAATTTGGAGGAAGCGAACAATATTCCCAAAGCCAATGTCGTGAACGTGCCGTTACTTGGAAAAGTAACAGCGGGCATGCCGATAACGGCCATTGAGAACATTGAAGAATACTTTCCGCTTCCCGAAAGCATGGTTCCGCATGATGACCATGTATTCATGCTGGAAATCATGGGTGAAAGTATGATCGAAGCAGGAATTCATGATGGAGATTATGTCATCGTGAAACAACAAAGCAGTGCCAATAATGGAGATATCGTCGTGGCGATGACGGAAGATGATGAAGCCACTGTAAAACGATTCTTTAAGGAACCGGATTACATAAGACTTCAGCCTGAGAACTCAAATATGGAACCAATTATTTTACGAGATGTTTCGATTCTTGGAAAAGTAATAGGCTTATATAGACAAATACACTAAAAGCGCTTTCCGCGCTTTTTTTGTTTGTTTAAATTTATGTACCTTATTCTCTCAATATGCATATGGAAGAGTAGATATTGAAAATTTTTTAATAGAATCAAGTTTTCGTGGAAATTTAAACATCCTTTATAACGGATGAGAGTTATACATCGCCTTTCTGGTAATATGTACTTTTGAAAAAGCTCATCGAATAAAAAAAGAGTGGGTTAAAATCCCCCTCCCATTAAAATTCTTCACTCTTAATCATTGGTTCACTTTAATAAAGTTAAGATCGCCTCAGCCATTCCACTGTTGAATCTGCACTTGTTGAGAAATTTGCAAGAGTTGAAAACAAAAACCCCTTTTTTTCACAATATGCCCTGTTAAATTTTTTCTGGGATAAGGAGCAATTTTCTTAATGGCTGTTTCCTTGCTCGTTAGATCTCTGATTGCTATGCATAATTTCCAGGGAACCAACTTTTAAATATATCCATCTAACAAAAGTTATATAAATACTTCTATAAGGCTGTTCCATTTGCGTAATTACCATCACCCTATTTAACCCTAACATTTGGCACCTCCCTCATTTTTCATCCAAAAAAATGCCTTCTCAATTAAGAGAAGGCATTTCGCTATTTCTCAATATAGACCGAACGAATCAGCGTCCGGGTCCTTTCAGTACCATCCACATTTTTTTCCTTGACATCTATTGTTACATTATAAACACCTGACTTAGGTACTTCTGGAAGGGTACCAGTAAAATTTTCAGTATCCATTACCTTAATTGAGTTTTTTTCACTAATTTCATTACCGGTTTCATCTATCAGATGAACCAAAAATGTTGTGCTAATTGGTCTTTTTTTACCATTCATTGGATTCTTTATTAAAAACTTTGCATCTTTTTGCTTAACTTTACCGGCCATACTAAATGTAATGGGATTCTTTTCGTTAAATTGTGCTGTGAACAAGTAGGCGTCTTTTGGTGATTTAGTCTTCATTCGTACTTTCCAGTCACCAATTTCAAGGTTATTTCTATAGAATGACTGGATGGTTGCACCATTAAAAAAGGAAGTTTCCTTTTTGGCTGAATGGACCTTTAAGGACGGTGAATACTTTTTATTGGATGGAGAAATCAACTCAACCTCGACATCATTTGAGGCTGTATATATGCTTATATTACCTGGGGCCGCTTCATTTACATGGAAGCTTTGTTCGACCCAGACATTTTGTTTCAGGACATCACCCAGAACGGTTTGAGCAAGTGCGGTTGTAATGACATCATCTTCAACCCGTTCTTTATAATTGACATTATATTCAGGAATCCCAGCGGTTGAAGTGCTTCTTAAATAGGGTTCAATTCTTGAAAATACAGCTGAGCCAACTCGAATATTGTCGTGATCAAAGTTGGGATCCGTAAATAAATGTGTTGCATAGGGTATTTTTGTACTCCATACATTCACTAGTCCATCATTTTCCCCATATGAAGATAAATATTGTCCACCCATTGATAAGGCTGATAGAACTGGGCCTCTGTTCATACCTGCTACAGTGAAATATAAGTTTTTACGAGAGTTAACATGGTTATCCGTGACAGAACGAAATTCGGCCATTTTACCAACCTGTAAAGAATAAGTTCCCTCATCTTTTTGACCTAATAAGGAACCAAGCCAGCCCGCATACCAGCTATAAGCCAAATCAGCTAGATGAGAACCATGATGAGGGGAAGCTAAAGTAATCACCCGTCCAACATATTGGTGTGCTCCATAGTGTACTAGAGCCGCTTGGGTGTCTGGGCCCCCTTTGCTGTGAGCTATAATATTTACTTTTTCGCCCCCGAAATGGTTACTGATTTCTGAAAGCATTTGAGCTAAAAGCCTTCCATTAGCATATTGGCTCACTGATCCATTTCCAGCTGAGTCATGAAGCTGAACAAAAACCGTTTGGTAGCCTGCTTCATATGCTTTGGTATACATATCATTGACACCATGATACTCCGTTTCACCGTACCAGCTGGTTGAACTGCCGTTTTTCCCTTGAACAAACACGATCGGTGGTTTCTTTGTATCAAGATTGGAAGGAATACTTCCAAGAAACCAATCCCCTGGACTGAAAGTTTCGGAGGGCGGCTTCAATTTTCCTGCTGAGGAAATGTCTGGCTTAGCCATAATTAATATGGTTAGAATGAGGACAAGAAAAACGATATAATTGATTACATTCCTTTTCAATTGTTATCTCCTCCAATATCATGTGGAATATTTTTCGAACCCATCCAATTATCAATGCCCTCCTTCCCATCCCTTCATTAGTATATAATTGTACTTTTGCATACCATTACCTGCTATCCTCATAAAGATGGGAGAAAAAAACTAGAAGAAATTTCATTGAAAATGGAGATAAAGTATGAAGATTTGCCTTCAATTCATTTATGTATGAGATCTTTTCATTTAAGGAAGACGTACTTAGGGAGGAAATCGGAATGCACAATTCAAGAAAAAAAGAACAAGCCCTTATCCTGCAAAGGATAAGGGCTTGTTCTTCCAGATTAACTTTTTCCTTTGAATTTGCCATTGTCCAATTGCTCCTATTCATGGTGTTTTGAAGTCCGTCCTATACATTAAGTAAGTAAATAAATTTCTTTCACAGCAATTGGCTGTCATTCATTGGGACCTCAGTAGTATTTGCAGGCCCTTTTTTAAAGAACTCCCAAGAAGTTTGGATTTTTACTCCTTTTACTACAAACACGTATTTCACAAATGTGCTAATGGCAGCATATCCTATGCAACTTCAAAAGAATTAATTTCCCTTTCCACTTTGTTCACTTTCTTTCCATCATAACTTGAATCTTGTCTTATTGAAGTTAGGGTGCATGGATTCAAATCGCCACTATGTTGAAGAAACGCTGGTACAATTGAACTTTTAACTACATTTGAAGTGTAGTTGAGGGTCAAAAAAAATGATATCGTCGATCGAGAATCCTACACATTCAGCAAATAAATAAGCCTTATCGATTCTCAAAGGAATCTTATATTGCTCATAGTCAATGTAAGTCCTCTTGGCCATCTTCAGCACTTTAGCCATTTCATCTTGAGTTAATCCTTTATACTTCCTGGCTTGTTTAAGTGTAAACTTAACGCTTGTCATATCTTGTCACCCCCTATCTAAAAAAAATAATATCACACTTGAAGTATAGTTACCAACATTTTTTCGCAAAATTCACGCACTTTAAGTTTACTCGCTTTCACTCATAGTGTATATTCAAGTAAGAGGTGAAGAAATATGCACATCGGTGAACGGATCAAAATGTTAAGAAAAGAAAGAAAAATGACACAAGAAGATTTGGCAAATATATTAAAAGTGGCTCCTACGGCAGTATCAGCTTGGGAATCCGGACGGAATAAACCTTTAATGGATAAATTAAGCATGATGTCCACTTGTTTTGAAATACCGCTATCCCACCTCATTGAAGGAGCCCCTATCGTTAGAAATAATCCTGGAATGGAATTCCTAAACGAAAAGAACGTAAGATTAATTGGTGTCTACGGAAATATCACTGCTGGAGAGCCTAATTTCACCAACGAATATATAGAAGCCTATATGCCGACATTAAATTCGATGCTTAAATCGGATAAGGAATATTTTTTCCTTAGAGTGAATGGCAATAGCATGAATAAAGAATTCAGAGACGGATCATTGATTCTCGTTGAAAAAACAACCTACGTCGAAAACGGAAAAATTGGTGTGGTCTTGGTAAATGGTCACGATGCTACAGTCAAAAAAGTGAAGATCAATGAAGAAAACATCACACTCACTCCCTGCAGCACGGATCCTTTTTATGAAGAAAAAACCTATAACATCAAAAATGATAGAGTCCGTATTTTAGGAAAAGTGGTTCAAGCCATTAAAATATACGATTAATATCTAACTCGAGGGTTTCTTTACGGAAAGGAAAATAAAAGAATAATGGGCAACCATACATAGATTCAATTCCTTCAGTTCATCAACTAAATTGCTGTTGCATGTTAGGTACAAGCCATCATGGTTTGTGCTTTTTAGTATTGTTTTTTTATTTGTCTTTACAAAGAATCCATTTAAATGTGTGTCAGCCCGTAAAAAAAGGCATACCTTACATTATAGTGAGTGGAATAATTCATTGCAAAATTATCCATTTGGAAACCAAGATACCGTAATACCCCCAGGGCATTATGCCTATACGAACAACTTCCCGCAAACGATGAAAACTTTATCACCAACTTATACAATTCCTACAGAATCAGTTTTCTTTGACCATCTACTGATGAATTCAGGAAAAACGATCATTTTCGTAACTAACCGGAATCGCTATTGATCACCTTCAATTATCTATCGGTGATTTAAAATATATCATATCCGTTATCCCCAGATTACTTATTTCATTGAGTGAATGTATTTGGAAACTATCAGTATATTTTCCTTTCATGCAAAAGAATAAAATTGTTTATATTGGGCAATAAAATTATCATAATTTTTAATATTCGGTTCACAACCTCATATAAGAATCTTATAATTGATGATAAGTATTTGCCTCTGTAGCTCTAGAAGGGAAGAGCGCCGGAAAACATTGTAGCCACCGGGTCGCAAGGTAAGGGTTTCAGAAGCACCGAAAAGCAATTACGCTGAGGCAGGTGAAATTCCTGCCGGTGAAAATCCGTAGGGAAGCGTGTTCCCCCCTAACCTATGCTTACGAAAGGAGTGCGGGTTCGAATCCCGTCAGAGGCTTGTTTCCTGAAAACTGCGATTATATATACTCACAGAAAGTGACTCCCATTTGCACAAGTCCTCTTTTGCCAACTGTGTAAATTATTTGCCCCTTACACTTCTACCGCTATTATCGAAGTAATGGACCGAATCAGGATGGCAGAATGTATATGGTTATTTCATTACATGCATATTCCTGAACCAAAAAAGCCCCTCTCTTTTTGAGAAGGGCCTACTGCGTGGTTTGCTTCTGGAAGTTATAAATAATTTAACCAGTCAATTATTAATTATTCATTTCACCCGCAATTTCTGGTTTACTGTTATGGTGTACTGACTGTCAAGACCGTTCCAATCTTTAATTTGCTGAACCGTACTGCCATAAGTAATGCTTAAGGAATATACTGTATCCCCACTAACGACAGTGTGGTATACAGCTGTACTTTTTTTTGTAAGATTGAAGCATTTAACTAAACCGTTTACATGTCCGCGAGCCAGTGATTCGATAAAGGATGACGTTTTCAATTTGGCTGCGTCATTGACATTATCGATAAATCCATTTTCAGTCAGGAGTGCAGGCATGTCCGTTTCACGGAGTACATGTAAATCTCCTGTTTTTTGTCCCCTGTCCTGGATGTTGATAAGCTTCATGACCTCTGAATGAATATGATCTTGATACGTTTTCGTTATCTGGTTTGTGGACGTATAAATGTAATCCTCGTACCCGGTTCCGCCGCCGGCATTAATGTGGATGGAGAGATAAAAGTCAGCTCCCCACACGTTCGCTGCATTCGTACGATCGTTTAAGGAGGGGTAGGTATCTTGGGTCCTGCTCATTTTCACAGAAACGTTATTATATTCTATTAATAAGATGTCTTTGATTCGAGTTGCAATGGATAAAGTTAAATCCTTTTCTCTCAATCCATTCCCCACCGAGCCTGGATCCGTACCGCCATGGCCGGGATCAATAAATACTTTTACCATTTCTATCACCTCTATTAATCTTATGTTACGTATTAACAAATGCTTGTACACATAACTATCGGATTAAAGAAATTTCAAAATAATATAGAATTCTACTTCTTGGCTGCAGTTCCAAAAAAAAATACACCCTTAAAGGTGTTATGGCATTATATGATGACAGTTGCACAATGGGCGAGAATTTCTTGAAAAAGACTTCTTCTTTTTTTTCACTTTCACATCAGGAGTTTTTTGGGAGAATAAGCCATCTTTAAAACAAAGGGATGGAAGGAGATAGAGAGATTTAAAAAAAGTCAACTTTAACAAAAATACTTTTACAAAAAGCTTTGAATTTATCGGTTTAGGTATGTTTTATTTGGTGCTTCTGCACATTCTTTGATTGAGTCAATCACTATATTCGGTTCCGATAATTGCGGAAAATGTCCACTTTTTTCAGCGACAATGTGTTTGCTGTTTCTTGTCAATGAAAGTAATTCCAATTGATTCTCAAGTCGTTTTTTTCGAACTTCCTCAGGCATCATTCGATTTTCTTGTCCCCCAGTAATGACATATACAGGTATTTCGGGAAATGTATCAGTTTGATGGATTTGATCAACAGTTTTTTCCACAAAATTAACTTCATTGAATTGTTGATGTGAAGACAAGGAATCAAACAGCTTGAACAGCTTATTAATGGTTTTTACTGCCTTGCCTTGATATTCATTAAGGCTGCTATCTTTCGTGGTACTGGGTTCTAAAAAAACAATTCCCGCCACTTCATTTGGGTATAGGCGAGCATATAAATTAGCATATAGGCCGCCTAGCGAATGTCCAACCAATAAGAATGGAGGTTCAAATCCCACGCTTGTTAAAACTTCACGTAAAGTGTTAACAATATTAAACCCGTCTTGGCTTTCCTTAGGTTTATCACTGCCAGCAACACCAAAACGATTATAGGAAAATACTGATGATGACTCCGAAATTGCCGGCAGTATTTTCATCCAACCCTCTATCGGGCCAGAACCACCGTTAATCAAAACTATATTTGGTTTGCCGTTTCCACTAATATTATATTGTAGCGTCCCTTTTAGAGTTTCCACTTTATATTTTTCTATTTTCAATGTCAGCACACCTCACTTTGTTTAGATTACTTTACGTGTGTAACAAGCTAGGGGTTTCATTTATAAAAAATGCTGAATGGATTCTTTGAATTTTTTTCGAAAGCTATAGAAAAACTGTACACTTATCCTATGGATAATGTGAACTTTAAACCCTAAACATTGTACGGGATTTTAAAAGGAGAAAGATCGTATGATAAATATATATGGAAAATTTGAACAATTAGTTAAAAAGTTGGATCAAGGAAACAAGCTAATTCGTGCATGGGAATTAATAGGCGGAATTTCTGCACAGGTGACAGGACTGGAAATATTACAATCGTCAGGGCGGATCGTAAAAATGATCGTTCGTCAGCATGGTGATAAAGACTTGAAACGGAATCCAAATATTGCAGCAAATGAACACAAGCTCTTAATGATATTGAAAGCTGCCGGCTTGCCTGTACCAATGCCATATTACTTCGAGCAATCCTGCGAGATTTTTTCCAAGCCATGCTTACTTATCGAGTTTATTGAGGGTAAGTCAGAATTCACGCCCTCAAATCTTAATGATCATATCTTACAATTGGTAATCAATCTAGCAAAAATACACCGTGTTGATTGTGCGAAACTAGCTTTATCATTCCTGCCTAAATTAGGGAATACATATATCGAGATGTTAAATGATAAAGATAGGGTAATCCTGGACGAAACATTAAATCTTAGCTTGATTAGAGATTTGCTAAAATCTTTCATGCCATTACGTTCCATGAATAAGGAAGTGATCCTTCATGGCGATTATTGGCCAGGAAATATATTATGGAAAGAGGATAAACTAGTTTCCATAATTGATTGGGAAGACTCAGGCTTAGGGGACCCTTTGGCTGACCTTGCCAATAGTCAACTCGAAATTTTATATCATTTTGGGATGCAAGCGATGAATGACTTCACCAATCAATATAAATTCATGATGCCGGAGGTGAATTTTACAAACTTACCCTACTGGCAATTATTTGCCGCCTTACGGTTATCTACATTTCCTGAATGGGGCTTGGAAAAGAGCAAGGAAAATAAATGGCGGAAAAGACACAAGTCATTTGTTCGTCAAGCGATTGCCCAAATTCGTTCAAATTAGTGTTTAATCAATATATTTGATAAAGGCATTTATACCAGTCCCTTTATCATTTATTATCATAAACTAATAATGACTTTCAAAAAAAATCCAGGAGGTGTTTAAATGTATAATAAGCCCTGGGGGCATCCGAAAGGCGGTCAATGTCCACCACAATATTGCCCACCTCACAGAATGCCTACTCAATATAATCCATCTCAAACCTCCCCGACCAAGCAATATGTTAAAACCAATGTCATTAACACTGTGATTCCAGTTTTTCACCCGACACATACAACTACCGTGAATAAACACTTCAACACATATATACCGCATACCCGAAGTATCGTGAAAGAGTGTTATTCCCAAAGCTTTGTTTGTGGAGTTCCTCAACCCCCCAGTTATTCGAGGAGAATGTTAAGATATTAATTAAAAAACCCCCGAATCGGGGTTTTTTTATTAATTCCTTCAACCTCTTGAATTGTCTTACAAAGGATTTACAACTGTCTAAATGCAAACTCCCTATACTTTTTAAAATTTTGTTTCTTATAAAACTCTTTTGCTGCTATGTTTTCAAACCAATAATCCAGTTCAATTAAATCTATATCATTCTTTTTAGCAATTTCATAGACCTCATTCATTAGTTTTTTACCGTAGCCTTTATTGGCCTGACTTTCAACGATACTAAGCTGATGCACATATACTGATTTATACTCATTTTTAAAAGCACTTTCAGGATAGTTTTTAATTTCAATCCATGCGTAACCGATTGGTACTTCATGATCTTTTATAACTAGAAAAACAAAACTGTTATTTTTAACCAAACTTTTGAAGGTTTCTTTCATTGCATTATAATTATATTCCTTAAAATACTTAGGATATAGTTTTGCATGCAAATTGTGAACATTTCGATTTAATTTTGCAATTACTTCATGATCCCAGGTTTGAATAACATTCATAATTATCCCCCTGTCTATACCCTGTGAATGTTTACATTACGAACCAAGCAACGTCCACATTCCAAAGTACAATTTAATAAACATTATGTCAATCTTGTAAAGGCACTAAAATGGTGGCGCCGAATTGACGATCCTGAAGGAAAACAGCCGAAAAGTTCCCCATTAGAACATCTGATTGGTCAAAGTTTTCCTGAAGCAATAGATTCCGTTGCTGAAGGAATTATGCTCACCTTGGAGAAATTGTTGCTAATTATCAAGCGAAGCCGAAAATGCCAGATCATGGGGTTCCTGAACATGATGTTTTCGATAGACTATCAGGAACAAGAATATGAAGCTTTTTACGAGAGAGTAAAAGAAGTTGCTAATATGGGCCGAGAAGCGCTAGATGCCGAAACAGTATTTGAGAGTGCAACAGCTTGGAGAAAGTAAGGCACCCGTTAGCTGAATAACAAATGCTTTATTTAACTAAACTCAAGTTCATCATTTCTGATATTTTGTATTTTGTATTGCCCACAAAACCCAAAAAACCATAATTAAATGAATAAAAATTAAATTCAAGGTAATTCTTTCATTCAAAATAATTGAAATAACATCATTGACAATTAAACTAACTAAAGTTAATAAAACACCTATTAACAATGCATGAACAGATAGTTTTAATATCTTCACTTTTGAAAAGCTTAATAAATTTATTATTTTATCTCACTCCTTAAACAGCATCATAAGCATATATAATTACCAATAGTCCAGATCTTCTGCTAACGCACCCGTTAGCCATCCATGAAGCGCAAAAATCAGCGCTTCACCACAGAGAATAAAAATGGTTCAGAACCGTCAATACTAATTCTACGGCTGGGAGAGGAAGGTCGATGAACTATGGTGCCTTTGAGCCCATCCGTTAGTCTGACTCCGACGACCACGGTGTACCACCGACTGTCGTACCCTTTATGGGTAGCACACATTATCAATTGTCTTTTCTACATTTTCTAAAGTAGGATTTACTTTTTGTAAATCTTCAAGAAAATTTATAGTTTCCTCCTTACTTTTTTAGGATATACTCTCTAGCTTCATCGATCTTGTCATTTTGTGGTTCAGGGGTCTCAGCATTAGCAAAAGAAGCAGAAACACCACCTACCATAACAAGGGTCATCATTGACATACATACTTTTTTAAACATAAATAGCCTCCTAGTTTTTAACATACTATTATAGTATAAATCAAAGAACTAAAAAATCTTACTTTTATGTAAAATAAAGTGAGATTTAGATGGATGATGTACTATTTTCTTATTAATTGTTTTGTTGTTTTTTTGTGTAATAATAATAAGCAAGATAACCTATTAAAAAGATTAGTGCTGCTAATGCTCCAAGGAAGATTGCTGGTAATAAAAAAGATGTTTTCTCAATTACAAAATAAAGAATAAAAGCACTTATAAAATACAGGGAAAGAAAAATCATAATTTTTCGATACATTTAAGTTCCTCCTTTGGTCAAAAGATTTTAGAATGAAATTTATTATTTTAATGGAGGTTTTATCTTTACCAACCTACCATTGCCTTAAATCCACAATAAAATCCCTTTCATTTACAATTTTAATTAATTCTTACTAAAATACAACTTCTAATAGGAGTCCTACCATAAGCCCGAGTCCAAAATTTCGTTCTAGGGTACTACAAAACTTTAAATTGATGGCAATGTGTAGACCCCTATAGTAAATTTTCTTCTTTTATTTTTAATCTTTTCAATATCTTGTTTGTATTATTAACATATAAATATCATTTCTTATGGAACTAACCTGCCCAGATAGTTCCATAAAAAAAAGAGCTGATGATCAGCCCCTAATATAAAAAATAACGCATCGTTAGTTCATTAATTTGTCTATACCCATTCCACAAAACATTATCGTTAGGATGAACCAAAATATATATTCTTTTTTTAAAACAATATAGTTTTCAATTCCTGTTAGAAGGGTGATTATTCCTGCAATTAATCTTAAAATTCCAGAGTAAAAATACTCTATACTGTCATAAGATTGGAAATATAATATTACTGCTAAGATTATCAATGCCCACTGTATAAACAGAATAGGTTTATTTCTGTCTTCCCAAAATTCTTTTCTCAAAAATGAACGCATTATTTTATCTCCTCCATCTAAATCAAAGTCTACTCGTATTATATACTGTAATGAACTAACCTTCCCCGATAGTTGCACAAAGAAAAAGCTGCCTTAAAGACAGCTCCGGTCTTCTGCTAACGCACCGTTAGTTCATTTAGAGACTTCTAATAAAACCTTCTCGTAAGACTTTATTTTGTTCCAAAGTGCCTTATATTCTAACGAATCTGGTTCACACTTGCCTAATTCAACGAACGCACTTATTAAAGACTTTTTTGCTTCAATTTCTTTATCAGTTTGAGTAAATATATTTCTTCTATCTCTATACATAATGAGATTTTCTTTAAAATTTCTTCTTGCTTCTGTAAGAGAGGAATCCCCATTTGGACCACCCCAAACTTGATTTGCATATGGATCGTCTTGTCCATCATCTTCCCAATTACAAAGTTCACATATATCATAAATCCCACGCTCTTCCAATGTTGGAAAGCCACAACAAGGACACTTTTCACGTTGCACTAAAAATCCCACCCTATTACCTTTGCTTTTTATCTAGAATAAATCCAATAGTTTCCACTAAAATCACTAGAAAGATACCTATACAGGCAGTAACTATGCCTTCTGTTTTGTCTTTTGCATAAAAACAAATATATGTATTAATAGAGAAAAAAATTAATAACTTTGTAACGAAGTAATTGTATTTATTGCTCTCACAGTAAATCACATTCCTTAATGGTGAATTAACGATATTAAATTAAAATTATTTGAACCTTTAAGAAAATAATAACAATAAAGAGTAATTATTCATAAGTGTAAAATAATCCATTTCTTTATGGAACTAATCTGCCCCGTTAGTTCATTAAGAAAAGCGATTATTGAATAATCGCTAACCTGAAACATGATTATTTTAGTTATTGCTCTCATAAATTCTTGAACTACTTCCCCAAGGATGGTATCCGTCACCTATATAAGTAAATCCGTATTTTTCATAGTATCCAATGTGGTCAGTACAAAGGAAAACTTTATTGAATCCTGGTTTTTCAGCATCAGCTTTAGCACGTTTAAGTAGCTCTTTGCCTAAAGACCTACCACGATAACTATTTTCAATATAAAGGGCACATATCCAAGGCCATAAATCCATACGACTAATAAAATCATTGCTAATAAGACCTGCGCAGCCAATAACTTCACCAGAATCCTCCATTAAATACCAAATAGGAAATGGACTATCCGTTGTTATGCTGTGTGTAATACAGTCCTCATATACTTTCATACTGTTTTCGTTTGCCCATTTGCACTGAAAATACTTTATTGCTTTTTCTTTATACTCTGGATGTTCTCTAACACTAATAATTTGCATAAGACTTTCCCTTCAAGTATCTTATTTGCGCGATACTTACTAGAGGATCACGCTACACCCATTCATTTTATCTTCATCCCATATACGTTCCAAGATCACTTCATTATTAATACAGTTTATTTGAAAAACGTCAGGATTACTAAGGTTTTCCCAACTCTCAAAATCAAAGTCACGATTATAATTCTTTAAAAGTAAGGATATTATATTTCCGTGACTGACGATTACTGTGTTTTCAGTCCCACTTTTAAAGACTTCTTCTACAACATCTACGATTCGATTCATCGCTTCTTGGCTTGACTCTCCTCCTTCATATTTTAATTCCATATCATTAAATGTTGCTTTTAGTTTTTCATACCAATCAGGTAAGTCCGTTGTGCTTAGTGTTCGTTCTGAGAGGCGTTCATCAATCTCTATTTTAATATTTGTTTTCTCACTTAATGGTTCTACTGATTGAATAGCACGCAAAAAGGGACTCGATATTATTCGGTCAATTTTTGCATTACTGAAGAAATCAACTAAATATTTCGCTTGTTTCGAACCTTTTTCTGTTAATTGAGATTCCGAAGGTTGCCCCTGTGCTTCACAATGTCTGACAATGTAAATCTTCTTTTTCATACAGATCCTCCCACATAAGTAGTAAATACTAGTTTCTATATTTCTCGATAATTTTCCTCTTGAACTCCCTCAGTTTGATGCGAATATCTCTCGAATGCTCACTTATTCGCAGGATTTCATAACCCTTTTAATTAGACTTATGGGTAAATGAAATGAGTTCAGATCAGTTAGGCTTCGTGAAGGCATAGTTAAATAAAGGAGTCAGTTATCACTCCATATTTTACCATATAATGTACATCTCCACGCCGCCCCTGGAGGCTTTCCCTCCCATGTCTCAACGGGTCAATCGCCCTCTCATTCCTTCGTCATGCCTATCCAAGGGGTGGAAGGCCAGTTATGCTAACCTGATGGGTCACAGTGCCCTTTTGTTCAAGAAACCTGGTACTCCGTACATATTTGAAATCCTACGAATAAGACAACATTCAAAATTAAAGTTGACTATTATAAAATGATACTTTTTATATAACTAATGTTTTATTTCTATGCTGCTAAAGGGATTGATACTTGGACTTTTTTTGGACAATAAGACTCGTTTCGTCGTGCTATTCCTACAAAAATCCTTGCTAGTTTACCTATCAGTTTCATGATTGATTTCATTTTCTTTATCTTCTTTACCTTCACATTATGGGAATGGACGGCTTTAAACTCAGGGTTATTCATCACAAGGCTCATAGTTGCTAA